>CAYZHK010000008.1:0-31440 GCA_964477685.1 uncultured Nitrososphaerota archaeon
GCGCTGCCTCCCCTATGGGGAGGCCCTTGTCCACCGAGACGACGTTGGTCATCATGATTTCCTCGACCGGCTGTGCCATTACCTGCTCCATCTCATCCATCATTATCTTCCTGAAGGCGGACCCCTCGCCGATGTAGCGGACTATGTCTGTAGCGGTCACTATGCCCACCATGGCGTCTTCCCTCTTGAGGGGGATCCTGCGGAAGCCGTTGGACACCATCAGTTTTGCTGCGGAGCTGATGGTTATGTCAGGGGAGGCTATGACGGGGTTCCTGCTCATGTGCTCTTCAACAGTCTCACTGGAAGAGCGGCCCGCAAGGTAATGAACGATGTCGTATTCTGTGATAATGCCAACCAGGGTCCTGGGTTTTTTGACGATGGGCATTGCGCTGTAGCCGTGCCTGATCATCTTCTCCAAGACGTCGGAGAAGCTCTCGCAGGTCTCGGCAAAGACCACATTTTTTGTCATTATGGACTCCAGCGGCTCGTTGAGAGCGGAGAAGAACCTTCCGCTGTGCTTGGACTTTACGATGTTGTAGTAGCTCCCGCCCCCCAGGAAGTTTACTATATCCATGGAGGTGACTATGCCCAGGAGATCCTCCTTAGCGTCCGTGATCGGGATCCTCCTGACGCCCTTGCTGATCATAAGGTCTATGCCCTTGATTATCGGCGATCTGCTGGTGGCGGAATAGACGGGCTTCTGGGAGAGGTACTCGAGCTCTCCCGGCTTCTCGAATAGGGAAGTGTTGAAGTTTGGCTTCCCGTCATCCCGCAGAAAACCCCGCACAATTCTTTTGGACATGGGAAATCAAGCTAATAATCGCATAGAGGGGATATTAAATTTCCCTGCTCAGCCACGCGGGGCTCAGATGGGGCTGATGTTCTGCTTGTGTTCCTCGAAGAATTCAGGCATGTTCTGCCTGACGAGGGAAAGCATCTCCCTGTCGCTGATGGTCAATGCCTCGCCCTTGTCGAACTTCTTGCAGACCTCGGCGTAGATCTTCATTACACCGGGGTGGTCCTTGTCGACCCGCTGCGAGTTCTTGAGGTTGAAGTAGTAGTTTATCCAGAAGGCGACTCCCGCGTTGCCAGAGTAGGGGGTTATGGAGACGCCGGGAGGGACGCCCAGCAGCTTCTCCGTGTCGAAGGGAAGGTACATCTCGATATTCTTCAGTGCCCCGTCGGCGTGGATGCCCGCCCGGGTGACATTGAAGTTCTTGCCCACCAGGGGGTAATAGGGAGGTATGTGGTAACCCACCGTCCTCTTGTAGTACTGGGAGGCGTCGGTGATGGCAATTGTGTCCATACCGTCCAGGGTGCCCTTTATGCCGGCGTAGGCGAATACCATGGCCTCAAGGGGGACGTTGCCTGCCCGCTCTCCTATGCCCAGGAGCGTCGTATTGTTGAGGGACGCCCCGTAGAGCCAAGCGGATGTGGCATTGGCTATGCCCATGTGGAAGTCGTTGTGGCCATGGAACTCTAGCCATTCGGAGGGGACCCCTCCCATCTTCCTCAGCGCCCAGACGATCTTGGGTATGCTCCTCGGGAGCGCCACCTGCGGCCATGGGAGGCCCAAACCCAGCGTATCGGGGATGCGTATCTTCACCGGGAGGCGATACTTCTCGGAGAGGCGCATGAGGCGCCTGGCAAAGGGAACGACGACACCGAGCACATCTGACCTGGTGCAGTCCTCAATGTGTGCCCGCATCACCAGACCTGCCTTGAGGCCTTCCTCTATCACCTCGAGGTATTTTGCAATGACCTCAGACCTGCTGAGTCCCTTGAACTTGTAGAAGATGTGGTAGTCTGATATGGAAGAGAGCATCCCCACCTCCTCCACCCCTGCCAGGGTGGCGAGCTTGAGGTCCTCCTTGCTGGCCCTTATCCACCCGGTTATCTTTGGGAAGTCGAGGCCAAGTGTCTTGGCCTTGTCCACTGCCTCGCGGTCCCTCTTCGTGTAGAGGAAGCACTCCGTCATGAGTATCTTGCCCTTGGGGCCGCCTATCTTGGACAGGTACTTGTAGAGCTCGACTATCTGGTTCACCGAATAGGGATCCCTCGACTGCTGCCCGTCCCTGAAGGACGTGTCGGTGATCCAGAGGTTCCCCGGCACCTCCTGCGGGATGTCCACGCCGTCAAACATTACTTTGGGAGGCTCGTCGAAGGGGAACATTTCCTTGAAGGTCCTGGGGTCTGGAGAGTCATCTATGGGGACATCTATGTAGTCCACAGCCTCCCCCCGCAGAGTTCTCCTCATCATATCGTCTGAATTCCCCATCCTGCTTCCTCCTGAATTAACAGAAGAAAGTATTAGACGGCAATACCTTTTAAATATTGCGGAGGTTATTGGCTAAAAGCACAAATATGACCAAGAGTCAGATGAACACTTTTTATTATTGTTCATTATTCATGAACATATATTTGAAATATTTAGCATATGTGATGGCAAATCTATTGAAAGATGACAATTTTATACCATTTTTTTGGAATAATTCATTTTACATATGTAAAGTGGGCGCAGGGTTTTCCCTGCGGGGCTTTTGGCCCTCAGTCCGTCATTTTATCAACATCTTATCATTCTGTTTGACTGGGACGGCTTCCTCATCCCCAGCTATATCTCTGCGCAGCAGTTTTTTTATCTTTTCCCGTGCCTTCGCAATGCTTCCTGTTGTGGAGACGGATCTCATCTCGGCGCCGCCGTTGGCCAACCGCGTGGGCGCCCTTGCCTCCGCCCTCGCTGCAGCAATGTGGTCCATGCGAACGACCGCGTATGGCCCTTCCCTGAGGACCAGCCTTGTCATCCCCCTTTCGCAGGAGGGGCCTGTCACGGCGCCGACAATATCAGAATCGCTTGCTTCCCCCGCCACCCGGAAGACGATGTAGCGCCGGCGCAGTGGTCTGCATTTCACGCCTTGGGCCTCCGTTTCTCCCTTGGTGGGCAAGCGGTAAAAAGCTATGGGGCTAGATCAACTCGAAGGCATCCAAAACCGAGGCCGCATCATGCTTCCCGCCCAGGAGGCTGATTTTCACCCGGATAACGTCGTCTGAGCTTGAGAGGCGCGGCTGGCCGGCGTAGCAGGACTGCTTTTCGAGCCTCAGGAAAACTGTGGACCTGCCGTCCCAGTAGGTCATTATCTGGTCCCTTATCATCAGCCTGTCGGCCACAGGCAGGAGCCTCAGGAGATACCCGAAGGCTTCGTCTGGCTCCGACTTTCCCCTTAGTTCGAGGGACAGGACGCGGATGGGATTGCCGTGGTGCCCTGATGCCTCGGCAACCGAAGGCTGCCGCGTGGCCCGCATCGACTCGGGCAGAAGGGAGAGGATGGCGCGTTCCACCTTGAGTGGATCCTCTGTGGAGTGGGCAATGGTGCTGTAGGAGATCCCGACTATCGCCAATTGGAGTCTGCGCCCTGTAGAAAAACTGAGTTGAGGCCCCTTAAGGGCTTATGCATATCTCTTGGGACCGGACTTCTCGGAGCCCCTCCCCCTGTGGTAGAGGCCACGGCTCTTCCTGCCTGCGGGGGTCAACCCCTTGTAGACCCTGCCGCGCTGGGCCGGGTTCGCCATCCATGAAAGGTCCCTGTCGGCCAGCACTGCCGGGTGGCTTGGATCGACCAGAACAACCTCAAACCAGGCATATCGGCCGTCAGACCCGACCCAGTAGCTGCCAAGGACGTTCATGTTGGGGTACCTCCTGGCAACCCTCTCCTCCGCAACCCACCGGGTACTCTTGCTGGACGTGATCCCGTATACGCCCATCCTCTTGGGGCGTCTCCCTGACCGGGGTCTCGAAACATTCATCGGACCCCTGATTATCCGTATCCTTGCGACTGTGACTCCCTGCTTGGCCTTGTAGCCCAGCGAGCGGGCCTTGTCAAGCCTCGTCGGGTGCTCCACCTTCGCGACTGAGGGGCCTTTGCGCCACCGCACCAGCCTTGTTGTTCTCATGGCACGGACTACCCCCTCATCGGGTCTCCTCCAAGCCTCGGCGAGATACTTGTAAGCTGACATCATCGAACCAACCGTGCACTAAAGCGGCTTAATCAAGTTTATAATGTTTTCGGCTACCATGATGGCTCCTGCCACCTGAGCCTCCCGGGTCTGTGCGCCAATGTGAGGTGTGGCAACGACACTGGGGAGGGCCACCAGCTCCTTCTCCCATGCCTCCTTCGGCGGCTCGCCCTCGTACACGTCCAGTGCGGCGCCGGCCAGTCTTCCGGATTTCAGTGCCTCCAGCAGGGCCGCGCTGTCCACGACCTCGCCCCTAGAGGCGTTGATGAGGTAGGCCCCGTTCCTGAAGAGCTGGAGCGACTTTGAGTTGATCATCTTCCTTGTCTCTGGGATGAGGGGCGTGTGGAGTGTGACAATGTCTGACCGCGCCAGGAGCTCCTCCAGCGTCTTCTGCCTCTCGCCTCCGAGGCTCCTCAGCGCATCCTCGTCGAGTTTAACATCGTAGGCGGATATCCTCATGCCGAAGGCCTTTGCGCGCTTGGCCACTGCCCTGCCTATCCTCCCGAAGCCCACAATGCCAAGCGTCTTGCCGTTCAGCTCCCCGCCCTGGAACTTCTTCTTCTCCCACTGGCCCTTCTTGATGGACTCATTGGCCAGATGTGTCCCCCTTACGAGGTTTAGCATCATGGACATGACAAGCTCGGCGACGGCGACGGTGGACATCTGGGGCGTGTTGAAGACCTTGATCCCCTTTGCCTCGGCTGCCGCCACATCGATTGTGTCCAGGCCTACGCCGACCCGGCCTATGAGCTTGAGCCGGGCTGCCCCCTCCAGCACGTCCTTGGTCACCTTGGTCCTGCTCCTCACGACCAGGACAGCATACGACCCAATCTTCCTCTTCAGATCCTCCGGGGTTATTTCGAAGTCCTCAGTCACCTGGAACCCCGCTGCTCTGAGCCTTGCAGGGCACTCCCTATCAACGGAATCGGCAATGAGCACGTCCATGGCATTCACCATTGGCTTGAGATGGATAAAACGAAGCCAGATTAAACCTTTTCGCCATCAGTCAGGGGCTGCAAAGAGGCGCGCTCGCAGAGGCGGCCCGAGGGGCAGAGCCTGCCGGTGATGGATGCAAGGGGGCTCCGGGGCCTGAACAGAGCTGCGGCCTCCCCAAGGCTGCCTGAGGAAACCAGCGTGAGAGCAGACGGCACGCCTACGCCGATGGGGCATCCGCCGGTGCAGCCCGGCCCCTGGCATTGGAGGCGTGCCGAGGACGAGCCAATGATCTCCTTCCTTGTGGCTGCGCCATTTGCCCCTAGTCGCGCCCAATGCTTTTTCAATGATCCTCACCCTTGGACTTCCGAAGACAGTAACTTTGTCACCGGGACGGTTTTTTAAATCACTCGCAGGGCTCTCCGCTCGCATGAAAAATGGTAATATTTCAGCGCACACTAATTGATATAAGAGCAGGCAGAGTGGAGCTGCCAGGGGATGTTTCCCAAATGATCGCAGGCCTTGTGGGAAAGACTCACGTCGGCAAGTCGACCTTCTTCTCAGCGGCAACTCTGGCTCCCGCCAAGATAGGGAAGGTCCCCTTCACCACCATCGAGCCCAACAGGGGTGTGGCGAGCATCAGGGTGAAGTGCGTCTGCACTGAGCTTGGTATCAAGGACCAGCCACGGAACTCGGTCTGCGTCAGCGGCACGAGGTGGGTTCCCGTGGAGCTAGTGGATGTGGCAGGGTTGGTTCCCGACGCCCACAAGGGAAGGGGGCTGGGCAACAAGTTCCTGGACGACCTGCGGCAGGCGGACGGCTTCATACAGGTGATAGATGCCGCCGGCTGCACCGATGCCAACGGGAATCCCTGCGAGGCCGGCGCCCGGGATCCATTGGACGACGTCAGGTTCCTGGATTACGAGATAACCATGTGGATGCTGGGGATACTGAAGAAGGACTGGGACAAGATCGTGAAGGGCGTGACCCAGCTCAAGCAGGATCCAGTCGCCCTCCTTTCCGAGCGGCTGGCAGGGCTCATGGTCACGAGGAAGCACATTCTCACCGTCACAAAGTCGGTGGGGGAACTCGGGAAGAGGGTCGACCAGTGGTCAGAGACGGACCTTAGGCTCTTCGTTGAGGGCATCAGGAAGGCCTCAAAGCCCATGGTGATAGCCGCCAACAAGATAGATCTCCCCAGCGCGGAGGAGAACATCGACCGGCTGAGGGACGAATTCAAGGACGTGCCCATCATACCCTGTTCTGCTGAGGCCGAGCTTGCCCTCAGGCTGGCCGAGAAGAAGGGCATAATCAGCTACATGCCGGGGGACCGCGACTTCAAAGTCCTCAGTGGGGATGCACTCAACGACAGACAGAGGGATGGGCTGAAGAGGATCAGCGAGCTCCTCAGGAGGTGGGGGAGCACAGGGGTGCAGGAGGCCGTTGAGGCGGTCTACATCAATCAGCTCAAGGAGATACCGGTATTCCCAGTTGAGGACTCCAACAAGTTCACCGATCACCAGGGGAGGGTGCTGCCAGACGTCTTCCTGGTGCCGGAGGGGACCACGGCCAGGGGACTGGCATACCGCATCCATACAGACCTAGGCGAGGGCTTCCTCTACGCAATCGATGCCAGAAGCGGCCAGAAGATTGGGGAAGACCACCCCCTCAAGCCCAGGGACATAATCAAGATAGTCTCTGCCAAGGGGCTGAAGGGCTGACTAGTCGCTGAACTCCCGGAAGTAGTGGCCCGGTGCCCTCTTCTTGGCCACCGACCTTACGCCATGCTTTTCTATGCGGAGCCTCAGGGCACCGGCTTCGGCTTTGGAGAGCTCGCCCCGCTTCTCCAGGTAGTCGATGATCTCCATCGCCTGCTTGTCGTTGTCGCACCGCGCAAGAAAGTCCAGGACATTGGGCGGGTAGCCGCTGGAATGGACCTTCACCCTCACGGTTGCCGTCTCCCCGGTTGACGGCTCCTCCACCTCCTTGGCGATGTGGAGGAACCGCTTCTTCATTTCGTCCTCAGGCATTTCCAGAGGCAAGGGAGATCGCCCTTTGGTGCTCTCTTATCAGGTGAGACTTGGGAATTGCCCCTTTTATCGCTTCCCAAGGGAGGTCAGAATCCAGATCTGGCGGGGCATGGAGCTTTTCCAGGCTCTTGCCCATGGGCCGCAGCACCCTCCTCCAGGAGCCGAGGTCCCCGCCCCCGCCGGACCTGAGGTCGTCTGCCAGGGCACCCAGGACGACGGATGCCTCCTCGCCTCCCGTCGAGAGGAAGGCCTGGATGACGCCCCACCTGTGGTCCATGCACTCGAATCGCCTGACCCCGTGGAGGGAGCAGATCCTCCTGAGGAATGAGACCCTCTCAGAGTATTCGGTCGGCGATATGATGGGGGACCACTGGAATGGCGTGTTGCTTTTTGGGACCATCGGATTGACGCTGACATGGACCGACGAAGGTCTGAAGCCGGAGGAGGTCACCATCCGCAGGAGGCCTTCCATCTCCTGGAGGTCTGCCCGGGTTTCCCCGGGTATCCCGACCATGAGGTAGATCTTCAGTGAATTGATGCCCGCGCCCTTCGCGCCAGTCAGTAGGGCTCTGAGCTGGTCATCGCCGAACCTCTTGTTGATCACCTCCCGAAGGCGCTGCGAGGGCGTCTCCGGGGCGATGGTTATCGACCTCTGCCCTCCGGCAGCCAGCAGCTGCACCAGGGCGTCGCTCGTCTCGGAGATCCTCAGCGAGGGGAGGGAGAAGCGGAGGCGCCTGGCCTTGAGCGACGACAGTATTTTCAGCAGCTCGGTGTGGTCAAAGAAGGCGGAGCTGATGCAGGTGACCCTGTTCAGGCCTGTGGAGGCGAGTCCCTCGTCAAGTATCTGATCTATCCTGCGCAGTGAGCGCTGACGCCGGGGATGGTAGAGGAAGCATTCCATGCAGAACCTGCATCCCCTGCTGCACCCCCGGCTCACCTCCAGCAGGAAGCTGGAAGAGAATTCGTCTGGCTTCTGCGAATGGATCTGCCTCACGGGATGGAAGGCGGCGTCCAGGTCGCCGGCGACGAGCCTTTCGGCGGTCCCACCGGCCCTGTAAATGCCCCTGAGCCCTCCAATGCGCCCCGCGTCCTTGGCAGAGAGGGCCGCCAGGAGGTCGTCGAGGAGGGGCTCGGCCTCCCCCATGACCACAAAGTCGATGAAGGGGGAGAAGGGGAGGGGGTTGGCACTGGCAGAAGGCCCCCCCGCGATGACGATGGGTTTTTTCCTGCTGGAGCTGCGCAGGGGTATTCCCGACACCGAAAGCATGTTCAGCATCCGGAGGTAGTCCATCTCGTGCTGGAGGGAGAACCCAACCACGTCGAAGTCCTGGAGGGGAAGGCGCGATTCCATGCTCAGGGGGACTTCACCATACTTGGTGAAGAAGAAGCGTTCGCAGAGGGCGTCCTGCCGGTTGTTGATGTACTCATAGAGGAGCCTGATGCCAAGGTTGCTCATCCCAACGCCGTAGATGTTGGGGTATGCCAGGGCAAACCTCAGGCTCACCCTCCGGCGATCCTTTGTGACGACGTTCCGCTCGCCCAGCAAAGCGCCTACCGCCTTTGCCTCAGCTCTAGGGCCGATTTCACGGCTACCAGCGTATGGGGAGGAACGTCCCTGTCCAGGGCGACATGGGGGCTGATCCAGCTCTCCTCACCCACCTTCACGCCGGGGAAGATGCTGACGTTGATGCCGGTCTTGACGCCGTCCCCCAGGAAAGCGCCAAGCTTGCGCCTCCCGGTCCTTGCCTTTGCCCCCTTCACCGAGACCTCCACGGGTTGCCCATCGAACCTGAGGTTGGCCGTTATGGTCCCTGCGCCGAGGTTTGACCCCCTTCCCACTATGCTGTCCCCCAGGTAGGAGAGGTGACCCACGTGGGATTCCTCCATCAGTATGCTTGCCTTGACCTCGCAGCCATTGCCCACCCTCGCGCCCCTGCAGAGGTACGAGTAGGGCCTTATGTGGCAGTTGGGACCCACTCGGCATCCGCTTGAGATCCATGCTGGTCCTTCGATGTAGGCCCCGGGGAGGATCTCCGCGCCCTCCTCGACCACCACCTTCCCCTTCAGGTGCGCTGAGCCATCGACCTTCCCCTGGACAGCCCCCAGACCTACAGCAGAGTCCATGAGTAGCTCATTGGCCTCCAGGACGTTCCAGGGTCGCCCCACATCCACCCACTGGGCCCTTCCGACCCTGAAGACCTGGAGTTGGTGGCCATCGCTTAGGGCCCTGTTTAGGGAGTCGGTGAGCTCCACCTCGCCCCTTGCCGATTTCCCTGTGCCCTCGACATATTCGAAGATCCTGCTGTCCAGGAGGTAGATGCCGCCGTTTATCGTGCCGGGACCGCCGGCCTTCGGCTTCTCGCTGACACTCTTGAGCATTCCATCCTTGATCTCCAATGAGCCGAATTCCCTTGTCTCGGCGCCCTCGACGCCCAACATCGTCCCCAGGCGCTTGGGGCTGTGCGACTTGACCAGGCCCTGGATAGCGGCAGGGTCCACTGCCAGGTCGCCATAGACCACCATGAAACTGCCGTTGCCGACGAAGGGCTTTCCCTTCAGCAGGGCATGGCCTGTCCCGAATACCCCTCCCTGCTCGGCATACTCTATGCCGAGGCCAAAGCGGGAGCCGTCGCCCAGGGCCTCCCTTATCTGGTCTCCCATGTGGTGGATCACCACGAGGCACTCGTTGACCCCTGAGCCCCTGAGGGCGTGAAGGGTATGCTCAATCAGCGGCGAGCCTGCCACTGGGAGCAGGTGTTTGGGTCTCGAGGAGGTGAGCGGCTCCAGCCTTGTTCCCTTCCCTGCGCAAAATAGTACTGCCTTCATTTGTTACCCTTCCCTAATGCACCTATTAGTCCGGTGAACTCGTCCATAAGCTTGAGGGTTTTTCTCTCGCTCTCTGATTCTGCGGTTATCCTGAGGGCCGGCTCGGTTCCAGATGGCCGGACGAGCACCCAAGACCTGTCGGAGAAGCTGACCCTGATGCCGTCCACCGAGAGGGTCTCGGCCCCCCTGTGACGGTCCCGGATCTCGGTCTCCAGCTTCTCCATCAAGGAGGCCTTCTCTCCGCTCCGGCAGGGGATTTTCCTCCGCCTGAGGACCAAGGCGGGGAGCCCTGCCCTCGCCTCTGATGGCATCATGCCCCCCTCCTCGAGGAAGTTGAGGAAGAGGATGGATGAGAGCACGCCATCGGGGCAGAGGCCGTGCTCTGGAGAGAGCCATGCCCCGCAGGCTTCCCCGCCCGCCACCGCCCTCTGCTTGACCATGGCCTCCAGGACATGGGGGTCCCCCACCTTTGACCTGATGACGCGCCCACCTACGGCCTCCACCGCATAGTCGACAACGGCTGACGTGTCCACATTGACCACCACAGACCCCCTCCGGTCCCCGATGCTGCGCGCCAGGAAGAAGGCCAGCGCGGCGTCCTGGTCGACGCATTTCCCCTTTTCGTCCACGATGGCAAGGCGGTCGCCGTCGCCGTCGTATGCAAACCCCACGTCCAGACCCTTCGTTCGGACCAGATCGGACAGCCCCTCCAGGACACCCTCGGCAGGCTCTGGGCCCCGCCCGGGGAAGGAGCCGTCAGGTGCCACATTGATGGCCTGAATCTTGAGGCCCATGCCCCTGTAGATCATCGCGGCTGTGGGGGTCGTTGCCCCGTCGCCCGGATCGAGGCCGACCTTCCACCCTTTCTTCAGTCGGCCCGCAGCAGCCACCGCCTCAATATATTCGCTGAGGCCGTTCCCCTGACGGATGCTCCCCAGGGGGCCCTGCATACATGCCTCTGCCCGAGGCAGCAGTGCGGCTATCTTCATGTACCCGCGGAGTCCTATGGACGCCCCCCGCTGGTCGAAGAGCTTCACGCCATTGTATTCAGGGGGGTTGTGGCTTGCCGTCACCATTGCCCCGCCAGTTTTTCCCCTCGAGTAGAAGGCCAGGGCTGGTGTCGGCGCAAGGCCCATGTGCATCACATCGGATCCGCCAGAATTGAGCCCCACAGCAAGGGCCAGCGTAAGGAGGGGGGATGAGAACCGGACATCGTGGCCCAGGGCATAGCAACCGGGGTTGATGGAAGAGATGGCATTGCCCATCGCAAGGCAAAGACCCGGCGTAATCTCCCTGAGCGCAACGCCCCTAAAGCCAGAGCTGCCCACAAGCCCTTCCATCGGCAGAGATCACCGAAGCTGACTAGAGAAGGGGTAATAAAAAAATGTTTCATCAGGACTGGGGAGTTTCGGCGGCCATCGCCTCGGGACCGCCGATAACCACGACCTCGCTCTTCCTGACCTCGATCTTCCTGAGGGGATAGACAGACTTTGCCGCGTTGTAGATCTCGGATGCTATCTTACCAAGGACAAGCTGCTGCACGAGCTCATCACACATGAGCTGGTCGTTCTTCTTGCTGATGACGTTCTCCATTATGTGCCTGATGTTGTGCTTCTGCGAACTCTTGGTCCTCACCGTGGAGAGGGCAATCACGCCGACCCGCAGGCGGTAGCCGTCCTTTGTGGACATGGGGAATATCCCGTCAATCCTTGAGCTCCCCCTCCTGACCAGGCTTCGGAGGTAATCCCGGGCTAGGTCGTGGCCCTTGAATACGGTATAGGCCTTGTCGCCCTCAACCTTGGTTATACGGAAGTACAGCTTGACATGAAGTTGAGAAAAGTCCTCAGTGATGTTGTAGAGCGTAGACTCGAGTATCCGCCCAACCAGCTTCTGCGGATCATCAGATAGGGTCTTGCCCAGCTCTACATTGCCGAAGGCAGCCGGCGCCACTACGACATACCACTTCTTTTGCCGCCACTTATCCTTCAGTTTTGTTGGAGTTTTTTGCTCGGACATGCGTCTCACCGCAGTAACGTAAGAGCAAAAAGGGGAACAGCAATATAAGCTTTTTAACGGCTGCCCTTGAGGGCCCCCTCCGCCGCCTGCAGGCAGAGGAGGAGGTCATCCACCGTCCTGAGGAATGATTGGAGGTCCCCATCTGATGAGACCACAATCACCAGTGACTCCCCCTCGGGGTGCATTTCGATCCTCGTGCGCTTGGGAGCCCCCCTGTTGTCCGGGAGCAGGGCCCCCATCACCCGCTTGGGGGATTCGCAGTCCCCGTATTCCCTCCGGATCTCAATCCTTGACCTCATAGCAGGACACCGGTAACGGTCTTCTGAACCAGCTCGTCCACGCTGGAAAGGAATGCCTCTTCGGACCCCAGCGGCACCTGGGCACCCGCGGCTATGTCGTGTCCCCCGCCGGTTCCGCCGTGCTTCTCGGCCGCCTCCCTTAGGATCTTCCCCAGGTTGAGCCCCCGCCTTACCAGGTCTGGAGTGCCCCTTCCCGATATCTTGGAGACCCCCTCCGAGTTGGCAAAGCCGAGGATTGGCTTCTCCATGCGGAAGGGGGGGTTTGACATGGCGATGGAGATGACCGTGCCTATCATCTTGTCATCGATGGCTTCGCCCGCCAGGAGCGCCTGGACATGGGGGAGGACCCTGACCGCCTTGGGGTTCGACTGGAGCCAGTTTAGGTATCCGGAGATGGTCCGCTTGTATACCGCGAGCACTTCCTTCAGCTCGGCCAGCGCAGCGCCCCTGTCCCCCAGGCAGATTGATATGCCGAGGCCGTAGCGGCCGAGCCTTCCGCAGGCGTTGATGGAAGAGGCGAATTCCCTGGCGTCCCTCAGGGGACTGTCGCTGGCTTCGGCCCCAAAGACATAAACTGCCCCCACCACGCTCTCGGCTTCCCTGCTGGAGAGACCATGGCTGATGAGATACTTGATGAGCCCGTTGATGACGCACTTCAGCTCCTCCTTTGAGAGGTCTGCCACCGATTTCCAGCTGCCATCGGCCTTCCTCGGGTCGATTCCCAGGTCCTTTATCAGCTTGTAGCATGCCCCCTCGTCCCCGCTCAGTCCGGGGAGGTACGGATCCAGGGCGTACTCCATGCACTTGACCAGGGGCCTCGACTCGAAGCCATAGAGCCTGAGCCCCTTCCTGACGGTGAGTGTGCCGGCCTTCTCTGCCTCTTCCGCTATCTTGGCGTTGATGCCCACAAAGGTTCCCCTCTCACCCTTGTCCTGGAGGTCGCCCAGGGCCCCCACGATGGCAAGGTTGGCAAGGCGGCTGTTGGCAGGGTCAATGGCGGTGGCCAAGAGATAGGCTGTGCCGGCGGCAGAGATCTCCTTGGCGCCATCTATGCCAAAGGGGTGGGGGTTCAGCTCGAACAGGCCCTCCCCATCGCCCTCGGGCTGGTGGTGGTCCACTAGGAAGAGCCTTTTGCCGCTGATACCCCTAAGGAGCGGCTTTTGGCCGCTGCCAAGGTCTGTGAAGACGATGTTCCTTTGGGGGGCAGCGCTGACCTCGGAGACTGAGGCCGGGTCCAGCTGTTTGACGACCCTCAGCATGGCCGGAAGCCCCATCCCCAGCAGTGCCTGCAGCATGATGGAGCCGGCTGAGAGCCCGTCGGCGTCGAGATGGGTCACCACCAGGACCTCCTCGTCCCGGTCGATCTGCCGCAGGCTCCCCGCTATGCCCTTTGTCCTCTCGAGAAAAGAGAGGAGCGAACTCCCTTGCAGGGACAAATTCATAACTCCTCTGTCAGCGGACCAGGATCGATGCCTTCTCTGGGGAATACTTCCAATCCTTCGGCAGCTTTCCAGAGGCCATGTAGTACTTCGCCAGTCGGTTTATCTTGGACTCGAGGAGCTGGAGCCCGTGCTTGGAGCTCATGTCCTTCGGGTGCTCCTCCATGTGAGCCCTGATGGCGCGGGCGTGCCGTATGAGGTTGAGAACGTCTTCCGGCAGCTCAGGGGCAGCCTTCCTCTCCGCGAGCACCTTGCCCAGCTTCTTGCCTGTGACCTGCTTGGTCAGGGGAACGCCGTACTGGTCCCTCAGCATGACGCCTATCTGGGACTGGGGAACCCCTTTCTTTGCCAGGTCGATAATCGTGGACTCGACTTCCTCGGATGATGCCTTGACCCATTTGGGCGCCCCGCTCTCTATGGGCCTGATCGAATGCGAGCTTCCCTTGATCTTACTCTTTCTCATGGTTCCACCTGAGCAAAGGCATAGAATGGGAAACAATTATTTAAGTTTAGCCATCCCTGCAGTCCAGCGGGCGAACCGGCGGAACGCATCTCCCCTGTGGGAGAGCTGCCCCTTCTCCGCCATCTCCATCTGGGCAAAGGTCCTCCCGTCGCCCGCGGCTGGGACGAATATGGGGTCGAAGCCGAAGCCTCTGGAGCCGCGCGCCTTCCCGGCTAGGGAGCCCTCGGCAACCCCCATGAAGGTGATGGGGGATCCGCCAGCTGCGCAGTATGAAACGGCGCTCTGGAAGGAGCACCGCCTGTCGGCCGAGCCCACCATCAACCTCAGGACACCATTGCAACCTATGGTTCTGAATGCGTAGGACGAGTAGGGCCCCGGGAATCCCCCCAGTACATTTATGAAGAGCCCCGAATCCTCGCAGACCACGGACTTGCCGGATTTCTCTGCGGCCACCCTCGCAGCGTAGGAGGCGATGGCATCCAGCCTGTCTGCCTGCACCTCCACTTTCTCGACACCGGCCATTTTGAGGTGGAGGCCGAACGGGGCCAGGGAGAGGTTTGCCTCCTCAAGCTTGTGGGCATTGGCAGTGACGAACAGCAGTTCTCTTCCTCCGGCACCAGCGGTCATTCTGCCCCACACCTCTTCCCTTCCACGTACCGCCCCCTCCTCCTTATCTCGCCTACCCTTCCTATCACATCCTTTGCGCCTGTGCCAAAGGCTCCCGAGTAGCCGCGGATGAAGCTTGCATAGGCGTCCTTGGCAGCCCTGTGGTGAGAGCTCTCCAGCGTCCTCCGCATCAGGTGTATGTCAACACCCCGCGCCTCCAGCGAGGAGTCGTGATCACCCAAGCCGAAGTCTATGAGGAAGATCCGCCCGTCCTTCACTATCATGTTTGAGGTGGTGAGGTCGCCATGGACGATCCCTCCCCTGTGGAGCCTCCCCACCAGTCTCCCCACCTGCTGGAAGGTCGATTTCAGGGCCCCATGGCTGAGCTCGCCGATGAGGTGCTTCAGGGGGGTGCCGTCCACATGGCTCATGATTATCTCTGCCTGCTCGGTGTCCACCATGAAGACTATGGGAGTTGGCACGCCCAGCCTCCTTGACTCGGAGAGGAGCTTGGCCTCAAGGGAGGTCCGGCTCGTCCTAATTAGGCGGTCCATGTCCGCGTTCCGGTAGGTCTTCGGCACCCTCCTTTTGAAGATGGCGTCGAAGCCAAGCCATTCGCCGCGGTAGAGTTCGGCCTCGGCACCCTTTTTGATCAGTACTAGCCCCGCCATGGCACTTCCACCTCTTCGAGCCGCCATTTTGGCCTGATGAAGCTCTCTTCCACCGCCACGACCTCCCCCTCCCTCAGCCCGAGGTACCCGGTCCAGGCTATCATGGCCCCATTGTCCCCAGCCAGCTCCGCAGGGACGACATGGAACCTGGCAGAATGCTCGCTGCAGACAGACTGGAGCATCGCCTGGAGGCGCCTGCTCCGGGCCACGCCTCCCGTGAGGAGCATGGAGGGTTTCTCGGTGTGCGCAAGGGCCCTCTCGGTCACCTCCGAGAGCATGCCATAGGCAACCTCCAGGAGGCTCAGGCTCAGGTCCCTTGGGTCCGCCTTGCCGATCATCCTTGTGGCCATTGTCAGCAGGCCCGAATAGGAGACATCCTGCCCCTTCACCACGTAGGGCAGCGGGATGAAGCGCTTCCCTTCCGCTGCCAGGGACTCGAGCTTGGGAACGCCGGGGTGGGGGAGTTCAAGGGCCCTGGCGAAGGCGTCCAGGCAATTGCCCAGGGCGATGTCGAGGGTCTCGCCGAAGATCCTGTACCTCCTGTCCGAGTAAGCCGAGACGATGGTGTTGCCCCCCGAGGCATAGACGACGAGGGGGTCGTCCTCGTGGCACGCCACCCGCCCGATCTCGATGTGGGCCAGGGAATGGTTCACCGGGACGAGGGGCTTCTGCCCTTCCAGTGCGAGGGTCCTTGCGATGGTGGCACCCGTCCGCAGGCAGGGCCCCAAGCCCGGCCCCATGGAGAAGGCAATGGCATCCAGCCCTGAGAGGCGCATTCCTGCGGCGCTGAGCGCTTCATGGACCACTGAGGCAGCAGCTGTGGCATGGAACTGGCTGGCCTCCCGCGGGTGGATGCCCCCAGATTTGGGAACGTATTCGGACTTTACATTGGAAAGAACCTTCCCCTCTGAGGAGACGATGCCGCACCCGAAGGTGTGGGCAGTGCTCTCTATGCCCAGCACGTGAAGCACTGAGCTCATAGGGCGACTGCCTTTAGGCACGGATGAATTCGGTGAAGCCGCAGTAGCCGCAGGCCCACCGGGGCGTCGGTTTGCTGTGCTTGGCCATGGTCCTTCCGCAGCGAGAGCACTTCTTGTTCTTTGATTTTATGGTGTTTGTGGCATAATCAACCTCGTAGAGGTCAGAGGGTTTGGTCATGGCAATTTCCCCTAGGTCACCTTGGTGCCGGTCGCAGCCTTCTCTTCGGTCGGCTTGGCGGCGGCTGCCCTGGCAGCAATCTGCGCGTTGAGGGCGTTCTTCCGCTCTTCCCGTGAGAGGTTCCTCAGCTGGACGTAGTTGGGCTCTATCACCTTGCCCCTCTCGTCATTTTCATAAACATGAACCTTGGAGACGGATATGTTCGTCCCGTAGGATGACAGGGTGCTCTTGACGAAGACCCTCTCGATGGGCACCTTGAGAGAGGAGGCCACTGCCTTCCTCACGGCATCCCTCTTCGGCGTGGACTTGGATGCGATCTCTATCTTGAGCTCGCGCCTCTCCGCCAACGGGTTGGCCCTGTCCTCGATAATCGACATCTGATATTCAGTCTCTTGGGCTGACATCGTTCCACATCCGTTTCGGACTAGAAAAAGAAGAACCCCCTTTTTAGCTTTCCTGTGAAGGCTCCTGAGGTCGCGGATGCAGGCTCAGCCACTCTCAGCACGACAGTTGATGGTAGCAATCGGGGGCCTGGAGACCCGGAAGGTCGCGCCCATCCCCAGACGAAGCGGTGTCTTCCTGTCGATCGGATCCAGATGAGGAGGGCACCCCAAGCTTTTTATGAAGCTTCGGCTGTCTAGATAAAAGATTGGGGTGCAGCTAATTGTCTGAAAACCCATATCAAATGGCTGTTGCTCAGCTTGAAAAGAGCGCAGAGATAATGAAACTTGACCCGAACATATTGGAGTGTCTCAAATACCCGAAGAGGGTTCTTTCGGTTTTTATTCCGGTCCGTATGGATAATGGGAAGATCAAGGTATTCAGGGGGTTCAGGTCCCAGCACAGTGATGCCCTTGGCCCTTTCAAAGGCGGGATCAGGTACCATCCGAACGTGACCATGGACGAGGTGATGGCCCTCTCCATCTGGATGACGTGGAAGTGCTCTGTTGCCAACCTGCCGTATGGAGGGGGAAAGGGTGGCGTGATCTGCAACCCGAAGGAGATGAGCCTGGGCGAGATAGAAAGGCTCTCCAGGGGGTACTTCGCCGCCATATCGGGGATAGTCGGGCCAGAGAGAGATATCCCGGCGGGTGATGTCAATACCTCCTCAAGGGAGATGGCCTGGTTCATGGACGAATACAGCAGGCTTAGGGGCTACAATGTGCCGGGGACGGTAACGGGGAAACCTGTTGCCATAGGCGGCTCCGAAGGGAGGACGGAGGCCACAGGGCTGGGAGTTTCCATTATCGGGCGGGAGGCTGCCAAGAAGCTTGGCATAGAGCTGAGGAGGGCGCAGGTTGTTGTCCAGGGCATAGGGAACGTCGGCTACTACTCAGCCAAGATGATGGAAGAGCTGGGATGCAAAACCATTGGAGTCAGCGACTCCCAGGGCGGCATCTACAACCCCGAAGGGATCAACCTCGACCATGCAGGTTCCTATAAGGAGAAGAATGGCAGCCTGAAGGGGTTCCCAGGGGTGAAGGAAATAACCAATGCGGAGCTCCTGGAGCTCAAGTGCGATATCCTCGTCCCCGCTGCCCTGGAGAACCAGATCACGGTGAAGAACGCGGAGCGGATCAAGGCAAAGTTGGTGCTTGAGGGGGCCAATGGTCCCACAACTCCGGCGGCTGATGAGGTGCTCCACCAGATGGGAGTAATGGTTGCCCCGGACATCCTCTGCAACGCCGGAGGGGTGAGTGTCTCATACTTCGAATGGGTCCAGAATCTGCAGAATTATTACTGGACGAAGGCAGAGGTCTACGAAAAGCTGGACAGGCTCCTCGTTACAGCATTCAACAATGTCTATGATTCCTACCTAAAATACAAGGTTGACATGAGGATGGCGGCATACATTAGGGCGGTCAATCGCGTAGTTGAGGCAATGAAGTTCCGCGGCTGGGTATAGATCAGTGCCATGATCAGCCTCTTTTTTCAAACTGGCTGATCATGGAGGCTATTTTTTTCTTCGTTGGGCTGTCTGCGGTAACCACCAGCATCCCTCGGTCAGGCAATCCATAGATCACCAGGGAGCCGATCGGGGCGTAGGTTATGGCCGGCAGGGCCAGCAGGTCCTCCTCGCCCTCGACCCGGAGCATGACCTTCCGCCTCTGCCTTGGGGAGAGGGCTTTCTTTATGGAGCCGACGGCTTCGTCCGTTATTTCGCCAGCAGGGTTTTTCACAGCCGATGCCTTCACGGCTGGGAAGTCGCAGCCCATCCGCCTGGTCAGCCTGTCGAAGATGCCCAGGTCCGGGACATAGCCTGCACTGAGAAACGCATTGAGCGTGAAATCGCCCACTATTACCACCTTGGTGGGCTTCCTATTCCCAATCATCTCAATCGCTTTTGAGGCGTTGTCGGCAGGTGACCCATTAAGAAGTGTGCCGAAGGCTTCCGAAGAAAGTTCCTTCCGAAGATGGTCGGGCATCACGAGGCTGCCCAAATGGCTAACGCACCTTTATGGCATATCGGCCCGCTATCTTCGCTCCTATAATGCTGGCCAAGGAAGAAGAGGGGTCGATTATCACAACGATGCCGCTCCACTCATCGGAGAATTCGCTCCCCCCGCAGGCAGGGCATTTCTTCTCATCCTCGGCGAGGATGTACTTGCACTTCCTGCAGGCATATTTTATTGACGAGACAATCTCTTTCTTCTCTTTGCTCACTTTCACACCTTCTTCTCGTCCTTGACTGCGGGCTCCGCCGTTTCGCCCCTCGCCTTCTTCACATCGTCCTCCACCCAGGAGAGGGCTCCCAGGTAGGGCTGCCGCATGGTCATCCCTATCTTGCTCCCCCGGGACGCGCCCCCGGTGAGGCTTACGGTGATGATCCTGGACCTGACTGAGACGCCCTTCTCGAGAACGCGCTGGGACTCCTTCCCAATGAGGGCCCCCCGCTTGGTGTCGTAGGTAATGAAGTCATCAATGATCTGGGAGACGTGGACTAGGCCGTCCATCGGCCCTATCCTCACGAAAACTCCGAAGTCTGTGACCTCCACGACCTCACCCTCCACGACCTCCTGCACCTCTGGCTTGTAGGTGAGCAGGGCGAAAGAGGTCTTGTGGTAAATTCCGCCGTCGCCCGGCAGTATCTTCCCCACATTGGATACCTGGACGTCGAAGACGGCAAGTTTGGCTCCGTCCTCGCGGGTTACGTTCCCTTCGTGGGTGGCCCGCAGGACCTCTGCTGCCACCTGCTCCAAGGGCATGTTGAACTTCTCGGGCGGTATCCTGACGACGTCGTTCATGTGGAGAAGCTTGTACATGGAAGGTCCACCAAAGATTTCTTGATAAGCTACTCAAAGGGGTATAAAAACCTTAGCCAACTGCCAGCAATGCAAGCCTTCCCGCAGGAGGCCCCCTTGGCAGGAGGAGGCTCAGTCATCTCCCTCGATTATGAGGCGGCCGTCCTTGAGGTACAGGACGGCTATGCCTGCGGCCCTCAGCCTCCTGCGCATGGCTGCGTCCGATGTCGCCACCGTGTGGCCTCCCTCCTTGGCAGCGGCAATTATCTCCTCGTCCACCGAGGCCTTGACCGGGCTCAGGTCGATATGCTCGAAGGCAGAAGCGATCTTGATGGCCAGCCTGGCAAAGCGCCCGAGCTTCCTGGACCTGCCCTGGGATATGGCCTCCAGCTCCCACAGCACCGAGGACGGCACAGCAACCCTCGTGAAGCCCATGACCCGTAGCTGGTGTACGATGTCGAAGGGCTCGGATGCGGCATTGATCAATATGTTCGTGTCCAGCAGCACGACGGGGCCGTGGCCGTCATTGAACGAAGCCATAGCCTATCAGGCGCCACCTTCCGGCAAGCATTCGGCTTATGGCGACCCTTGCCCCCTGCTCCACGCAAACTGGGCGCTTCAGAATGAGCTGGGCAGCATCACTGTAGGCGGCGCTGACCATCCCGACAGTCACCGAGGAGCCCACCACCAGCATCAGGTTCTCGCGGGCCTTGAGGTGCTCCACCTTCTGCATCTCCTTTGTGCCCACAACCCTCTCCAGCAGGTTCACCTTGAGTTTCAGCTCGGTCCTCGTGGCCGGCAGCGTCTTAGGCTTCCCCACAATGCTCCCCACAAGGTTGTCGGCCTTGGATAAGGACGGGTCGAGAAGGGTCCCGACGCCGACGAGCCCGCCCGGCCCCACCTCTTCAACGCTGTTGCTCCCCGACATGAGGGTCGAGATGTAGGTGAAGATTGGCTCGTAGGTGATCTTGCCGCCCTGCTCAATCTTTATGCCGGGGCGTATCTCGATCTCGTCGCCAACCCTGAACTTGCCCTGGAGCAGGGAGCCGCCCAAAACGCCACCGTGGATCTTCTCCGGCAGCGCGCCTGGCTTGTTGATGTCGAAGGACCTTGCCACGTACATCCTGGCGGGCTTGGAGGAGTCGCGTGCCGGGCTCTTGATTTTTTCTTCCAGAGTCTGGATCAGTATGTCGATGTTCGTGCTGTGGAGCGAAGACACCGGGATTATGGGGGCACCCTCTGCAATGGTGCCCTTGATGAACGCGCAGATCTGCCTGTAATTCTCCAATGCCCTTTCGCGGTCGACGGCATCGATCTTGTTCTGGACTATGACTATATCCTTGACCCCTATTATCTGGAGTGCCACCAGGTGCTCCCTCGTCTGCGGCTGGGGGCAGTCCTCGGCTGCCGAGATGACCAGCATCGCACCATCCATCAGGGCTGCGCCGGAGAGCATGGTAGCCATAAGACTCTCGTGGCCGGGTGCATCAACAAAGGAGACCTTCCGCACGTATTCGGTGGGCACATTGTGCCTCGGGCAGGTCTTCGCCGTCATGTATGCCTCCGGAGGGGACTCCTTCGGGCAGCGGCGGAAGACAGTGTCGGCGTAGCCGAGCTTGATGGTAATGCCTCTCTTCAGTTCCTCGCTGTGGTGGGCAGCCCAGACTCCGCTCAGAGCCGCGACCAGGGTCGTCTTTCCGTGGTCCACATGGCCGGTCAGGCCAATGTTGCACTCGGGCTGCCTTCGCTCCTCACTCACCCTTCTTATCTGCCTCCTCGGGTTGCTTCACCTTAAGGTTAATCTGGACGATGTCTTCGGTGATCATGTTCCCCCTCAGAAGCTTCCTTTTCCTCTGCCCTTCGGACTTTGGATGGTAGCCTGGTGGCCCCGAAAGGAGGATTTTCCTTTTGCCGCCTCCGGCAATATCAGACCTGAGGGGCACGCCGCTCTTGTCGCTCCCCCCCGTGATGATGAGCTCCTGGCCTGAAAAGCCGAACTGCTCCCCGCTCAGCATGTCCCCGACCCTCATCCCGATCAGGGACTGGGCCTGGGCCTCAGATGCTGTAATGGTTTTCGATTTACCATCGACCGGGGTAGAGACAACGAGCTTGAATTCCACCAATATTGATCACCGTGAACCTTTGTGTTGATAGGTCGAAGGCAAAGAGAGTTTATATAACTTTCGCAGTGGAGGGAAGAGGCCCCTTGCCACAGGTAAGAGCCGTCTCAAAGGAAGGGGAGGTCCTTGGACTGGAGGTGGTAGACCTTGTCCAGGAGGGCGAGTTCCTCCTCCGAGAGCTCCTTCGCGAACTTGCTCTTGAGGAGGAAGATGTCGTCGTCGGGTATTTTGACCAGGAGCGTGTCGCCCTCCAGAACCTGCCGCCCAACGGTGAAGTCGCCCTTGATGGAGACGGCTATCTTCTCGCCCCTCTTGGCCTGCTCCAGGGTCTTTCCAGAGTCCTGGATCTGCATAATGGTCCCGAGGGTGCTGCCGTCCTCCTTCATGAGCCGGTATCCGGGCCTGATGACGCCGACCACGACCTCCACGCCGAAGATGGCCGGGGAGCTCTTCCTGAATATGCAGCCGGGGATGATCCTCACTTCGCCCGGCAGGGTAAGCTGCCCCAGCTCCTTGCTCCGCATCTCCTCGACCAGCCTTGCGGACCAGGCCTTGTATTCATCCACTATGTGGTAGATGACATTGCTGGTGAAGACGGGGATCCCCCTGTCCTTCGAGTCTGCCTCCGTCTCGGGCAAGACCTTGACATTGAAGCCGACTATCGCGGCCATCTCCGGCTTGGTCCGCTTGACAATGGAGGCCTCTATGAGTTCCCGCCTCCCTATGGGACCTATGTCCGCGGCTCTGACCGGGATGCCGGAGTCCTTGAGGAACTTTACTAGGGCCTCCAGGGAGCCCAGAGTGTCAGCCTTCACAATCACCCCCTCGGTCTCGCTGGAGAAGCGGAGCTCCGAGAGCTCGTCCTTTATCTTCTTTGACGCTTCGGCCAGGGAGGCCTCGTCGTTGGCCACCAGGACAGGGGCCCCAGCCATCGCTCCCTCGAGGCCCGCCGCGAGGATCTTGAGGCCGGCTGCTGCCACAACGGTGTCGGCGGTGAGGTACTTGTCCTCGGGGTCCCGGATCTCCTGGAGTGGCTTGGGGAGAAGGATGGCCCTGATCTTGGTGATGATTGGCCCATCCATCCCTCCGACCACGATCCTGTCGCTTCTGTTGATTATTCCATCATAGAGTATGACGTCTATGGTCGTCCCGAGGCCCAGTTCCTCCTTGGACTCCAGTATCACGCCCTTGCCGGGCCCATCCGTGACGGCAAGCCTCTTCAGCATATACTGCTGGACCAGGCCGCAGATCAGGGCCAGGAGCTCGGGAATCCCCTCACCCGTCGTGGCGCTGGTTGGCACGATGGCCACGGATTTTGTGAAGTCGTTGATGTGGTCGTACCGGTCGGAGGAGAAGCCGAACCTCGAGAGGTCGCCCACAATCTTGTACAGCCTCTCCTCGAACTTCCTCTGGGCCAGCGGACTCTGGGATCTGAAGGATTCCAGGAAGGGCTTCTCCGGATGGGACTTCCAGCCTCCCACCTTGTCGAGCTTGTTTGCGGCGACGATGAATGGTGTCTTCCGGGTTCTGAGGATGTCTATGCACTCCTCGGTCTGCTTCTCCACCCCCTCCATGAGGTCGATGACAAGGATGGAGATGTCCGAGACGGACCCGCCCCGTACCCTGAGGTTGGAGAAGACCTCGTGGCCCGGGGTGTCTATAACAAGTATGCCAGGGAGGGACATCTTGGACTGGAAGCCCTTGATCACCAGGCTGCAGTAGTTCTCGATCGTGCTGAGCGGCAGGAAACTGGCACCGATGTGCTGGGTCTGCCACCAAGCCCCTCAGGGCTCGGACATGGCCCCAACCTCGCGCGCCATGACTGCCGTCCCCCGGATCTTGTCCAGGAGGAGGGTCTTGCCCACATCAACATGACCAAGAATAGTAACTATGGGTTGCCTCACTGGCATCTGAAATCACCCGAGAATGTAGCCATCGAACCCCCCTTTTTAACCTTCTGGGGCACTGGCCGCCAGCGGATAGCCAGCCCTGCCGGAAGTGAAAAAAGGATGGCGGGGGCGGAGGGTCTCAGCGGACCCATGCTTCGTCCAGTCGCTTGTAGGCGACCAGGTCGGATGGGGCGAAGAAGATTGCCAGCTCCCTCTGGGCATTGTCCAAGGAGTCTGAGGCATGGATTACATTCATGCTCTTGGAGCAGGAGAGGTCGCCCCGGACAGTGCCCGGTGCTGCCTCCTTTGCATCTGTCGCCCCGATGAGGCGCCTCACGACCGCAACCGCGCTCTCGCCTTCAACCGCCAAGACGACCACGGGGGCGGATCTGATGAAGGAGACGAGGTCGCCGAAGAACGGCTTGTCCCTGTGGACCGAGTAGAGCCTGTCGGCCTGGTCCTCGGTCATGTGGATCATTCTCGCCCCGATCAGCTTGAGGCCCTTCGCCTCGATCCTCGAGATCACTTCGCCGATGAGGCCCCTCACGACGGAGTCGGGCTTGACCATGACGAAGGTCTTCTCTATCATTTCGCAGACACCTTGGAGGAGGACCACTTGCGGTCCCGGGAGATCCTCTTGAGGCCGAGCATGTTCTCCCTGCATTTGCTGGTGCAGAACCTCAGTATGGTCCCGTCATTCTTGACATGCATAAGCCCTGTCCCCGGGGCAATCTCTGAGCCGCAGAATGAACATTTGAAGGTTCTTGGCATATTTGTGCACCAATCCAGTGTGGTAGAAAGTTGGGGAATTAATAAAGCTTTATGGTTACCTCGGGATCAGCTTCTTCGCTTCGCGGTCGGTTTCCCTCAGCATCAGGATGTCCCCCTCTTTGATGGGGCCCTTAACGTTCCTTGTGAGGATTCGCCCCTTGTCCTTCCCCTCGATTATCCTGACCCTAACCTGGATGACTTCCCCGGTTACGCCGGTGCGCCCCACGATCTGGATCACTTCGGCGGGGGAGGCTTCACTGAATTTCTTGCTCATCGGGAATCACCAAAAAATGGGAGGTGGAGACCCTACTCGGTCTTCTCCTTCTCTGCCTTCTTTGTGGCTTTCTTCTTTGGCTTCTCCTTGGGCTTCTCCTCTTCGGCCTTGGGGGCTTCCTTCGGGGCCTCCTTTGGAGCCTCCTTTGGAGATGCCTTTGGCGCTTCCTTCTCGGCCTCAGGGGCTGCCTTCAGTCTCAGAGCCGCTATCTTTGTGAGCACCTCGTCGAGGAGGGGCTTGCCCTTCCCGGCCTCCACGACTGCCACGGCGGAGGTCGCCACATCAATGCCTGCGGCCTCGCCGAGCTTCTTCTTGGAGTCGACGTAGACATAGGTTATTTTCTTTTCCTCGGAAAGGAGAGGTAGGTGCGCGACGATCTCGGGCGGGTCAACATCCTGGGCAATGACCAGGAGCTTTGCTATACCGCGCTCGACCGCCTTGGTTGCCTCATTTGCGCCCTTCCTGAGTTTCCCGTCCTCCTTGGCGAGCTTCACTGTCTCGTAGGCGCGCTCCATTATCTCTGGAGTCACTTCGAATCTTACGAAAATTGGTTTCTTTGACATGTACAATCCCTCAGATTGCTTCATCGTTCATTTCGATAAAGGGAGGGTAAGGGGATTTATGTGCTTTTTGGTCAGGGGTGGGTGTAGTAGCCCACTGCCTTCCCGCCCTCCTTGAAGACCCTGACGAAGCCAAACCGGTAGAACTGGAATGTCGCCGGGAGTTCCCCCTCCAAGGCCGATGGCTCCACCTCCCCCTCAATGACCTTCCCGTCCTGCATCACCACAGAAAGCGGCTTTCCGGTCCGGGCAGGGAGCCACTGGATGATGGCGGCCCCAACAGACCTGGCCTCTGCCACGCCCTCGCTCACCAGCCGGCACTTCCCCTCGCACTCTAGGCCAACATTGAAGAGGTTCATGAGTCTCAGAACTGGCTTCTTGGCCAGGCCGGCAGCGTCTGAGCGTTGGACGGCGACCCTCTCGTCGCCCGGACCCAGGGTGTATTCCTTTGCCCCCCATTCGGGGTGGTCCGGGTGGAGGGGGATCCTGGCAGAATACTTCCTGCCGAGCCCCGAGACCTCCAGCTCCACGGGATCTGCTATGAAGACGTATCGCCTAGTCACGGGGTCGAGGATCTTGCGGTTGATGGACTCGAGGTTGTCCCAGCTGATGAGGGCCTCCGACGGCTTCACGCCGACCTCAATGATGAGCCTCCTGATGGTTTCGGGCAGGAAGCCCCTCTTCCGGAGGGCTGCGATCGTCCCCAGGCGCGGATCGCTCCAGTCCCGATAGATCCCCTGCTCGATCCCGGCCCGGATCTTGGATTTGCTAAGGACAGTCCCCTCGATCTTCAGGCGGCCGTAGTGGATGGCCTCCGGGTATGCCCACCCCAGGTGCTGGTAGAGGTACCTCTGGCGGTGCATGTTCACCTCGTGCTCCTTCCCCCTGAAGATGTGGGTTATCCCCATGAGGTGGTCATCGATGCCAGCGGCGAAGTTGTAGAGGGGCCAGACCCTGTACTTCTTGCCCTGAAGCGGGTGCGGCTTGGTGTCTATCCTCATGGCGGGCCAGTCCCTTATGGCAGGGTTAGGGTGCCCGAGGTCGGTCTTCACCCTCATGACTGCGCCCCCCATCCTGGTCTTGCCGTCGAGCATGCAGTTCCACCGCCGCAGCTGCTCCTCTGGCGGGAGGTCCCTGCAGGGGCATTCCTTCTTCTTGATGATGAGGCTCCGGAACATCTCTGAGGGGCATTGGCAGATGTAGGCGCCTCCAAGGGAGAGGAGCTTTTCGGCATATTCGTAGTATATGGGTAGACGGCTGGACTGGAGGTACTCCTCGTCCCAATGCACCCCAAGCCATCTGAGGTCTTCCCTTATCACCTCGTAGGCTTCGGGCTCGGGAGGTTTCACAGAGGGGGAGGTGTCCTCGAACCTGAGGACGAATGCGCCCTTGTACATCTTCGCATACTCGTCGCTGAGCAGCGCTGCCCTCGTATTCCCCAGGTGTATCACCGAGTCGGGGTTAGGGGCGAAGCGGACACGGACTCGCTCGTAGCGCTCGACATTGGGTAACGGCGGCAGGAGTCGGTTTTCCTGTTTGGCCTTCTCCTTGACTGATGCGAGGCCCATTGATTCGAAAAGGGCCTTCTGTTTCCCGGCGGTGAGGGAGTTCACCTCGGCAACAACCTCGTCAGCGAGCCGGAAGACATCGGCAGCCTTTGCCTTCAGGCTCGGGTCTTCCGAGAACGCCTTGCCGGCAACGGCCTTCGGGTTTGCCTTTCCGCCAAATTTAATGGCGTTGGCTATGGCGTGCCTCCTGAGTGATTCCCTCAGCGAATCCTGATTGGTGCCGCTCAATGAGCCCGTCCCCGTCCAGTCTGAGAACCGTTGGAGAACCTATCAGAAAAGGGGCTCTTAATCATATTGCTCAAAGCATTTCGACCCCGCCCGGGTCATTTCTTCCTCTTTACGGAGTAGTCCACAAGCTCCAGCAGCTGCGATCGCGCCTCGGTGTCGGGGAGCTTGAGCAGGGATGCCTTGGCCCTTCCTATGTGCTCCTCTGCCATCCCAAGCACCGACTCCAGCACGCCTGAGCGCCGGAGGTCTTTCACCAGCCCTTCGATCTCCCGGTCGCTGGCGTCCTTTTTCCCCAGCAGCTTCAGCATACTCCCCCGGGCAGGTGTGCCGAGTGCCCGGATGACAATCAGGGTCTTCTTCCCTTCCCTGATGTCGTTTCCCACGGATTTGCCCAGGACCTCTTCTGTTGAGGTGACTGCGAGGTAGTCATCATAGATCTGGAAGCCAATCCCCACGTCCTTTCCGCATTCGCCAAGGAGCTTGATCTCCCTCTCGCTTCCCCCTCCCAGGATGGCCCCTATCCTGCCTGCCGCCTGGAAGAGGGCCGCAGTTTTCTTATAGACCATCTCCAGGTACTCTGCCTCCGTGACGTCGCTCCTCCCCTCGAATTGCATGTCCATGGACTGCCCCTCGGAGAGCATGATTGTGGCCTCGGTGAGGACGGAGGCGGCCCTCTTGAGTCTCTCCGGACTGCCCTTGGACGTGAGCAGCACGTGAAGCGACTCGGCAAAGAGCAGATCGCCGGCCAGAATCGCCATGGGGCCACCATAGAGGGTGTGGACCGTGGGCATTCCCCTCCTGAGCATGTCGTTGTCCATTATGTCGTCATGGACCAGCGTAAAGTTGTGCAGGAGCTCTATGGCTGTGGCGGCAGCGATGGCATCTCGGAGCCTGCCTCCCACGGCTTCGCAGGATTTCACAACCATGAAGGGGCGCATCCGCTTCCCCCCCTGCAGCGGCAAATGGGCTGCGGCCGCATAGAGGCGGCCCTTGCGGACCGAAAGGAGTTCCTGGATCTGCCTCCCCACGGCAGCGGCCACCTCGGCAATGCTGTTCTCCAGCATCATCGTCGCCCCGGCAGCATCTTCCGAGCCTCCAGCCATTCCATTAGCCGGCCAGTGACCACAATCTTTGCCTTTGCGAAGCCGGCAACATCCTCCACCCCCACCAGCATGGCAGCAACCCTCAGCTCACTGATGACCTGCTCGAGCTTGGTTTTGACAGCCTCTCCGCCGGCGAAGGCGGGGATCAGGAGCGGACGGGCAATTCCTGCGGCATTTGCCCCGAGGGCTAGGGATTTTGCCACTTCGAGACCGTTCTTGATGCCACCGGACGCGATGAGAGTAAACCGGCCACCTAGGGAGGCCACCTCGCAGATGCCCATTGCCGTGGGAATGCCCCAGTCCCAGAAGGTCTCCGCGACCCCTGCCTTGGCCACATCGCCGATGGATTTGGCGTTGTAATGCTCCACGGCAGCCCAGCTTGTGCCGCCGACGCCCGCCACGTCTATGGCGGCAACACCCGCGCCCAGCAGTCGGCTGGCCACTTCTCGGGAGATGCCGCACCCGGTCTCCTTCACCATGACTGGTACAGAGACGGCCTTTGCCAGGGACCTGATGGCGCCGACAATGCCACGGTAGTTGCTGTCCCCACCTGGCTGGACCAGCTCCTGGAGGGGGTTCAGGTGGACGGCGAGGGCGTCCGCCTCGATCATCTCCACCGCGCGGACGCCTGCCTTTGCCCCTTCCGGTGTCAGCAGCTGGGCGGCGCCAACGTTGGCGATCACAAGCAGGTCCTTGGAGACTTCCCTGACAACCTTGAATGTTCCCTCGAGCGTCGGGTCCTCGATGGCGGCCCTCTGGCTTCCCACACACATTCCCAGCCTGAGTTTTGAGGCTGCCAGCGCCAAGTTTTCGTTGATGCGCCTGGTCTGGGGATGGCCCCCCGTCATGGCCGAGATCAACAGCGGGGCAGAGAGGGACTTCCCGAAGAGGCGGTATTCCAGGTCGACATCGCCCAGTGCCATCTCCGGCGCCGCATTATGAATGAAATGGACATCCTCCAGATGATTCGTCTCTTCTCTGCTACCGACCTCCTTGTCCCGGCAGATCTCGAGGTGCGTGAATTTTCTTTCAGAGGTCATTCTCCATCGACCATCCTATCTCCGGATCCGATATATGTGCATTCGACTTCACTGCCGCCCATGATGCCGCTGAGCCGCCCTTCCTTGGTCAGATTGAATATGACCGCCAGCCTTCCCCCTTCATCGAGGTAGGATCTTACCTCGGCGAGCTTGCCGGCCATGCCACCTGTCACGTCCCCCTTCCTGCCTCCTATCCGGGCGATCAGGGAGTCCAGGTCGCCCCTTCCAGCCTCCCTGATCAGCCTCCCGTCATCGCCCAATATGCCGTCAACGTCCGTCCCGAAGAGCAGGGCCCTGGCGCCCATCCTCTTCGCCACAAGGCGGGCTATGAAGTCACCAGAGACGATCCTTGCCCCGCCTCCGGCCTCCAGCACAACATCGCCGCCTATTGCCGGAAGGAGGCCGCTCTCCAGCGCCATTCGCGCAGTCCTCAGAAGGCACTCCTCGTTTGCGATGCACCCGCTCTTGGAGGCGAGCGAGCTGGAAGGGTTGATGCAGAATATGGGCAGCCCCTGCCAGAGGAATACCTCTGTCAGTATCTTGGTGAGGGAGAGCATTGCCGCCCTTACCTCGGCCGCACTGGTCGGGGGCTCCACCCTCCCGTTGACCATGTGCCGCCGGGCGGCATAGTGGCCGTAGGAGCCGCCACCGTACACCAGCACGGTCCTATTCCTGCAGAGGTTTGATCCTGCCAATTCCTTCGCTGCCAGCTCCATGACGGGGATGTTGGCAGAGAGCGGGGCATCCTTTTGGGTTATGGCGCTGCCGCCAAGCTTCAGGACAAAATCAGCCTTGATCATCTTCAGCGATTCCCTCCTGTGTAGGCCTGAACCTCTTGAAGTTGGGGAGAGGAAAAGTCTCTTCCGGCGCCAATATAAGCTCTCCCATCATCGCCTCGGAGAGTATTGGCTTTGAGCCGAAGCTTCCTTCGGGAGGAAGGGCAGTCCTGTCGCCCTCGGCCAACAGCCCCAGCGCCCGCGAGAGGCCTGCCTCCATGGTCATCAGCCCTCCGAGCCCCTCTGGGTCGCCCTCCCTCACCATCCTGCCACCTTCCAGAACCAGATGGCCGGCGAGGTGCCATGTGGGCTGCGCCAGCTCGGGGTAGCGCTCCGCGAACTGCTGGAGGGGGGCCTTCAGTTTGCGCCCCGATCTGATCGGCGATAGGTGGAAGGCGGCTTCAATCCTCCCCTCAAGGGAGAGGGCGCCCTCGCCCCGCCTCACCACGGTGAAGCCGCCGGAGATGGCATTCATGGCCCTCGAGAGGGTGAGGAACGAGCGTTCGTCGGGGGTTGAGAGGGCGAGGACCAGCTCTGCGGGTGACTCGTGAAGGCGGTTAGCGTAGATGACGGAAGCCGCAGCCAGGAAATCGTTCTCCCTCGGATCGGAAAACTGCGAGACCAGGCGCAGGTCCTCCAGGGCGCCTATGCGCTCAAGGGCCCGGGCGAGGGCACGGCGAAGCGGAGGATGGGAGACGGGCACAGCGGGTGCATCGGATGGCCGACCGATCAGCTTCACAGGGGTGAAGGAGTCCAGTGCGGAGAGGAGAACAGGGTTGTTGAGGTGCGAGTAGGCCTCCCCCAGGACTGGTACCGAGAAGGGGATGGCGAGCTTGAGCTCCAAGGGAGGGCCTCCGTGTATTTGAGAATATGGGACTTCGGATTAATTAGTGCTTCATGGCAAAGGAGCCGTAGCCCACGACCTCCCCCTTGCTGCCCGAGGTGTCCCCCGAGGTTGCGTAGCAGAGCTTCTCGGCGGTTCGGGCGCCCATGGCCTTGGCAGCGGTCATGGTAGCCATGACGGGGCCGGGTCCGCACATGCTGACCTCCTCCCTCTCGACGGTTGCGCCCACCGCGGCTGGCTCCATCCCCAGGATGGCTTCCGCAACCTTGGAATCCTTCAGGTAGGCCACGGAGTAGGGCTCATAGTGGGAGAAATCGGTGCTGGCCACCAGCAGTGCGCTGGCAGGGTCGAGGGATTTGGCGACGGCGCTGCCAAGCTCGGCAGATGTTTCGGTGTCCTGGAGCATCATGCAGATGGGGATTATCCTGAAGCCCTCGCCCAGCACATACTGGAGGAACGGGAGCTGGACCTCGACCGAGTGTTCGAAGAGGTGGGCCTCGCTGTCCAGCTCTCCAACCCCCTGGTCGGCAATGGACCTGGCCAGCTGCCTCTCCACAGGGATCTTCCCCAGCG
>CAYZHK010000009.1:0-31391 GCA_964477685.1 uncultured Nitrososphaerota archaeon
CCATTACCCTATCCGACAGCGAGTCCTCCAGGTTCTTCACCAGCTCCCCGAAACCCCCTGCCGATTGTACGTCGAAATAGATCGTGTCGCCAGACCTGTAGGCCCGCCCAACCTCTAGGAGCCTGGCCGTTATCTCGATGATCCGCCGCACATATTCGGTGGCAAGGGTATACCTGGTGGCCCGCTTCACATTGAGGGCATCCATATCCATGAAAAATTCGGCGATGTACTTCTGGGCCAGCGACCGGGGGGGAACCCCCTCCGCCCTTGCCCTCTCGGTGATCTTCTCCTCGATGTCCGTGAAGTTTTGGATGTGGATCACCTCGTAGCCCGTCGCCTCCAGGTACCTCTTCAGGACGTCGAAGTTGATGTAGGTCCTGGCATGGCCGATGTGGCTGTAGTCATAGACAGTGGGACCGCAGATATAGGCCTTGACTACGCCGGCAGCCTGGGTTATAAGCTCCTCTTTCTGCGAGCTGTGAGTATTGTAAACCTCCATGGTGCTCACCCAAATTCAAGCCCTGCGAAGGCCAATGCCATGCCGGTGTCTGTCCGGGGGGGCTCCCCAACATACAGCCTCTTGACCCTTCCCACAACCTCCAGCCCCTCAGTCGCCTCCCCAACCAGGACCGCCATCGCTCCCGCCCCCAGGTAATTGAAGGCAGAATAGAGCAGCTCCCTCCCGGCCAGGGGGTCATCGCAGAGCACAGGACCAACCGTCGGCTCCACTGGGTCCGGCCGCACAAACGCGAACCCTTCACCATGCGCCGGTGAAAAGACCCTGCCAACCTCCGCCAGCACCCTGAGGAGGCAGCCCCGCTTTGCGAAAAATCCGCGCGAGTCCATGGCCATGACGGCATCAAGGCTGGGCTCCCCCGCCCCCCTTGATCCTCTCCCGCCACCGGCGTACCTGACCACCGGGTAATCCCCTTCCACCTTGAACCCCTGCATGGCATAGAAGCCCACCGTCTCCCCGTAGGAAAAGAGGGCAATGGTCCGTTTGGGACCCAGCCAGCGAATGCCCTCCCGGAGAAGGTCTGCCCCGAACCGCCTCCGCCGGTATTTCCTCGCGATCAGCATATTCGAGATCCAGCCCATCTCCCCATAGTCCATCAGGGTCACCATCCCGCACACCTCCCCCTCAAGGGAGACCACCAGGGTGGTCGCGCAGCCTGTCCGGTCCAGACCAAAAAAATCCTCAAGCCGGTAGTTCCAGCCCTCGAGCCTGGCCAGGGCCTCCAGCCTCGGATAATCTTCTGAGACCGCCTTCCGCGTCTCCATGTGGCCACCTCCTCAATCAGGCTTATCCTTGTAGATCTCGTCGCATTTGTGCCTGCCGTGGGTAATGTACTTCTTGTCTCCCCTGGCGTTCTTTATGCTGCAGGGGCCATAGTCCTCGTCCTCGGCTCCATACCATTTATCACAGTCTTTGCAGCGCACCGGCCAGCCCTCCTTTGCAAGGTCCTCCATTTTTCAACATCTAAAATACAGTCTTTTATATTTTAAATGCTTGTTTTGAACCACTTCTCAACGGCATCCCTGACCAGTTTCTCCTTGAGCGCCTCCTCCTCCCTGAGGACTGTATCGCCTGCGACCAGGACTGGGGTGTTCACCGCGTTAAGCATGAGCAGCTCGGCCATTGCGTCGGCGTCCCTGTCAGTCTCCTTCTCGGTGACGCACTCTTCATAGTCAAGGTCCATCGATGTGAGAACCCTCTGGAGGATGTACTTTGCTATCGGGCACCTGGTGCATGTGCTGGACTTGTAGAGCAGCAGCTTGCTCAAGCGGCTCACCTTCCCATAGATTCTCCGGTGGCAAGTTAAACTTTTCCCAGCGGCGTTCATCTGAACATGGATGCCCGCAGGGGGTACTTTGCCATGAAAAGCGCCTGCAGCTCCCTGCTGAGCCGGAGGCTCAGCTCCTGCTGGGACTTTGATATTGCACCCAGGTCGGGGTGGGCGCTATAGGGGCCACCCACTATCCCTCCAACATCACCGCCACCGAGTTCCCAGGTGGGGACGGGCTCTATGCTGAGTATCCTGTTGATCAGCTCCCCCCTGGATGCGCCCCCCTCAGACGAGAGTTCGCCCAGAACCTTCTGGGCCAGCTCCGCCCCAATGGGCCTGAGGCCGCTCGGCGCCGTGGGGGCTAGGGCACCCCTCAGCGCTTCGACGCCCTCCAGGCCTATGCCTACGCCAAGGTTCTGCTGGGGGTCTATCATCATGCTTTTGATCATATAGCCCCTGTCGGGGCCGATGAACAGAGAGTTCCCACGGCAATCCAGGGCGATCTGCCATCCGTTCGGCCTCCGGTTGTAGCCCTCAAGGATCTCCTTGAGGATCTCTTCGGCGCTGCGTATGTCCAAGGGGCACCCTCACCCAAAGATAGTCCCCGCCCACCTATAAAGCGAGAGGATGCCCCCGCTGCAGGAAAAATACAGACAAAATGGGAAATAAAAACAAAAAATTTACTGGTTATCCCTCTAGATCCCTGCGCCTAGTACCTGTTGCGCTGGGGCCTTCTCTTCTGATAACACTCGCGGCAGTAGACTGGGCGTGTACCATCTGGTTTGAATGGTACTTCGCATTCCTTACCGCAATCGGAGCAAGTTGCCTTATGCATCTCGCGGCTTGCCATTTCTTATTCACCTCTATTGCTATTACTGACGGGGGTTGTCTCCCGTCTTGACCCAATAAAATGAACCCTACATATTAGCTTATCCTTTCGGCACCTTTCAGCTGTTTAGGCCGGTGGGGACATGGATCACCGAGGGCGTAGAGGGGAGGCTTATCACGAAGATGGTCCCCCTCCCCACATCGCTATCTACGCTGATGGTTCCGCCCTGGGCATTCACCAGCCTCTTAACCACCGCCAGTCCCATACCCGTTCCCATGGATTTGGTGGTCGAGAGCGGCATGAAGAGCTTTGGCTTGAACTCATCGGGAATCCCCACGCCGTTGTCCCGCACCTTGAAGACGGTTCTGTCCCCCTCGTTGTAGACCTTGATGGACACCTCGCCCCCGTTGGGGAGCGCCTGGACGGCGTTGGTGATGAGGTTGACGAGGACCCTCTTCATCATGTAGGGGTCGTAGAAGGCGGTCTCTATGGCGCTCTCGGTTTTGACTGTGATGTTCTTCGGGGCGATGGACGGCACGGCATCCCTGAAGAGTTCCGCCACGCTGCTCATCACTATCCTCGGCTTCAGCTCCCTGGCAAAGTCCTGCAGGTCGGAGACGATCTTGTTCATGTACTCCACCTGCTTGTCCACGGTATCGAACATGTTGAGGAGGTCGTACTCCGTCAGCTTCGCCTTCACCTCCGGGGGCGCCTCCTCCACCATCGTCCTTGCCAGGAATATGGTGTTGATGATCACCTGCAGGGGGTTCCTCAGGTCATGCCCGACCATGGTGGCCGTCTCGCCGATGGCGGCAAGCCTCTCTGCGTCCCTGAGCTGCTTCGTCTTCTCCTCCACCAGCTCCTGGAGGTGGTCCGAGTACCTTCTCAGTTCCTCCTCCATCTCCGTCCGCTCGGTGATGTCCCTAGCGAATATCGCCACCTGGTTGACCTTCCTCTTCGGCCCGTAGACCGGGTATACGCTGTTCTCGTAGACCCGCTTGCCCAGCTTGTCCTCAAAACGGACCGGCACGCCGGACCTTATCACGTCCGCGACCTTCTCCCTCCTGCTGCTCCCCAGGTCCTGCGGCAGGAGCCGGAAGAGGTTGAGCCCAATTATCTCGCTCCCCCTTTTCCCCAGTATCCTGGCCCCAAAGTCGTTGGCGGCAAAGACCTTCCCGTACCTGTCGACCAGGTAGGCGGCGTCCTGCGGGGCGTTGAGGAGGGCCTTGACCGTCTCCTTGCTCTCCTCGAGCTCCTCCTCGATGGTCCGCCTCTCGGTGATGTCCCTGATTATCCCTATCTGGGCAGTTGCCTTCCCCGTGCTGTCCACCATGGGAATGACCGTGAAATCTGCAGGGTATTCGGTCCCATCGACCTTCAGGAAGAGGAAGACGACGCTTTTTTTGAACCCCTGCTCGATGCCGAAGAAGGGGCTGTCCATGGCTTTGGTCCTGTCGGCCTCCGAGATCCATTCGAAGAGGTTGGTGCCTATGATCTCCCACTTTGACTTCACACCGAACTGCCTCAACGTGCTCTGGTTGCAGTTCAGTATCCTGCCGCTCGTCGTGAATATCAGAATGGCATCCGGGAGAAAGTTAAAGCCCTCCTCGAATGCTAGAGCGCTCTTGCTTGACAACTTGCCCAACCAAGTAAGATATAGTCTATGTCTTACCTTATTTGCCTTTTTCACTTAGGTTCCGAATGCTCTTTAACAAACTTATGCATTCGCCAAACCCTGCGCCTCTGCTCCAGGCGCCGGCGATGTGCCGTCGGTTCCTGCGCCCCTGGGGCCAGAATGGAGCGACCAGCGGCTGCCAGCCAATGGGGACCGTTGGGAATAAGAAAAAAAGAGAAAAAAAGATAGGCTCTCAGTACTCGACCTTTCGGGGTAACTTCTTCGCCTGCGCAACCCAGTCCTTGACGGCGGCCTCTGTCGGGACCTTGCGGACAAGCTTTTTGGCTGTGTTGACCTCGACAATCTTGGCGTAGAGGTTCTCCGCCTTCCTCGTCGCCAGCTCCGCGACCGTGTCGACGCCAGCCTCCTCTAGGAGGTCTGAGTATTCGGAGCCGATGCCCTTTACCCTGAACAGGTCTGCAAGGTTGACCCATTCCAACACCAACTTCCCTGATATGCCAGTCTTTGTGGCGAGCTCGTCCCTGCCCTTCTTGGTTGCGGCCACTTCCAGCAGCTTCTCTGTTGTGGCTATACTCGCTTCCTTGAGTTTAGCCGCATAGGTTGCCCCAATCCCTTCAATATCAACTATTTTTGGCATATGAATCAACAATTACTATGGCATACTGATTATTTTAATATATCCAATTATTCGACAGCAGTACCCTGCAGGTCAACAAGCCAGCCAGTATAAAAGTGAACTGGCCCCAGGAGCCTCCCGGGTGAAGGTTGGTGCGGGGAGAGGGATTCGAACCCTCGAAGTCCTTCGACATAGGAGCCTCAGTCCTACCCCTTTGACCTGGCTTGGGAATCCCCGCTCGCACTCTTTCTAATCGATTCTAGCTTTTAAAAATATGCCCAACCAATCTATGTTTAAATAGCCCCGCGCCAAATTGCTTCACTGCCGGTGCAGCTGATGAAAGAGGACACCCTCCTCCGGTTCGCTGAAGAGATAAAGGACCCTCCCCTCCGGGAGAAGGTCACCTCCATGCTTAGGGAGCCCCGCCTCACGCTGATCGAGGGGGACTCCAAGTCCGTCACCTTTACGACATCCCCCGCAAGCAAGAGGCGGCACCACTCCTACGAGAATGGGCTCATAGTCCACACCGTCTCCACCACCCGGTTGGCACTGGCCTTGGCCCAGGTGATGGAAGAGGTGTACAACGTAAGGGTCGATAGGGACGTTGTACTGGCCGCATCCCTCCTCCACGACCTCTACAAGTACGCCACCTACTCCTCGATCTTCCCCGGCAAATACTCAAGATCGAAGCTTGGCGAGAGGCTGGACCACCTCTCCCTGATAATCGGCGAGCTCTACGTCCGTAAGTTCCCCATCGACGTGATCCATGCGGTGGCTTCGCACCACGGCGAAGGCAGCCCGATCGAGCCCAGGACCATCGAGGCCCTCTTGGTCCACATGGCCGACAGGACCGATGCTGAGATCAACGACAAGGCCCTCTTCGCCGCGAAGGACATCATCAGGGAATGCCTCCTCCGGGAAGTAGCCACCCTCCCCAGGGAGGTTTCACCCTTCGACGTGATCCTCGCCAAGAAGGAAGGCGGGTGCAACGAAGTCCGGAGGCGCTTTGCCTCCAAACTGTGAGGTGTCTCCATGGGAGAAGGTCATTGGATAAGGGGCATTGCGGAGGCGATCCTCGCCAGGGGCGACGAGAAGATAGTCATACACACCGGTAAGACCCCCTCGGGCCCCATCCACATAGGGGCCGAGAGGGAGCAGTTCCTCTGCAGCGCCATACAGCGGGCCCTCGGGAAGAAGGGCGTGAGCTCCACCTTCAACTTCATCATCGACTCCTTCGACCCTCTGAAGTCCATCCCGGCGGGCCTTGAGGTCCCGAAGGGCTTCGAGGAGCACGTCGGAGAGCCCCTCTCGGACATCCCTGACCCGATGGGGTGCCACGGCAGCTATGCCCTCCATTTCGCCGAAGAATTCATCGACTGCCAATCCCGCCTGGGGCTGACGCCAAACATCGTATACCAGCACAGTCTCTATGAGCAGCCCGCAATGAAGGACGCCATCCGGACCGTGCTGCGGAGGCTGGACGAGCTGAAGGCAATCCGCCGCCGCTTCATCCAGGGCAATGGCGAGGAGGAGAGCGGGGACTGGAACCCAGTGATGGTCATCTGCCAGAGATGCGGCAAGATAGCCTCGAGGAAGGGGGACGTCTCCCCCAACCGCCTCACCAGCTGGGACCTCTCCACCGATGAGGTCCACTACCGCTGCACGAGCTGCGGCTATAAGGGCCATGGCAGGATTGCCGACCTCCGCCTGAAGCTGAGCTGGAGGGTCGACTGGCCTGCCAAGTGGACCGTCTTCAGGGTCAGCTGCGAACCGGCAGGGAAGGACCACTGCGTAAAGGACGGGGCCTACGACATGGGCCTAGAGATCTGCTCAAAGATCTTTGGCTATGCGGGCCCGCTGAGGGTCCCCTATGAGTGGCTGACCCTGGGGGAGCATGCCATGAAGACCCACAAGGGCATCACGTTCACCCCTATGGAGTGGCTGAGGATCGCCCCGCCGGAGCCCCTCAGGCAGTTCATCCTTGCCCCGGATCCCATGCGCCACATAGCCTTCCTGCCGGACCGGATACCGGACATCGTCGACAACTTCGACAGGCTGGAGCGGGTGTACTTTGGAAAGGAGGCCGCGGCGGGTGGCGAGGACCCCGCCTTCCTTAGGGACCTCTACGAGCTCTGCGTCGTGGGAAGCATCCCCGGCGAGGCGCCTGCACGCCTCCCATACCGTTTCTCCGTCTACATGGTGCAGCTGGAAGGCCTCTACGGGCGCCAGCGGATGGTCAAGAAGTCCGTGGAGTACATGGAGAGGCTCCAGGGGAGGCGGCTGCAGGAGACCGAGGTTGCGGACGCGAAGTCAAGGCTTGGAATGGCCAAGAGTTGGGTGGCTTCCTATGCCCCCCAGAGCCTCAGGTTCACCATATCTGAGACGGCCCCCCGCCAGAGGCTCGAGGGCAAGGGGGAGAGGGCCTTCATAGCATCGCTCATCGACCTACTCCAGAGGGACCCCAACGAGGCTGACCTCCAGAACGGAATATTCAATGCCGCCCGCGCCGACGGGCTGGAGGTGGGGAAGGCCTTCCCTGTGGTCTACCGGATACTCCTTGGCTCAGAAAGAGGGCCGAGGCTGGCCCCACTTCTGATGGCGCTGGATCGGGAATGGGTGCTGGAGAGGCTCAGGTCCGCACTTTGAGGCACTGCCGCTGCCCTCGCGGTAGCCATGGGGCCGTGTCAACCCCGCCCTGCGAAGAATCTCCCCTCCAGGATGGGCTTGGCGCCGGGGAAGGGATTTGAACCCTTGCTCCCCCGAAGAGGAACCGGCTGCCCTGTCCCTTGCGGGGAACTCAAGGCCGGCGCTTTGACCGCTCAGCCACCCCGGCTCAAGTTGATTATGGCTGGAATGTATCTAAACCTTTTCATATGGGCATGGAAATGGGGTCCGCATCGGTGGCGATGGCATCGGACCCGCCGATGCACCTGACCACCTCCTTTGGCAGGGCAAACAGCGCCCTGTGGACCTCGCCGCTGTAGAATCTGAGGTTGGCGATCTTCCTCCGCCGCAGCTCCCCGTCAATGAACGCGGGGGACATCCTTCTGGGGTCCTTCCCCCGGGAGCCGTACACGAAGCCCCACATGGAGTCGTAGGACGGTATCCAGACGTGGTATCCGCCTGAGGTCCCGAAGACCTTCCCCACAGTCCGGGCTATGATGGCAAAGCATCCTGTGCTGTAGTAGGTCGACGAAGCCTGGGTAACCATCCCCCCTCCTCTCCTGACCGCCCCGGCGACTGCCCTGTAGAACTCCTCGGTGAAGAGGCGCGCCGCCGGACCGCCCTCTAGGGGATCCGTGACGTCAACGACCACTGCATCGAACTCCTCGCCGCACCGCTCCAGGAACTGCCTCCCGTCTCCCACAACCACCTTGGCCCTCCTGTCGCCAAAGGCCCCCCCAGAGAGTTCCGGGATGTGCCTCTTGGAGCTCTCGATGACTGCGGCATCGATGTCGACCATCACTGCTTTCTCAACCGATGGGTGGCGGAGGACTTCGCGGAGGGTCCCACCCTCCCCGCCGCCAATGATCAGCACCGACTCGGGCCGGGGATGCGCCAGTAGGAGCGGATGGACCAGGGACTCGTGGTATATGAATTCATCCTTCACCGTGGACTGGACCTTCCCGTCCAGGACCAGCATCCGCCCGTACTCGCTGGTGTCGAAGATGTCTATCTGCTGGAACTCGGTCTTCTGGCTGTGGACCACCCTCGTTATCCCGTGCATGTGGGCGCTGTGGGGCGTCTGGTACTCTATGAACCACTTCCACCCCAGGCTCATCTGCCGACCTCCATCATCCCCCTCTTCACCTCCACCACCGAGGTGGTGGAAGGCTTCAGGAGGGAGGAAATCACGCCGAAGGCCTTCATGGGCTCGGTCCGGCTGCTGCAGGTGAAGATGTCGACCGCCGCGTATCCCAGCTCGGGCCACGTGTGGATCGAGATGTGGGACTCGGCAATTATCACAACGCCGGTGACCCCCTGGGGGGCAAACTTGTGAAAGACCTTGCCCACAACCGTCGCCCCAGCCGCCTCCGCAGCCGCAACCATGGCACCTTCAATGGCTGAAAGATCGTCTAGGGCTGCCTTGGCGCAGCCGAAGAGCTCGAAGATGAAATGCCTCCCCATCTCCGCCATCATGGACGCCCAGCCCTCCTCAGCTATCCCCTCGCCCCGCTGACCAGCTCCGCCAGGTCGATGCCGTGGGCCCCGGTCTGGTAGAGATACATGGCTATGGAATCCAGCAGGGGCGAGACCCTGGGCTGCTTGTTGGTCAGCATCTCGTTGACGGCAGCCAGCTCATCCGCCAGCCTCCCCGCACGGGCCATGACACCCTCCGCAGACTTGATGTCCTGTTTGAAGAGCGCTTGGGCAGCATCCGCATGGATGCTGTAGGCGGAATCGCTGAGCCCCCTCAGGGCCTTCAATATCTCCCTGTCCGCATCCCTGCCGCTGAGCTTCGGCACTGCCGTGGCCACGGCCACGGCAAAGTCTGCTATGGTCTCCACATACTTGGCTGCCATCCTGAGGTCCAGGCACTCCGGCAGGCTGACCCCAAGCTTCTCCGCCACAGTGGGGTTCCGGAGGGCGAGCCTCAGTTGCCTCACCATGAGGAAATATAGCCTGTCCACCTCGTCGTCCCTCTTGATCACAGACTCCGCAAGGGCCGCGTCCAGGTGGGAAAGGGCCTCCTCCGCCTCCTTGTGCATGTTGGAAGCCAGCGTGTAGGCCCTCCTCAGCGTGCTCTTGATAGGCATGGATGTCGGCTGGAGGAGGCACTGCACGGTCACACTGCCTGCGTCCTCCTCCACCACCTCGAGCCCGATCAGCTTGGTTATGGCCGCCTTGATCTGGTCACGGATGGCCGGGGTCATACCCTTGCCCAAGTCGATGACTATTGTGTCGATTCCGTAGAGGTAATTGGACCGTATCTGCCTCTCCAGGCCCTTCGCCTCCCTGATGACCTCAGTGGTGCCCTTCTCGGACCCCTCCGTCCCCTCTATCCTGATCGTGAGCACCGCCCCCTCGCCCTCCTCGAGCTTCAGGACATCTCCCCCCTTCAGCCCTGCCCTGACCACCCATCCCTTGGGGAGGGAGAGCAGGTAGGAGCCGCCCTTGCTCATCTGAAGCCTTCTGTACTCCATATCAACGCCCCAGAACCTGTTATCTTGCTGCCCCGGTTAAGTCTTTTCCGTTTCAAAAAGCGATAAGAATCTCCTCCCCACTAAATCTCTAGGGGCATCTCCTTTGGTCGGCTCTCTCAAGTCTGCCTACGAGGCGCTTGTCGCCAGGGGCTTCCAGCTCTCGCCGGAGGCGTATGCCCTGCTGGAATCCTCCGCCTCTCCGGAGGCAGTGGCTACGCGCCTCCTCGCCTCCCTGGAGAAGACGGGGGAGAAGCCGTTGATAATCGAAGGGAGCCAGATCGAGGACCTGCTCAAGCCCAAGCCTCCCCCTGCACACTCCCACAGGCCCGAGAGGAGTGAGGGCGTCGTTGGCATCATAGCGGGGGGAGGCGGGCGGCAGATTGCTGGCACCGTTGGCGATTTCAGGGAGTACTTTGTCCAGAGGTTCCGTGGCCTGGAGCGCATACTGAAGTCGAGGGCAGACCTCAGAGACGCCAGCTCCGTTTCCTCCATCCCCGAGGGGGAGAAGTGGAGGAAGGTGAAGGCCATAGGTATGGTGACCTCTAAGAGGGAGTCCAAGTCCGGCGTAACCGTTGTCCTCCTGGAGGACACCCTGGGCTCGGCCGAGGCGGTCTTCAGGGGCAACCTGAAGGAAAAGGCCTCCCGGATCCTGATTGACGAGGTCATCTGCGTGACGGGCGCAACCAAGAACGGCAGGACGATAATGGCGGACGACGTGGTCTGGCCCGACATAACCCCGCGCATCAGGTCCAGCTCCGCTGCAGAGGACACCTATGTCGTTATGACCTCGGACATCCACATAGGCTCCAAGCTCTTCATGAGGGAGAACTTCGAGTCCTTCATCGGTTGGATCTCCGGCGAGAACGGCAGCGACGCAACCAGGGAGATCGCCGAGAAGACCAAATACCTCATAATCGCGGGCGACGTCGTCGACGGCGTCGGCGTCTACCCCAACCAGGAGGAGGAGCTCTCCATCAAGGACCTGAACCGGCAGTACGAAAAGGCAGCCGAGTACCTCTCCATGATCCCCTCCCACATCAAGATAATCATAATCCCCGGCAACCACGATGCCTGCCGCCCCACGCTCCCGACCCCTCCCATCTACAGGGAGTATGCAGGCCAGATTTATTCCATGGGCAATGTCTCGATGCTGGGCGACCCGGCGGTGGTCAGCCTGGACGGCGCCACCTTCCTGCTGACCCACGGCAGGAGCCTCGACGACATCATCCCGGCGCTGCCCAACTGCAGCTTCAAGGAGCCCCAAAAGGCCATGGCCGAGCTCCTCAGGTCGAGGCACATCTCGCCAATATACGGCGAGAAGACCCCCCTGGCCCCCGAGGCCATGGACAGCCTCATCATCGACCCCGTCCCTGACATCTTCCTGGCCGGCCATGTCCACGTCTGGGGGCTCACCGACTACAGGGGCGTGGTGGTTGCCAACTCGGGGACATGGCAGGGCCAGACAAAGTACCAGCTCTCGATGGGCATAGAGCCAAAGCCATGCGTCGTGCCGGTGGTCAACCTGCGCAACTTCAGGGCGATGACCCTAACCTTCCAATAGCCCCCGCCAGACGGCTCCCCTCCCTTGCCGCCATCCTTGCCAGCCTTATGGGCTCAGGAACCTTCCCGAAGAGTGTGAGCCGCTCCAGCGCCCTGAGGGCCTCAGCCGCCTCCAGCCCCCTGCGCTCAAGGTACACTTCCCCATCGCCCAGGCGGCAGGGCGTCGGCACACCGGCTGCAGAGAGGATGCCGAGCCTCCTCTCCCAGTCCGGGAAGTGCTTCCTCAGGGCCGCCTCCACCCCGCCGGCGTCTGGCATCTGGGGGAGCACGAAGACCGCCGGCTTCCCTGTGCGGTCCCTGATTTCCTTGGCATCGATCATGTTGAAGCCAGCTATCGGGACGCTGTCCGAGAGCACCAAATCGATCTGCTGGCCGAAGGATGCCATGCGGCCCAACAGAACCTCGGTGGCGTCCAGCCCGTCTACCTCCACGAATGCCAGCTCCAGCCTCCTGGGCAGGGTCCCCTCTGCCAGGAGCATTGCCATTGGGGCATGCCCGCCGGCTTTTTTGGAAAAACTCCCCCCCTCCACGGCGAGGACCATGGGGGTAGCCATCGGCTCACCTGCTGATGTAGGATGCCATCCTCGGGTCTTCCTGGAGGGCGTCCCTCAGGTTTCTCTCCGATATGCTGAGGCTCACCAGCTTCGTCCTCCCGTAGCGTCCCTTGCTGACCACCTTGGCGTTGGCGATCCCCAGCATGTCCAGCTCGTTTATCAGGTCGCTGACCCTCCTCTGGGTGAGGGTCTCGATGCCGAAGCCCTTCGCAGCCCCCGAATAGACCTCATAAACCTCCCCCGTCGTCCCCCCCTTCTTTCCGCGCTTCTCCAGGAGGTGGAGGCTCAGGATCAGCAGCCTCGAGTGGAGAGGCATTGTCTTCACCACCTCCACCACCCTATCCTTCTCGACCTCCTTCTGGGCCCTCCGGACGTGCTCCTCGGTAACCTTCGACTCGCCGTTCCTCTCCGCCAGCTCGCCGGCAACCCTGAGGAGGTCCAGAGCCCTCCGGGCATCGCCGTGCTCCTTGGCCGCCAGGGCTGAGCAGAGCTTTATCACTTCCAGGCCCAGTATGCCGGGGTGGAACGCACCGTCAGCCCTCTGCCTCAGGATATCCTCCAGCTCGGAGGCATTGTAGGGCGGAAAGACGAGCTCCTCCTCTCCGAGGCTGCTCCTGACCCTTGGATCGAGGTATTCGGTGAATTTGAGGTCGTTGGTGATTCCTATTATCGAGACCCTTGACCTGCTCTGCTTCTCGTCGAGTTTCTCATTGACTCTAGTAAGCTTGTAGAGGATCTCGTCCCCTGCCTTTTTGACCAATGAATCCACTTCGTCGAGGATGACAAAGATGGGGCTATTGGACCCCTCCACGATCCTGACAAACCTTTTGTAGAGCTCGGAGGCCGCCAACCCCGTGAAGGGGACCCTCTCCCCGATCTGCTCGCAGAGGTCCGCAATGACCCGGTAATTGGTGTCGTCATTCTTGCAGTTGATGAAGGCGGTCTGGAGGCTTAACCCCTTGCTGCTCACCTCCGCATTGACCTTGCCCATGACGTATTTGGTCACTGCTGTCTTCCCCGTCCCCGGCACCCCATAGATGAATATGTTGGAGGGACGGGAGCCCTTAAGGACAGGGGCCACTATCTCGGCCAGCTTGAAGATCTGCCTCTCCCGGTGCGGCAGGTCCTGCGGGATATAGTCCGGCCTAAGGAGATCCCGGTTCACAAATATCTTCGCACTCAGCACTCTCTTGAACAGATCGTCCAGTGACGCCCCCAAGCCGTCTCCCCTCCAGAGGATGCATTAGAAATTGAGGTCCTTTCAGGTATAAAAGCCCCTACTATTTGAATAAAATACGTTAAATAGCTGAGCCGGAAATTATTCCGGCGTTTATAGCGCCCGTTTAGGGACACGGCGCCAGGTGTGGAACATGATCTCTTCGGTGTGGCGGTTGAACATAGCCAGCATGCTCTTCTTCTCGTACGTCCAGCTCGTTGTCCCCCTCATCCCCAGGTATGCCCTTGTCATCGGGGCGACACCCTTCATGATTGGCCTGGCGACCGCCAGCGTCTCAATTACGGCCATCCTCTTCAGACCGCTGAGCGGCGTGCTGAGCGACAGGACCTCCCGCTCGCTCCTGATGCTCCTTGGCCTCCTCTTTGCCGCAGCTGCCTACATGATCCTCTTCTTCTCCAGCACCGTTGAGGTCATCATAATCGCTCGGCTCCTGGAGGGGATCGCCATCGCCTCGTTCGTCCCCTCATCCATAGCCAGCGCAGTGGACCAGGCCCCCCCAGGAAAGCTCGGCGAGACACTCGGCTGGAGAAGCCTTATGATAGGCCTCGGCTTCATGGTTGGGCCGGCCCTCGGCGGCTTCATCTCCCAGTCGGTGGGATATACTGCGACCTTCGGAATAGCCTCAGTCCTGCTCCTGGTTCTGGCCCCAGCGGTGATCATAAAGGAGGCCCCCCGGCAGCCGCCCCCAAAAAGCTCCTCGCGCGGATTAACGGAGAGGAATTTCCTCTTCGCCCTGGCCGGCCTTATTGTCTACGGCATAGCCTGGATGGGGATGCTAACCTTCCTCTCCGCTTGGCTGAAGCTTCTTGGCTATGGAGACCTTGAGATAGGCCTTTTCATGAGCGTCCAGGCACTGACAAGCTTGGTCCTCAGGGTTACGGCCGGGAAGTGGGCCGACCGCAAACCTTCCCTTTTGGCCTGCATCGGACTGCTCGTCATGGCTTTCGCTTTCGCCCTGATCTACGTTTTCATGGTCCCCCCTCTCCTCTACCTGGCCGCTGCGGTCCTCGGGCTCGGCGTTGGGGCATATATCCCGGGCTCCCAGACGATGGCCCTATCCAGATCGCCCCCCCATAGCCGTGGCCTGCTCTCCAGCATCTACACCATGGGCATGGATGTCGGCAACCTGATAGGGCCCCTGGCATTCGGCCTGATAATCCAGGCCACCGCCAACTACCGCGATGTCTTTGCCCTCACTCCCCCGATCACACTCGTTGCTGCCCTGCTGGTTTTGGTGCCCACCCTCCAGTCCCGCCGCAGTGCGAAGGACCCAGCCCCGGCATCCCAGGGAGGCCCATGACCCATGGATTCCAAATGGACCATCCTTTCGGACTTTGACGGAACCATCACCCAGGCTGACGCCTCGCAGCTCATACTCCGCCAATACGGGGAAGGGGACTGGGGGAGGTACGACAGGATGCTGGAGCGGGGCGAGATCAGCTTCGAGGACTGCATAGCCAGCCAGTTCCGGCTGATCAATGCCAGCGCGTCCGAGATCCTCCGCGGCTATGACCGGTTTGTCTCTCCAAGGAAAAACTTCGGCGATCTCATCGATCTGGCCGTGGCAATGGGGATTCCAATCACCATAGTGAGCGGCGGCCTGGAATTCATAATACGGGAATTCCTCCGCAGGAACGGATGGACTGACCTGATAAAACTGCATGTGGGCGAGCTCAGGACCAAAGACGGGCGCATGTTGGCCACCTTCCCTCCCCTGCTGGAGCAGGGCTCCCTCTGCTTCAAGGACGACCTTGTACTGCGGCTGAAGCGCCATGGAAAGCGCGTCATCTATATCGGCGATGGCACATACGACCTCAGGGCTGCCTAGGCATCTAACCTTGCCTTTGCAGTCAGCGGCTCAAAGCTTGCCCGCCTCTGCGGTGGGTTGGGCATCCCATTCTCCGAATTCCAAGACTTTGCCCAGGTTGTTGGTCCCCTGGCTCGAAGCCTAGGGTGAGCTGCGGAGCGCTGCCATCAGCCCCTCCACATCCTTCATGCCTGCCCCTGTCACAGGCACGACTATGGTCTCCCCCGTCTCGCGCCGGTTCTTTGCAAAGGCGGCAAGGGCAGCTGCCGATGTAGGCTCGGCCATTATGCCCGTGCGGTGGAGCCCCCTCAGGGCCGCCGCGATCTCCGGGTCCGAGACGACGAATACATCCCCCCCAGACGATCTGACGGCTTCGACAATCTCGCCCCTCCGGGGCGGGTCGGCTATCCTGAGCCCATCGGCCAGGCCGCTTCCCACCCCAACCTCTACCCTGCCGTGGAGGTCTTCGTACAGAGGCGCGCAGCTCTCCCCCTGAACCCCGAACAGCCTTGGCATCATCTCCATGAGCCCCGCACGGAGGAGGTCGCCAAACCCCCGCTGCAGCCCAAGGAGGAGCGTCCCGCTTGCGACCGGAACAATGACGGCATCGGGGACCACACTCGCCTCGAATATCTCGAAGGCAGCAGTCTTCATCCCCTCAATGTAGAATGGGTCCCAGCCATGGCCTATGTACAGCTCCCCCTCCCTCAGCTCGGAAACCGCTCTGGCGGCAGCCTCACCCCTGTTCCTGCACTCGACCACCTCGGACCCCAGGGCCGCCATCAGCCCCCTCTTGGCGGCAGGTGCATCGGCAGGCACATAGATGCGGGCCCCGATGCCGGCCCTGGCGGCATAGGCAGCAGCAGCGACTCCAGCATTCCCCGTGGAGTCCTCCACAACTGACCTTGCAGACAGCGCCGCTGCCCTGGTGATGCATGCCGAGGCTCCCCTGTCCTTGAAGGCCCCCGTCGGAGAGATGTATTCCAGCTTGAGCAGGAGCTCAGCCCCCCAGAAATTACCCCTGACGAGCGGAGTCCCCCCCTCGCCCAGCGTTACGGGACGCTCTGCGAAGGGGAGGGCCCTGCTGTAGCGCCAAATGCCCCGCCGGTCCCTGCACACTATCTCGTCAAGGCTGTGGAAACCCCTGTCGGATGAGAGCCATAGCGCCCTTCCGCAGGACGGGCACCTCCAGACCCTGGAATCCAAGGGCAGCGCTAATCCGCAGCCGCGGCAACTGAGGGCGAACAAAGCCATCCCCCATAGGATTAGGTGCTTCGGCCGGGATTCGAACCCGGGTCACTGGCTCGAAAGGCCAGTATACTTGACCGGACTATACGACCGAAGCACGAACTGTGATCAAAAAGATGCCTTTCTTAACCTTTTCCGAAGCGACGCGCCGCCTAAGGCAGCTACATGTAGAAAATGTCTGCCTCCCCCTCGGAAGAGCCTGAAAAGTGGTCCAGCAGCCATGCAACCATGGTCAGGGACTTGTGGACGACCAATATCGAATGGAGCAGCCTGTCCTTGGTGAGGCCATCGCGGAAGATCCCCCTGGCCTGGACGAATATCTCCATCTTTTCAAGATTAGGCTTGATCTCAAATGCCCCCACTTCGTTGTTGGTCAGGAGCCTTATCCTAACCTCCCAGAAAAAATCCTCCCTGTTCTTTTCGCTCATGGCTTTCAGGGTTCTTGTTTGGTCCCTGTTGAGGATCATGGCCGATCTCACCAGGACAACGTCCCGGCTTATGTCCTTGACCACGTCCATCGAAAGGCCGGCCACCTTGATGCTGAAGTTGAAGAAGGTGTCGGGGTCGATGACCTCCTCGAAGAATAGCCCCTCTTCCTTCAGCCAGTCCGTGACCTTCCTCTTTATCTCCTCGCTCAAGGCTATCCCCTAATCTAAGACGGCTAGGCATAATATCCCTATCGGGCGCCCCAACCTGGCGACATCTGGAAGGTTTATTAGAAGATTATGGCGTCATTTCCATTGCACAGCGGGGATCGCCAAGTCAGGTCAAAGGTGCAGGGCTTAGGACCCTGTGGCGAAGGCCTTCGTGGGTTCGAATCCCACTCCCCGCACTACAGCTAGCCCCTTTTCGGCATGGGGCGTATTCAAGTCCCGGGGCGGAGGCGGGCTCCAACAGCACGATAAAGTATATGCGAAGCCATCTGGTATAGATTTCATTGGTGTTCCTGCAATGAAAATTCCGGAGAACGTAAAAACTGCCTATATGGCTGCTCTGAAATACCGGAGGGTATCCTTTGGAACCTGCTCAAAGGCGGGCGTGCCGAACACAGTCCCCATCGGTGTTGGCAGGTTTGTGGACGAAGAGACCCTTGCGGTGGTCGATAACTACCTCAACAAGAGCCGGAAGAATCTGGAGGAGAACCCCCGCGCCGCAGTCTCATTCTGGGTTTCCGAAGAGAAGGACGGCAAGGTGGTTACGAAGGAAGGCTACCAGATGAAGGGGACCACCACTATCCATGAGAGCGGCCCCCTCTTCGAACAGATCAAGGCAGAGACTAGGGCGATCCGGACCGATTTCCCCGTGAGGGCCATAGTCCTGATGAAGATTCAGGAGATCTATGATGTGAAGGCGGGGGCGGACGCAGGAAAGAGAATCCTGTGAGGGAAGATCCTGCTGGTATGCTCTATGGGTGCGCCAAAGGATAGAATGGATGAGCATGCAACCAGAGCAGGCCACCGCTTCAGCCTGATCGTCAGGGCACTCCCCAGGAGCGAGGATGAAGCCCTCCCCATGGAGTCCATCCACAGCCTGCTGGCCCGTCGGGGGTATGGCGGGGGCATCGACGAGCTTGCCATGGATATCGGCGCCCTCGTGAAGAGGGGGGAAGTAACCTTCAGCCTCATGAGCGGCACAGCGGTCTACTGGGCCACAGAGAAAGGGCTCTTTGAAACCCGCAAGAGGGCTGCACTTATGAAACTGCACAACGCCGACATCTCCGAGGAGGACTTGGTCGAGCTCGAACGCCTGGCGAAGCGCGGGAAGATCAGAGGTTACTGACCCGCCGGCGCAAAATATAATCTCTACCAAAAATAGATGAATTGGCGAAATCAATTTTTTCTTGAATTAAAGATCTCTTATTATCGCCCCCTCGACATTTAGGAAAGGCAAGTCGCAGCATTAAAAAAAGACCCTAAATTCAGAATTTATTAATTAATGATGAAGTATTTATATACTTTCCTCATAGAAAGGCTTAATAAATATATTGTTATCCATTTGCGGATGGTGTAAGAATAATGATTCCTAATGATGTAAAAAAATACGCCGGCAAGCATGTGAATGGCCAAACAAAGGATGGGCTGTCTTTCGAGGGCAAAGTTGTGTCTGCCTGCAATGAATATTGTGACAAATGGGTCCTTAACTTTGAAGACGCTACAGAGATAGAACTGGATGAGATATTGTCAATAAGCACAAAATAAAGAATATCAATAACCTAAGCCAAACCGATTGCCTGCCTTTCCACTTTTTAATCCGCCGCAGAAGACCCTTTGGGCACGTGGCAGCAATGTCCCTCACCTTCGCTTCCTGTCAGGCTCCAGCCCTGTCAAACCACTGGCTGTAGTCCCGCCCTCGGGGCCTGTGGCCCACGACCTGAGTTTTATTCATGCTAATCTGCCAGATCAGTCTCTTTTCGCCACTTTTTCCGGGGGCACCTGTACGGCCCACCACACCTGTATCAATTTTGGCCCCCGCTATCAGAACCATTGGGAGATCCACGCATTCTTCCCCTTGCCAGGGATAAGAAAATAGCCGAGACTGAGAGCACCGCGAAGGCCCCAAAAAGCAGCTTTACGCTTAGGAGAAATGCGCCATGCAGGTCCGGCGTGATCTGCGTGCCACCGATTACCAATGCGAATGTCATGATCGTGATGCCCATCCCCAACGTCTGACCCACCTGCCGCATGGTTCCAAGAGTCCCTGAAGCCACCCCGAGCGATCTCCTCGGGACCGAGCCCATGATGGCATTTGTATTGGGGGCGACAAAGAGGGCCAGACCTATCCCCAACAGAGAGAGATTTGCCACTATCATCAAAGTGCTGGTCTCTGGACCGATGAGCGAAAGGAGGAAGAGGCTGGTGGCGGTCACCGCCATGCCTGTGGAGGAGATGACCCTCGGCTCCAGCCGATCCGAGAGCCTCCCCGCAATGGGCGACAGGACTGCCTGGACTATGGGCTGACAAAGAAGTATCAGCCCGGCAATCTGGGGAGTCAGACCATCGATGTACTGGAGGAAGAGGCTAAGGAGGAAGCCAACAGCCGCCACCGACATGTAATTGATCAGGGCTGCCATATTGGAGAAGGTAAAGATCCTGTTGTTTCGGAAGAGCTTTAGGTCCAAGACAGGACTCTGCAGCCTCCCCTCGTACCAGATAAAGACAAGCAGACCGACGCCTCCACCAATTGTGAAGACAAGCCCCAGGGCAGTCGGCAATATGGTGACCCCATAGATGATTGAGACTAACGTTAGGCCATAGATCACCGACCCAGCCACATCAAAACGCTCCCCCTCTGCTTCGTGCCATTCGAACTTCAGTTTCCAGAGGATCAGAATGATTACGATGATGCCGAGGGGGACGTTGACTAGAAAGATGCTCCTCCAGCCAAAGTATTGTGTCATAAGACCACCGAGGAAGGGGCCCACAGTGGGTCCAACGTAAATGGCTGCTGAATTGATGCCCAGGACCTTGCCCCGCTCACCCAACGGAAAGGAGGAGGCCAGTATGGCAACCAATGTAGCTGTCGCCATGGCCCCACCTATGCCCTGGATTACCCGGAGAAAGATCAGCATCTGGGGAGAGGTGGAGAAGCTCACGGCCAGCGACGCTAAGGCGAAGAGTCCTATTCCATAGGTGAAGACCCTTTTTCGCCCGATGATGTCAGCAATCCTGCCAAAGGGCACCAGGAAGATCGCCGACGCCAGGATGTAGGCTGTAGAGACCCAGCTCAGCTGGATGGCGCTCATGGACAGGTCCTGGCTAATGGTTGGCAGCGCGATGTTGACTGCTGAAGCGTCGAATGGGGTCAGGAAGGCGGCCACTGTTGTGATAAACATGGCAACCCTTTTGGTTTCACGATCGCTCAACCTAGACACCCATCGAGACTCTGGATATCTTGATTGGCGCGCTATTTAAAACGCACCATGATGGCAGACCACGCCAATGGGGCATGCATTCATCGATGGTGGGGCTGAGATGGTTTTGGTTTTGGGATAAACTTTATTAAAAGGGGCCCTGTTTTTCCATCGAGGTAATTCCCATGGTTAGTGTTAAGGTTGACCACGAGAAATGCAACGGCGATGCGATCTGCATATCCATCTGCCCCACAAGCGTCTTCGAGCTGAAGGACGAGAAGGCGGTCGTCGTGAGAGAACAGGACTGCATACTCTGCATGGCCTGCGTTGCTCAGTGCCCAACCCAGGCGATAGAGGTCAAGGAATAATCATTCCTTTTCCCTAATTTTCCTGAAATATTCGCATTCTTCGCTCAGTGGGCAGACGTTGCACCTGGGCCCCACCGGCCTGCAGACGGCTTTCCCAAACCTCACGAAGAGGTCGTTCACCTCCAGCCAGCGCTCCTCGGGGAAAAAATCCCTAAGCACAGCCTCTGTCTCGTCAGGGCTCCTCGTGTGGGCAATGCCCAGCCTGTTGGAAATTCTATGGACATGCGTATCCACTGGTATGGCCCTCTTCCCAAACCCGTAGACAAGGACGCAGTTGGCGGTCTTGCGCCCCACCCCCGGAAGCTTCATCAGCTCCTCCATGGAATCGGGGACCCTGCCGCCGTATTGGTCCCGTATGATCCTCGCCACCTCCAGCAACCTCCCGCTCTTCACATTGTAGAAGCCGACGCCCCTGATCCGCTCCGCCACCTCTTCCCTGCTGGCCGATGCCAGCTCCCTGACCCCCCTGAACCTGCCGAAGAGCCTCTCGGTTGCCTCACTCGTCCTCTCGTCCTATGGGAGAGTATGGTTCCGATGAGGACCTTGAAGGGGTCTCCCCCCTCCATGCCCTTGCTGATCTCGGAGAGGGCCGTGGGGTCAGCCTCCTCGACCGCCTTCCTTACCTCTTCCAGCACCTTTTGCGGATCCACCTTCCCACCAGCAAACTTTAATATTGCATCTAGGCGCAAGCTAGTATTTGTGGATGACCAATGCCCCAAGACTTCACAAAGAAATGGGAGCGGGATCAGAGCGAGCCCGTCTCGGAGCGGATCAAGGAGCAGGTCAAGCCCCAGGCGCCACTCAGGCAGAAGCTGGAGGATGCCAGGAGGAAGCTCGACGATGAGATCCGCACACTGGACAGGCACTACGACAAGATGCAGCAGAAGGATGACACGATCAACAGGCAGCTCGTCAAGGCCTTTGAGGATCATGACACCGAGCACGCGAAACTGCTCGCCGGCGAGCTGGCGGAACTGAGGAAGGTGAAGAAGCAGACCCAGTACGGGAAATATGCCCTAGAGAAGGCCTCGTCCCGCCTCGACATGGCCAAGAACGTGGGCGACATCGCCTATGCCCTCCATGACGTGAACCATGTCGTCAAGAGCGTGAAGGGCACGCTTGACGAATTCCTGCCGGCCGCCAGCGGCACCATGGGCGAGCTTTCCAACATGATGAACGACACAATGATCTCCTTTTCGAACATGATGGGCGACACCTCTATCCTCTCTGCCAACAATGAAGACGCCAACAAGATACTCAGCGAGGCAGCGGCAGTGGCCGAGAGCAGGGTTAAGGACAAGCTCCCGAATCCAGAGAACTATGAGGCTGGCCTGCGCGAATAGGCATCAGGTGCTCAGCAGCACCTCTTTTTCTGTAGTGACCACTGTGTGCTCCGCCTGGGCCACTGGCTTCCCCGAAGCCTCTGAAAGGACGGGGTACTCGTAGAGTATCCTCTGGTCCAGGAGCTCTTTCCACCCCTCCCCAGTCCACCTCTTCGTGAAGGGGAGGGTTCTGTACCTCCTGAAGGCCTCTCTGAAGAATTGCCTCGAAGGTCCTTCCTTCGGACCCTTCAGCTTGACTATCTGCAGTATATTCCCCGGCTGGCCATTGGAGACGAAGCCCTTCGCGTCGGGAAGGGTCACGAACGGCTCCAGTGCATAGACTGACCAGGGCTCAAACCTCCCGCTTACCATCCCGCTGCTGACATTGGGTATGGACACCCCGGCGTGGATGGTGTACCTCTCGATCTGGTGGCCGGTCAGGTTGCTGATGGGCCTGAATCCGCGCCCCCTGATCAGCTTTTCCACCGCCACGCCAACGTCCGCTATCTTCCCGCCCACTGCCACGCTCTGCAGTCCCCTCTCGAGGGCCTCCTCCGCCACCCTTATCATGTCCTCGTAGATGGAGCCCGTGGAGACGGTGACAGCCGTGTCTGCGACATAGCCATCGACGTGGGCTCCGAAATCCACCTTCACCAAAGCCCCGCCGGGCACCGTGCCCAGCTCACCGGGGGGCGAGGTGTAGTGGGCTGCAACGCTGTCTATGCCGACATTGCAGGGGAATGCGGGCTCCCCTCCCAGCCTGCGGATCTCGCCCTCCACGCCCTCGCATATGTCGGCGATATTCACCCCTTCTCTCGCCAGGGAGGCGGCCTTCCCCCTCACTGCCCTTAGAATGGCTCCCGCCTTCATTAGCTTCTCAATCTCTTCGCTGCTGAGCATTGTGCGCCCACTACCCGAACAGATTCTGGTGTCAATAATTGATTGGTTAAGCTTAAAAATGGATGCCTCCAGAATCAGTAGGAAGTGAGTCCAATGGCAGTTTTAGGCAGAGACAAGATCATCGAGCTGAATGAGAAATACAAAATCATCACTCCCTTCAAGGAGTCACAGCTCGACGGGGATGGCTACATCCTCACCGTCGGGAAGGATATAACCCTCCAGTACCTCGAGCACCAGAACGTGATCTCCGAGGAGATCGTCTTCGCCCCGCCAGACTACGTCGCCCACCTTACCGCCAAGAGCCGCTACGGAAGGATGGGTCTCTCTTTCCTGAATGCAGCCAAGGTCCACAGCGGCTTCTGCGGGAGGCTTGCCTTGGAGATAGTAAACCTGAGCAACGATCGCCACCCCATAACCATCAAGAAGGGCGACCACTTCATGCACATGGAATTCATCTCGAGGGAGGGAAAGCCTTCACCCTACGACGGGGAGTACCAATTCCAGTACATGAACAAGGACGAGATCAACTCCTACCTCCCCATACTGAAGAAGGCAATCCCCAGCTTCGAAGTTATATCGAAAATCTGGCTGAAGAAGAAGCTGAACCACTGACAACCCACGGCACCAGCAGACCTCAGAGCCAGAGCTTCTTCCCCAACGCTGCCGCCAGAGCTATCTTTGCCACATCGCCCGGCAGGAATGGTATTACGCCGGTCCAGGCAGCTGCCACCAGACTCCCTCCCAGCCAGTACGCCAGCCAGAGCCACCCTACGAGGAAGACCGTGGCGCAGCAGAGGATTATTGCCGCCAACCCTCCATATCGCCTCCTCTGAACCCTCTCCAGAAAAGCCCCCGAGGTGGCAGCTCCCAACAGGAAACCCAGCAGGAACCCGCCTGTAGGGCCCAGTAGGACTGCGTAGCCGCCCATCCCCCTCGCGAAGACCGGCAAGCCTACGGTCCCAATCCCCAGGTATATCAGCTGGCTGATGTAGGCATGCCTCTTCATCTTGAGAACAGCGAGGTAGACGAAGAATGTCTGCAGAGTAAGGGGAACTGGGAAAAAGGGTATGGAAATAAGGCCGCCCACCGCCGTCAGAGCGCCGAAAACACCCGAAAGAGCGAGGATTCTTGCTCTGCTCTCAACTGCCGCTTCCATGCCTAAGCACCCAACGCTCCAGCCTCTTGTTAAGTCTATTTAAATTTTAGGTTAACAACTGGGTAGCGCCCCGTTCTCCACCGTTGTCCGGCTACCCCGCCAAAAAAGATGCCATAGGCCTGTGCAGACAACCCCTGCTGTCATTGCCATCAGCGCTTCGCCCCTAGCAGAGTCAGGGTCTTTTTGGTGAAGCTTTTTGATCGGAAAAAGGCTCAGTGGAGCCCCAGGGGGGACTTGAACCCCCGACCAACGGTTTACAAAACCGTCGCTCTGCCGGGCTGAGCTACTGGGGCATCCGCCTCTGAATCTAACTTAGAAAGTAATAAAAATATCCCCCAAACCCAACTCTGCCAATAGGGGGATAGGAGTCCAGAAAAAGGGGGGAAATTACATTAGTGCCCTTGGGCTCAGGCGCCAATGTTCTCCTCCGGTTCTGGCTTTCGCCTCTTCTTGGGAAAGACGATAACCTTGTGGTAGAACTCGCCGTTGTTCACGACTCTAACCAAGGTGCTATCTGGCAACGTGAAGTCTTCGATATTCTCCTTTACTTTTTCCCTCTTGGTCCCCGTGGGGAATGTTATATTGTAGACCTTCCCAAGGGGGTCATGGTCAATCGAGGCGCAGCTATCATCGCACCCCTTCCAATGGCTAAATTCGATACTTACATTTGGCACTTCCAAGAGGCTTTGAAGATCTGCTCCCCAAACAACAACCTCGTTTTGCTTTCCTGTGGGCATTGTTTTCCACCAATATCATATCCCAACGCTGGAATAAATATCCAACGTCCAATGGGCACTTGCGGAGGATCTGCAGTTAGCTAATTCTATGGGCTGTAAACCAGCAAATGCCAAGGCAACTCCAAGGATTCAAGAAGGATTAAATATCTGTCAGCAGTACAAATCTTCGAACGCCGGGGTGGCTCAGCCTGGCTAGAGCGCCGGACTCATAATCCGAAAAGTGGACTAGGCGCTCTACGATGGGAGATCCGGAAATCGCGGGTTCGAATCCCGCCCCCGGCACTACCTTTTCCTATCCATCCGCCGCACTCCACTCTCGTCGCCCAGGAGGGCCGTGTGGGCCATGTTTATGAAGAGCCCAACCTCGACTATCCCGGGTATCCTCTTCAGCTCGAACTCGAGGGTCCTCGCATCCGGTATCTTGCCGAAATTTGCATCGACAATGAAATTGCCGTTGTCTGTGACCAGAGGGCCATCCTTCCTGTCCCCGCCGTCCCTCACCTTTGGTTCCCCTCCCAGGATCCTTATGCGTTTCATGACCGTTGCCCTGGCCATGGGCAGGACCTCGATGGGCACTGCGACCTTGCTGCCAAGCCTCTCCACATATTTGGACGAATCGGCTATCACCACAAACCTTGCTGCCGAAGAGTCGACGATCTTCTCCCTCGTCAGGGCGGCTCCCCCGCCCTTGATCAGGTTCAGGTCTGGATCCAACTCGTCCGTCCCGTCCACCGCCAGATCCAGGCGCGGGTGCTCGTCAAGGGTTGTGAGCTGGATGCCGTTCTCCGCTGCCAGGTATGCTGACTGGTAGGATGTCGCCACCCCCGTAACCTTGATGCCCTCCTTCCTGACCCTCTCCCCCAAGAGCCTGATGAAAATCTCAACGGTGGATCCTGTGCCTATCCCCAGCACCTGACCGTCCTTCACTTCCAGCAGGGCCGCTTCCGCTGCCCTACGCTTGCCTGATGACGTCAATTTTCCCACAGTAGGTAATGGCGAAGACCTAATAATTAAGGTTTAAAAAAAATGAAAAAAGTAACAACTGCCTTCCTGCAGAACTGCTGTCATTTCATGCCCGCTTTCTTGGTGATCTTTACGATCACAAAGATGACGAGGCAGACTACAATGAATGTTATCACTGTGGCAATGAAGCTGCCAATGCCGAAGATCTGGTTCGCGACCGTAAATGACAGAGTTGCCAGGTCGCCAAGACCTGGAAGCGCAAGCCCAATGACTGGCATTACGAGATCCTTCACGAGAGAACTCACGACTGCGCCCAAGTACAAGCCGAGGATGAATGCGACTGCCATTCCCATTACCTTGTATTGGACGATAAAAGCCTTGAATTCGTTCCGGAATCCCTTGGGGGCTGGCGGTGGCGGCGGCGCTGGCTTTGGCTCAAGGAGCTTGTGTATCGCCTTAAGTTCTTCAACAACTTCGTCGTTACCTGCCAATAGTATCACCGAAGCAGAAATGACAGAGCCACCTATTTATGCTTTAACAAGAAATAGGCTGCATTCTACGCATGCAAAAAACTTAAATTGGCAGCACATGTAACAGAGAACAAACTATGATCCCTTCAATGGTTTTTTTTGTCAAGGGCGTGGGCATCCACAGGGAAAAACTTGCGGCCTTCGAGCTCGCACTGAGGGATGCTGGAATCGAAAAATTCAATATTGTAAACGTCTCAAGCATCTTCCCCCCCAACTGCCAGATAGTCTCGAAGGAGGAGGGCCTGAAGTACCTCTCGCCAGGCCAAATCACCTTTGTTGTTATGGCGAGAAACGAGACCAACGAGCCCAACCGGCTGATCTCCGCAGCCATCGGCCTGGCCGTCCCCCACGACAGGAACGCCTACGGCTACCTCGCGGAGCACCACGCCTACGGCATGAGGGGCGACAAGGCGGGGGAGTACGCCGAGGACCTGGCGGCTACGATGCTCGCCACGACCCTGGGGATACCCTTCGACCCCAACCAGGCTTGGGAGGAGAGGGAGCAGCAGTACAAGGCCAGCGGCCTCATAATCAAGACCACGAATGTCGTCCAGTCTGATGAGGGCAACAAGGACGGACTGTGGACTTGTGTGCTGGCTGCCGCCATCTTCGTCCTCAAGCTGCCGCCAGCGCCGTCAGCGCCTCCAGCGCCGCCAGCGCCTGCAGCAGCGCCCTGAGGCCTTCTTCATGCTTCTAGCCCTAAGGCTCCTTGCCTTCCCCACGCAGGAATATTTCTCGATCAGCCTGACGCACCTCATCTACATCGGCATCATTGCCATCGTGGCGGTTGTGTTGGAGCGGATCTTCTCCCACCAGATCCACAACCTGGGCAGAAAGGCAAAGCTCCCCCCCTTTGTGACGAACAACATGGTTCTGACGGTCCGGCTGCTGATCCTAATCGGCGCGGCCGTCCTGATCCTGGGCCTTGCAGGCGTCCCCTACGACTGGCTGGTTGCCATCTCCGCCATACTGGGAGGCGCCATAGGCTTTGCCTCCCAGAAGACCATCGGCAACTTCATAGCCGGCTTTTTCCTGCTAACGGCGCGCCCCTTCAGGGTGGGCGATTACGTCAAGGTGGGTACTGTGGAGGGCATTGTCAACGAGATTGCCATAAACTACACGAAGATCCTGACCCCCGACAACAGCATAGTTGCGATCAGCAACCTCCAGCTGCTGGACAGGGACGTCACCAATTTCCGCTCAACCAGCACTCCCCTTGGGCACAACCTCTACTGCTACAACTTTGAGGTGGGATTCAACCATAGCGTCCCCGAAGCGAAGATAGCCAAAATCTTCGAGGAGGTCTTCTCCAAGTATGGCGACTGGCCGCAGAAGCCCGCCTTCACCCTCGACCGCACCACAGTCGATGGGCGGTACTACAAGGTCTACCTTTACACCAGTGATCCCCAAGAGATCTTCCAGAAGAAGGGCCTGATCTACAGGGAGATCCTCGGAAGGTGGGATGCCGCCCGGCTCGGCAGTTGACCCCTCACTTCTTGAAGTATTCGGTCATGGGGCCCCAATAGAACTCGAACCAGCCCTCGTCGTAGGCCACCGCGTCTTCCTCGGGAACATCGGTCTGGACCAGAGTGATCTCGGTGCCCCCCTCCACTGCCCTGAAGCTCAGTTCCAATATCGATGGCATGGCCCCCTCGGGCCAATCCGTCGTTGCCCACTCTTGGACGATCCTCTCCCCCTTCTCGAGCTCAAGTATCTTCCCCACTATGTAGCCCTCCCAGGCCGTGAACTTGCCGCCAACAACGGGGTCTATGGATGCAGCTGCCCCAGTCATTTCAGCGTGCTTCTTTGAGTCCAGGTAGGCGTCGTAGATCTCATCCGGCCGTGCATTCGGGATCACAACCTTCTGCCTGATGGTTTTGACCTTCACAGCAATCCCTGTGCAACAATATGGTCGGCTGGGCTTATGACCCTACGCTTTTTACCTCCAGCGACAGAGTAGCGATACACCGAGGGACTGACATGGACATATGGAAATACTACCACATCACCCACAGCCAGCATCTGGTCTGCAACCCACTCCTACCTGAAAAATTTGAGCGGATCTGCCATCTCCTCGCCCCAGGGGGGAGGGTCCTCGACATGGCCTGCGGCAAGGGCGAGCTGCTCATCAGGCTGGCTGAACTCTACCAGATTTCCGGCGTGGGGGTCGATATCTCCCCCTTCTCCATAGATGAGTGCCTTGAAAAGCAGAGGAGGCGCGCCCCGACGGCAGATCTCAGGTTCCTCCTCATGGACGGCGCCACCTACCGCCCTGATGCGCCGTTCGACATCGCCCTATGCCTGGGCGCCAGCTTCGTCTATGGCGGCTATGCCAGGACGCTGGACGCACTGAAGGGCATGGTCGTTCCCGGAGGTCTGCTGGTGACAGGCGAGCCCTTCTGGATCAGGGAGCCCGAACAGGAGTACCTGCAGGCTAGACCCATCAACCGGGAGGACTATGCCAGCGGCTTCGGCGGGAACATCACCATCGGTGAAGGGAAGGGGCTGCACTGCATCTACGCGCTGGAGAGCAGCAACGATGACTGGGACCACTACATCGCCCTGCAGTGGAAGGCCGTCCAGGACTATGCGAAGGCGCAGCCTGGCGACCAAGACTTGGCTGAACTACTGGAGAGGAACGGGAGAGAGAAGAAGTACTACCTGCACTGGGAGAGGAGCGTTCTGGGCTGGGGCGTTTACATCTTCCGCATGCCATGAGTGATGGGAAATTACTAATTTAGGGGGCTATGAGCATTGGAAAATAGACTTCATAATGCTCAAGGTCGGCGGATAAATGGTCCGGATATGAACATGTCAACAGCCAATAAGGGATAAAGAAACAATTTCAGCGCAGAATTGATTATATCCAACCTGAAACAGATTGAAAACTTAGTGGGGCTTATGTCCCCCAGCGATGGGGTAGAAGCACCAGCGCCTTCTATCCCCATAAGGCCATTGATCCTGAAAATCTTTGTAGTTGCACTCTTCGCATATGGGGTTTGGCAAGTTCTTGGGTTTTTTTTAAAAACCATATCTGGTCAATTTTTTGATCCATTGTTTTTTGCAATAGGTATGTTCAGCATCTTAATCTCTTGGGGGCTCTGGAAAGGGAATCCAGTAGCCAGGATTATTGCTTTTTTAGCTGTTCTTGGTGGGATGGTATTAGCAGTATTGGCAATAGTTAGTATTCCAGTTATTTCAATAATTCTCCTTACAATACTTGCATTTTCCCTTCTTGTCTTGGCATGGCCCAGTGTATCTGTTTTCTTCGCTCATAAGGAAGGAGCATAAGCTAAATCCAAAAACAAAATATAATGTGGCATTAAGGTTTGCCAAGATTCCCCTCTGCCCAAAATGCGGGAAGGAAATCAAGGAGCCAGTAAATTACTGCCCTAACCGCAGCTTTCCTGGGGCAAATTTATTCAAAGAGGTTGAAGGATCCCATCAGCATCCCTGTTGAAGAAGTTCATCCAGGTGTGCATTGCTGCCCTTGCCCCCGTCCTCTTTGGTCTGAGGATCCTCCTCTCAAGATCCACATCTGCAGCTCTGAACCCCAGGATCTCATGCCTCATCAGGCCAGAAGCGGCATATAGGAGGAACATAGCTCTGTCCTTTGAATCCTTTATTGCAACATGGAACCTCTTGAGATCCTCCATGGCAGGGGTGCTCTTTGGTGAATATTGAACCCTGGAGAACCTGAGTCCTTCTGCCAGCTCATGATGCTTCTCATAATCCCTGATGTACACATTTAGCAGCGAGAGGTGATTCCTGTAGGTGTTGCTGTTTAGCTTGGCAAGGTAGCCTTGGATATCTTTCCTCACGATTTCAGCCCATCAAATTCCTCCAGGAACCTCCTGAGCAAGTTGATGTGGCTCTGGGCTGTCCTTGGAGTAAGCTGCCGATCCACCATCAAAAACTTCCGAATACTTTCGATTTTCTTGGAATCGTACTGTACCATCAACCCTGAGTCCTGTTCAGAACAAGTGCTTTTGATGAACCTTTTTTCTAAAAAAGGTTCCATGGAGCCCCAGGGGGGATTTGAACCCCCGACCAACGGTTTACGAAACCGTCGCTCTGCCGGGCTGAGCCACTGGGGCACAAGCTAGGAAAATGGCGCGGCAGTAATAAAACCTTTCCCGCATCGCCCCCTCCATGGACCAAGCAGCCTCCCCCAAAAGCACTAAATCCCTGACTGGACAATACCAATCAGGGAATAATGGAAATGAAGGCCTCTGACCTGGGCGAGCGGGGCATAATCGACCTCATCTGGAGGGTCCTCTCGGTGCACGGCTCAGCCGATGCCCGCCGAGGGGCACTCCCCCACCCCGACGACGCCACTGCGGTCAGGATGAACGGCAGCCTCTTCCTGCTCAAGTCTGACACCTTTGTCAAGAGAACCGACGCCCCGAGAGGGATGAGGCATCAGGACATGGGCAGGAAGACGCTGGTCATGAACCTCAGCGACCTGGCGGCCAAGGGGGCGGAGCCGCTCGCCTTCCTCTTCTCACTGGGGGTGCCGAGGGGCTACTCCGCGAAGCGCATCGAGGGACTCGTCCAGGGACTTGCCGAAGCCTCAGAGGAATATGGCGTCCCCATACTGGGAGGGGACGTCTGCGAGTCCAGGGAACTGTTCATTGCGGGCTTCGCCGCCGGCAGGGCAGACCGGGTAGTCCGCCGCTCGGGCGCTTCCCCTGGTGACGTTGTGGCGGTGACGGGACCGTTCGGGGACACTGCCGCCGGCCTCCGCATCCTGCTGGGGAGGCTTGTGGCACCGCCGAAGCTCCGGAGGCGCCTCCTCCAGAAGGTCTACCGCCCATCCCCGAGGCTTAAGCTGGGGAGGAAGCTGGCTGAGGCGGGCTGTGTCACCTCAAGCATGGACTCCAGCGATGGCCTCGCATTCACATTAAACGAGCTGGCCAGGTCGAGCGGAGTGGGCATGAAGATCGGCAGCCTGCCGGTCTCCCCGGCGGCCCTTGAGTTCTCGCAGATCCACTCCCTCAACCCCACCGACCTGGTCTTTTTCGGGGGCGAGGAGTACGAGATCGTCTACACGGTGGCCAGGAACCGGTGGGAAGAGGCGCTGGAGCTGTCTGGGGCTGTCGGGGGGCGCCTAATGGGGATTGGGGTGGTAGTCGAGGGTTCCAGGG
>CAYZHK010000010.1:0-29843 GCA_964477685.1 uncultured Nitrososphaerota archaeon
ATTCTCTACGAGTGGCAGGGGGGGAAGTACACATTGACCGGCCCGTCCAGGGGGATGCTCAAGAAGGCGAACCGGAAACCCATCATGGAATACCTGAAGCTGCAGGGCAGGTTCGGCAAGGTCAATGATGACACTGCCAAGGAGCTGCAGGCCGATTTGGATGCTGCCTGGGAGAAGATGGCAAGGAGGGTGAGCGAAACCCCACCGGCCCCAGTCAAGTGATCAGACCAGGCGCCCTTCCCTCATCACCGTCAAGGTCGTATTGGCGGTGGTGACATCGACCGTGGGCTTCGAAACCAGGAAGTCCAGGTGGGTGGCAGAGTTGTTCATGCCGCCGGGAAAGTCCTCATTGTTTCCGAAGGCTACATGAATAGTGCCGCCGTATTTCTCAGCCTCAAGGAAGTTGGCAGAGAGCCGAGCCTTGTGGTTCAGGCCAAAGGCGAACTCTCCTATCTGCCTTGCCATGGGGTCTACTGCGAGTGCAGACTCGACGCGCTGCCGAAGGGAGGCATCCGAACATTCAAACTTCTCGGCCCGCCCATTCCTGGCGGTTATGGTGACGGGCGATGAGATGGGGCCGATGCCTCCGATGGCCAGGTCGCAGACAATGGTACCGTTGAGGGAGGTTTCCACGGGCCCTGCCATCACCTCTCCGGTGGGGAGGTTGAGCCACTTGAAGCGATTCCAGTCGTACTTTGTCTCAGTGAAGAAATCCCTGCCCTCTACGCTGAAGGACATGTCCGTCCCGTTGGGGCTTCTCACCCTTACGCTCTTGGCGCCAGAGAGGCGGGTTATCAACTCCCGCGCAGAAGACTGGAGGGCCTCGTGCTCCTCTGCGGTCAGTGACAGGGCGCCCTGGCTTAGCATGTCCATGGTGATCCCAGGGCAGTGGCCGAGGCGGTATTTTTTGTAGCGGTTTATCAGGCTGATTATCTTTATCCTGAAGGGTGTTTCGGTGATGCTGTCCCGGAAGATTGTGACGAATATGTCGGATGAGCCACTGACGACAAGGTCAGAGACTTCCCGCGGTATCTCGGTCCTGTCTCTCTCCCCGGCCTCGAGGACTAGGAGGCGGGTCCAGAGTCCCAGTGAAAGACCGCCATCAACAAATGCTTTTCCCACGGCCTCGCTAACGCCGTCGCATATGACGGCCAAACGCTCATTGGGTACGGCGTCCAAGACGTACTTTAGGGCGTTCTTCGCCGCCTCGGAAGGCTCCATAACAGTCACCAAGGCTAATACCGCCGCGTGGCATAAAAAGCTTGATTGGCCAAAGGGGCTTAAAGTAGGGAGAATGTCCCCGCAATCCTCAGTTTGCCGCCTTCCAGATATGTGATGATCGCCCTATCCCCGACAGGGTATACCATAGGCTTCTCAGACCTGATGGCCAGCCGAGGTCGCTTGGGGTCGCCGTTGGGTGTGACAGAGGCGATCCGCGCCGAGACGAACTGCATCCAGTGGCCAAGGTGGACAACCATCCCTTCCCTCAGCGGCGTCGTCCAGTACTTTGCCAGCTGCGCCTCAGACTCCCAGGAATTGGCCACCTTGAGGGAGCCGTTGGATGCCAGCACTGTCCCCCTCTCGAGGTCTTCGACCTCGATGTTCTTCAGGGCCAGGCCAACCCTCTCGCCTTCCGAAGCGGAGTCGAAATCGTCGTCATGCTTCTGGATTGACCTCACCTGTGCAGGCTTCTGCGAGGGCAGTGCCCTCAGTTCATCATGGACCCTGAGCTGACCGGAGGTCACGAAGCCGAGCGCCACCGTACCAACGCCCCTGACATTGAAGGCGTGGTCCACCACGACGGACCCGCCTGTGCCGTTCCCCGAGGGGGTGCTGGGACGCAGGGCATCAGAGAGGAACCGTTCCCGGAGGGCATTTCTGTCGTCGCCGACAAGCTCATAGCCCTCGACAGCGGTCCCCTTCACTGCCGCCAGGACCTTCTCCCTCGGGAGGGTGCCCCCCAGGACGAGGTAGCCCTCGCCCTTGCCCAAGGCATCCAGCGCCACAACCTCCTCGCCGAACTGGCTGTTGAATTCGGCAGGGGCCAGTAGGATTTTTTTTGCCGACAAGAGGACGTAGATCAGCGAAGAGAGGCGCTCAGGGTACTTGCTGGGCTCCATGAACGTGACCGTGGTCTGGTCCCTCTTGAAGTTGTAGAAGGTTATGTCTGTGGATGTCCCCTTCTTCCCCAGCCCCTCCGAATAGCCTTGGGGTGCCAGCACCGCCACGTTCAGGTTCGGCATAGGGAGCCGTAGAACAGCACGACTGGATAAAAACTTTTGTCTCACGAATGAAAAAAATTATGACCGCCACTGGAGGCTTGTCATGGAGAGGGTAAAGTGAGACAGCGTGCACGGCCATCACTGCGGCACGGATGCTGGAAAGGTACCTGGCTAGGGCAGGGACTGGGGATCATTGAAGGGATGATTGAGGAAGGAAAAATAAAGATCGTTGAACATGGGGGCGAAGCACCTCAAGCCCAACCTCGAGGCCTGAAAGGGTGGCTTGGAGGTAGCCCCAGCCTTATTGCAGCGAATGTCTTTCCGCGCTGCCATCGGGTGGGATGCATTGGGCTAAAAACCTGACCCGAGCAGCAGGGAGACGATCACTGAGGAGATGATTAGCCCGAATGTCTCCAGTACGAGAAACTTCCAGTGGATTCCTGTCTTCTTTGAGCGGTACCGGACGAGGAACACCCCCACCACCGAAAGGACTATGGTCAATGATGCAACGATGCCAAGGGGCTGGGGGAGCGTTAGGTCCAGGCCGACGGGGATCAGTCCCGAGAGTATGCACGTCACCATGAAGATGAGGGCGGACGACAGGTTGGATTTGTTTATTTCGGACCTGAGCACCTTGAAGAGGTCCTGCATGAGCAAGAATGACCTCTCGCGTTCTTCCTTGTCGCCGATGTTGTAGAGGTCGTGCTCCATTAGGCGCCGGAGGGTCAGCAGATCGGCGAGGTCCTCGGTCTTACCACCCATAAGGAGGCTGGCGATTCCGGTCAGCGCCACGGCAGTGATTGTGAGGGCGGCGGCGTACAGGGCAGCTGCCCTGCCCAGGTTGGCCACATAGGCCGAGACAATAACTATCAGTCCTGCGATGGAGCCGTCCGAGAGACCAGCAGTGATTTCGAGGATTGGCTCCTGCTTGAAGAGGAGGCTCTTGAACTCCTTGCTGAGCACCTTGCCCCTAGAGGACAGTTGGATCTGCTCGCCGTCCATGCTCGCCAGCCCCTCGCGGACCATCTCGTCGAGGGTCTCATTGAAGTCGTTGTGGGAAACCCGCTGGAGCGGCTCCCGGCCGAGGAATTTGTTCAGCCGCCGGTGCAGGTGCCCCCTGAGGCTCTCCACGGACTTGTCGAAATTGATGAGGACTATGACCTTGATGAGGTCGTTGATATCCTGGGGGTGGAAGGCCATTACTCCTCAACCTCGGCTAATCCCAGTATCTCATACTCCCTCTTCAGGATTTTCATCACTTCATCCCGCTTCTCTTCCATCATCCTTCGGTATGAGCGCTCTTCGCTCGCGCTGATCAATCCCCTCTCCCTATACCTTGCAATGAAGCGGTACTCCATCGTCAAAAAGGCGTCGAGGTCCTGAAGTGCAGAGGCCCGCATGGAGAGGAGCAGCTCCTGCCTGAGTTCTGGGTCCTCGTTCTCCTCCGCAACGATCTCCAGGATGAGACCCTCCATCAGCTGGCAGATGCCCCTCACCCTCCTCTCGGAGTCCAGTGAGATGGTGGCCATATCCTCGTCCTCCAGCATTGGCGTTAGCCTCGGATAACCTTGTAGTGGTCAGCCCGGGGCGGGCCGGTCAGAAGGTTACCGCCGCCATGGGCCATGATAATAATTGGCGGCAGTGTGTTAAAGAAGTTGCGCCCGATGGTGCGGCTATGCCTTCGCGTCCTTGGCAGCTGAGGTCTCGAGTATGACGCTCGAGATTTCTGGATGCGACTCCATAATGGTTTTTTTTATCGTCGAGGTGATTGTCTCGGCTTGGGTTACGCTCAGCTGCCCGTCGAGTTCAATCATGGCTTCGACTTTGATGGTCCTCCCGATCTGTCTGAGCTTGAGGGCGTTGAGCCGCCTTACGTTCGGGGCTGCCTCAATCCTGCTGTGGACATCGTTATAGATCTCCTTGCAGATGCCCCCATAGATGCAGCCGTCCATCAGGACTATGGAAGACTCCTTTATCGATATGTAGGCTATTATGATGATCATGATAGACACGATGAATCCCCCCAAGGCATCGAAGTAGAGGTAGCCAAATGAAGCGAGGACGAGGGCAATGAGGACTATGAAGGAGGCTGCCCCGTCCTTGATCGAGTTGTAGGCATCCACCGAGAGGGCCGTGGAGTTGGACCTGCGCACAAGCCTGATCTTGAAGGCGGCGATTGCGAAAGACACGACTCCCGCTACCAAGACGGCGGCGATTGCCAGACTGGGGTAGATTAGCGGAGATGGCGCTACGAATGCCAAGTACGACTCGTACATCAGGATGGCGCCAATGGTGACGACGACCATGGCGGCTATCAGGCCAAAAAGCGTCTCCGCCCTTCCGTAGCCGTGGTGGAACTTGCCATCAGGACCCCTCTTTGAGAGCTTTATTCCTATGAAGACGAGGGAGGAGACGATTGTGTCTGCCCAGGAATGGATGCCGTCTGCCATAAGCGCGATGCTCTTCGTGTAGTTGCCTATCAGCACCTCCATCAGGCCTATAAGCACCAGGAGGGCGATGGATACTGTGAGCAAGCGCTCCTCCATTTTCATCGTCCCTGCCTTGGAAGTGGCCATAGCACGCAACCCGCCCGGAGAAGATGTGGTGCTCCGAACGGGATTCGAACCCGTGTCACTGGCTCGAGAGGCCAGTATACTTGACCGGACTATACTATCGGAGCCCGCTTACACCGAAATGGGAAAGGGTATAAAAATATTCTGTTGAAAAATGGAGCCTAGTTCCTGCCGTTGGTGGGCCTGATCTGGGTGGCCACGACCAGAGCTGAGAGGGCCAATAGGGCACCGAAGACAAAGACCAGCCGGGGGTCGTACTCAATGAGGTACCCACCCACCGTGAGGCTGACTATTCCGCTCAGCATGCCAAGGGAGAGGAGGAGGCCGTAGGAGACCCCAACGATGCCGACCGAGGTTGCCTCCTTCATGAGGAAGTAGAATATGGGGTAGAGGGCGGTAATGGCGATGCCCACCACGCAGACCATGGCGCCTGTAAGGGCCAGCGAGGGAGATGCAAACATGCCCAGCAGCCCCAGTGCGGAGAGGCCAAAGAGGGAGAGAGTGACAGTCCGGCTGTTGTAGCGGTCAACCATCCTGCCCCCAACGACACCACCCACTATCCCCATGGCTATGAGGAGGGCGGTGAGCATGTCGGCCACGATGATGTCGGCCCCCTGGAGGAAGAAGATCGAGGGGAGGTAATTCGAGATTATCCTGTAGGTGGCGCCGAGTAGGGCGAATAGGATCATGATCAGGACGGCTGCCTTTGTCTTGAGGAGGGAAAGGTTGGACTGGGCAGTTTTTTGCCTCTCGGCGCTCTGGGGCTCCCCCTTGAGGAGGAAGGTGGCCAGCAGGAATGTGGAAAGGCACAGCAAGCCCCAGGCCACGAAGACGGCGCGCCAACCGGCCAACACCGCCAGCGGGCCAGCAGTCAGGAAAGCTGCCAGGGTGCCAATCTCCCCTGAGCTGGACTGGATGCCCAGGGCCGTTCCGCTGGTGCTGTCCTTCAGGATCTTCGATGTATAGGCGTAGCCGACCGGGTGGTAGAAACTGCCTCCGATCCCTATGAGCGCCAGCGATAGGATCAGGACCTGAGGGAGGAGGATGGAGAGGGCCCCTAGGCCCACCAGGAATATGCCAACCCTCAGCAGCAGCGCATTGGGGATCCTGTCGGATATCCGCCCCACTGGGGTCTGGAAGAGGCCCAGGCAGAGCGGGATGATGGCGCTGATATAACCCGCCGTGATATAGGAGAAGCCGTACTCTGCCACCACCAGGGGAAGGACCGATGGGAGCAGGAACACGGTGCCGTCGTTCATGATGTGAAGCATGAGGCTGGCGAAATATCTGGAGTCCATCCCACAGCCCCAACTCATGGTCCCTAGAGGTCTATATAAAGACTGGTGGCGTAGAACGTCAGTGGCAGATGCCGCATGCGTTGGCTTTAAGCCCGGCCATGCGAGAAGAGGAAAATGGAGAGGCCGCCTGATGCCCCCGGAGGGTTGGAAGAGTTACCTCGACTACCTCGACAGCAGCTCCTATTCCATGGACCTCCTCACTTCGAACCTCTCGCCCTCCGCAGCCATCCTTGAGAGGCAGTGGGTGAAGGTGGAGAGGATGAAGTACAGCCTCTTCCCCTTCCAGCAGAAGATACTCGACAGGATCAGTGGCGATGCCCTTGTCGTGGGCCTCCCGACTGGGCTGGGCAAGACCTATGTGGCCGGGGCCTACATCGCCAGGGAGTCGACCCGGAGCCCCTGCCGCGTCCTCTTCCTCACCCCGTCGATCCCGTTGGGGGTACAGCAGACCCTCTTCGCCCGCAGGATGCTGGGCCTGGAGGAGGCATTCTTCATCTCCGGGAACATGCAGCCGGAGAGGAGAAAGAGCATAAGGGTCTGGAATGCCGCTTTTACTGTCACGACGCCACAGACATTCTACAACGATGTCCTGAAGGGGCATGCCCATGCCATCTCCGAAGCCAAGGCAAGGGAGGGTTCGGTCGATTTTCTTAGGGAGGCTTTCCACAGATCCGGCTTCGAGTTCCCGTTCACCATCCTGGTGGCCGATGAGTGCCATGGCTACATAGGCGAGACTGATGGCTACTCCATACTGCTGGCGGCGAAGGCAGGCGGGAGCAGCATACTTGCCCTGAGCGCGACGCCCCAGCTCCACGCCCCCTCAAGGCTCAGGGAGCTGAAAAAGGTCTTTGGGCAGATCGAAGTCTTTTCGATGGAGGAGCCGGAGATAAAGGCACACATGCCAGAGAGGGTCATCGGCTTGGTAGCCCTCGACCCACCGCCTGGGCTCCTCTCGGTCTACTACCAGCTGAACGATGTGGTCAGGTCGTACCAGGAGAAGGCCCAGAGGCTCTACGGGGCGCAGCACGCAAGGGGCTTCTGCAGCAGGCACCCTCTCTGTATCCTACTGATCTCCCTGAGGATGATGAAGGCGAGGCTGGTGGAGGACGGTGCCAGCAGCGTTCTGAAGTACGGCAACTGGAAGCTGAGGGAATTGAACCGCCCCCTTAGGGAGCTGGAAGGGAAGACAATATACGAGGTCTACAGGGAAGCCCTCAGGCTGAACTACAACCATAAGCTGAATGCCACGATGAGGATACTGGAGGGGGAGCGCTATCGGAAGGCGATAGTCTTCATCGAATCAGTCGAAGGGGCCAAGCAGCTGGGCTCCATGCTCCACAAGAAGCTCGGCTTGGAGGGTGTTGCGGTGCTTGTGGGTAAGGGGGGAATGAGCATGGAGCAGCAGGCATCGGCACTCCTCCAGTTCAGGGACAGAGCAGGCATACTGGTATGCACCAGTATTGGCGAAGAGGGGCTCGACGTGCCGGTTGCAGATATTGAGGTATGGGTGGACCCACCAAGCAACCCAAAGAAATGGATTCAGAGGTTCGGCAGGATCCTCCGCCAAGCGGACGGGAAGAAAACGGCAAAAACATATGCCCTGCTGACTTCCAAGACCCACGAGAGGAACAAGCTGCTCAAGACCAAAGCCAAGGTTGAGGGAATCTACGGCTTCACGCAGAGGATCGAGGAGGAGCCCCTTCCGGGTCCCCTCCCCAGGGAGCAGAAGACACTCTCCCAATTCTTTTAGGATGGAGAGCATAAATAGTGGGGGATGCACCACCAAATGGATGTTGGCTCATAGAAAAGGGGGTTAGACGAAGATACCTTCCCGAGCAACTGTCATTCTAGTCACTATCCTCGCTGTGTCCACCTTAGGCTTAGTCGCGTATAGAATGGCAGGTATGGACTGGTCAATTCAGCCGGGTCAAGTGGTGCAGCCGCAGTGCGTATTCTACTTCGGAGCTAGCGGGTGCCACTCCTGCGAGGAGGCGGACCAGTACATCACGGAGGTGGAAGCTGCCTATCCCACCCTCAGCGTCCAGCGCTTTGAAGTCCATAATGTCACGAACTGGGACCTGATGGTGAGTCTGTACATGGCCCATAACATGACCACCTACTCCACTCCTGTTGCGTTCATCGGAGACAAGGTTCTAATTGGTCCGAGCAGTATAAAGGACCAGCTTGTTGGGCTGCTATTGAACAATACCGGCAGAGAATGCCCGTCTGTCAATGCAACCATCCCGTCCAACAGCAGTGCCACATCCCCACCCGTTGAGATAATCCTTGCGATGGCCTTTGCCGATTCCCTCAATCCTTGCGCCATAGCCGTACTTCTTCTCCTGATAGTGGCGCTCTCTGCAGCTGGGGAGAAGGTGTTTGCCACAGGCGCGGCATACATTGCTGGAAATTTTGTTGCCTATCTCCTCATAGGTTATGGGATCTTTGCAATACTAAGCCAGTTTCAGCTCCCATTTTATACGACCAAAATAATAGGCGCCTTGGCTGTTGTGGTGGCACTAGTGTCGCTATTCTCCAAAATACCAGTCTCGCAGAAGCCGACGGTGAAGAAGCTCATAGAAGGTGCCACAGCGCCTCCCGTGGCTTTTTTCGCCGGAGCAATAATATCCGCAATAGAGTTGCCCTGCACTGGAGGACCATACTTCCTTGCCACCGCCCTCATGCGCCAATATAATCTCGGCCAGTTCGAAGTGCTTGGATTCCTGATGCTCTACAATCTTATCTTTGTATTACCCCTTGTGCTGATCCTTCTCCTCAATATATTTGCGAAGACGCCCAAGATACCCAGAGACTACGTCAGGTATGCGTCGGCCATAGCCATGTGGGCCATAGGCATCTTTCTGGTCTTGATGTGATCCTCCTCTATTTCCAGCATTTTGTGGCATCTTCAAGTGATTCAGCAGTTGCACGTCAGAGCAAAGACCCGGGATGTTGCATTGGCGCCCAATGCAGTGACCACCTGGACCCTGTACAGCTCAATTATTGTAGCAGCCGCATAGGACATGTTGATATTGAAGTATGATATTTTTCCTGGGAGCAAACCCTCCGTATGGAGTGGCGTGGAGTTGACGGCCAGCCCGTCCGACCTGATAAGATAAGCGGTGGAATTGGAAAGAGCAACGTCTCCTACATTGGAGACTGAGACGAGGACGACAGTTTTTGACGAGGTGTCAGCGGTAACATCGGGTATGAGGATTTTCTCAGCAAGGTCCGAAGAGTTCAGGCAGTTTACTATGAAAAGAACTGCCCCGCTGTAGGACTGGTCTGATCTCAGTACCACTGAAAGGGTAGTATTCTGGTCGACCCTGAGAGGCAGGGATGCATTGAGCGAGATTATGCTGAAGCCCGGGGTCGCGATGGAGATGTACTCGACCGAAATGGGCCAATGAGGCGAAAGGGACAGAACGGCAGAGAAGTTTTGGCCTGGATTGACCTGCCTTTCCGAGGACGAGGCATTGGCCGTTAGGCCGGGGTTGGTGGATAGTGCTTGGAGGCCCGTCAGAACAACCGTCGGTGCGCTTAAGGTAGAGTATGCAACTGCGCCGATCACGGCTATTGCGATGATCGCGGTGACAGCAACGATGAGCTTTGCGGGGCGATCCATGGTCTAGGAATGTATTTTTATTCTAATATTCCTTCTTCCATTGATATAGACTAACTCTGCAGCCCGATGATCGGCGAAAATCACATCGTGCTAATGCTGGACGGAGGTCACTTCGTATCATATGAAGCCGTCGAGTGGCCCCCTACGGTTGGCATTTCCCTTCGAGGGGGGGTTGTTGCCCTTTCCGTCCCTGCTCGAGATGTATCTCTCAGCCTGTACCTTTGCGCTCCGCTGCGGGTTATCCATTCCCCCAAGCATCTCCATTACCTGGAGACAATTCTCCACTGCGTAGCCATGGTAATGGTTGTTGAAGTAGCCAAAGACCCTCTCCGCCTTTTTCTCAGCATCTGCAACCTTGGGAATCCAGGGCTCCAGCTCGTCCCTGCCGTACCGGTAGTCGAACCAGACCCTCTTCCCCCTGCCATGCCACCTGAAATATGTGAAATCCGTGGTCAGGTGGACCTCCGGCGGGAGGAGGGGCTCATCCACATTGACATAGGCGATGCGGTATCGCTCGAGAAGGGGCCAGGTCTCTTCCCTCATCCAGCCCAGGTTCCTGAACTCGATGGCAAATCTCACATTGAGGGGGAGGATTTGCAGGAAATCCTCCAGGATGGCTGCATTGAAGCCAAAGCTCGGTGGCAGCTGGATGATGATGCATCCCAGCTTGCTGCTGGTGGCCAGCGGAGACATCAGATCCACAAAGCGCGCCAGGTCGGCATCGGCTCCTTCCGAGAGGCTGAGCTTCTTTTCGTGGGTGATGAGCCTCGGCAGCTTGGCGGTGAAGGTGAAATCAGCCGGGGTGTGCATCTTCCACCCCATCACCAGGCCCCTGGAGGGAAAGGCATAGAATGTGGAGTCGATTTCAGCGGTGCGGAAGATGCTGGTGTAATGCCGCAGCATCCCTGCGGCGTCGTTGTAGAATGGCCCTATCCACTCCCTGTAGCTCCATCCGGATGTGCCCAGGAGGATTTTGTGGGTCATGAGGGCGACCCCTTCTCTCCCAGTGCCTTGAGGACCTCGTCCAGCGAGGAGTAGATTCCATCAGGTAGGAGCGATAGCGCCTCTCCCACTCTGACGCGCTTGTCGCCGGGCGCCTCGTAGAGCTTCCATCCTTGGCTATGGGACAGCTCTGCCTTCATTGAAGGGAAGACTGTGTCTTCGGCAAGCACCTCCCTGAGGGAATCCAGGCCGACAGCCTTCGTCAAACTTGGGAACTTCCCCCTGGCCCTGTAGGTCTTCAGCCTTGCGGCATCTGAGTACATCCTGGCGCCGTGGAAGGTGAGGAATGCCCTGTTGAATCCAGAGGCGAGGTCGTCCAGAGACTTCAGCTCGTCATCTGTTGGCTGGTAGAGGTTGTGGTAGCCTCTCCCGAAGAGGCGTGCGTAGAGGGTATCGCTGTAATAGGCTGGGACCTGCCCTTTCAGAGGGTCTACGGAATGGATAATGCCCCTCTCCTGCATCGCCTCCAGCAGCTGGGGGGAACTGGCCAGGGAGGCTTCCACCCTGGTCTCCAAGGCCAGTTGTATCGGCCGCCATTCATGGGCTCCGAGGAAATCAGAGAGCGATCTGGCCAGGGCCTGATCGGGAATGGCCGTTGGGGGGAGCTGGAGGTGGAGGATGTCAGCCCTCAGGATCCTGCAGATCTCCAGCATCCTCAGGAAGCTGCTGTGCGTTGCCTCCGAGTCATCGAAGGGGCAGGCGTGCGTTATGGACCTGTGGGCCCTGACTGAGAAGTGGAAACTCTCCGGGACAGCCCTGCGCCACCCCTCCACCTCCTGCAGCGAAGGCATTTCGTAGAAGGTGGAGTTCACTTCGACGTAATCAAAAGACCTTGAGTATGCCTTCAGGGGGGAGAGGGATGGCACCCTGAAGTATGCCCAGCCGCCTCCCCCAATGAATGTCTGGCGCATTGCCCTCAACAGAACTATGGCGGGAGGTAATAAAACAAGTTTCGCCTGGCCATCGCGCATCAATTGTAGCATTCCCAAAAAAAGGATAAATAAATCCATATTCAATTGCTAATGGGTTGATCAACATTACACCAAGAGATAGGGTTTTAGGCGCTCTCCGGGGAGAAAAAACAGACCGGATTCCCGTGTCGTGCGTGACCCAGCTGGGTCTGGTCGAGACGATGGACATAACCGGCGCGAGGTGGCCCGAGGCCCACCATGACGCCACCAAGATGGCGGCACTTGGAGGCGCTCTGTACAGGCTGGCCGGCCTCGAGGCGGCGAGGATCCCATTCTGCCTCACGGTCCAGGCCGAGAACTTTGGGTGTCATGTGGAATTCGGGACTGTTGACTCGACGCCGGGGGTGCGGAAAGCGGCATTCTCAACCATTGAGGAGGTCAGGTATCCGGACAACTTCCTTGGCCTCAACAGGATCCCCATAATGCTCGAGGCCACGAAGATCCTCAAGAGGGATCATCCCGAACTGCCGATAATAGTGGGCATGGAAGGGGTGTTCACCCTTGCGGGGCATCTGACGGGGATCGAGAACCTCCTCAAGTGGTCCATCAAATCGCGCGATAGCATCTCGAAGATTCTGGAAATCACTGCCCACGCCAACATCGAGTACGCCAGGGCATTGATTGACGCGGGCGCCGATGTGATCTGCGTGGCTGATCCGACGGCTTCGCCCGAGCTCCTCAGCCCCAGGGACTTTGCGTTCTTCATCAAGCCGAAGCTGAAGGAGGTTTCCGATTCCATCCGCAGCAAGGGGGCGCTGAGCGCCCTCCACATCTGCGGCAACGTCACCAGGATCGTGAAGGACATGGCCGAGACGGGATTCGACGGGCTCAGCGTTGAGGAGAAGATAGACGTTGCAAAGGCAAGGGAATTGATAGGGTCGCCCAGGCCTGCACTCATTGGCAATGTGGCGGCGGCGAAGTCGATGTTCACCGGAAAGCCGGAAGACGTCGTGCTGGAGGCGAAGCGTTCGCTGGCTGCCGGGGTCAACATACTCGCCCCCGGCTGTGGAATGGCGCCACGCACAAGGCTCGAGAATGTCAAGGCCCTGGTCAGTGCGGTGCAGGGATAGTCATCTTCGGGGGGACATCCCCAGCGCCTATTATTTTTCAACAGCCCTAATAATTCTCAGGGTGCATGGCCCGGTCCATCATTTCACGGTCGAGTTTGGACACTTCCCTGAGGCTTTCCTTTTCCTTGAAGGCCACCCGGAGCTTTTCGTCCTGGATCCGCTTCTGTGCCATTTCCCTCTCGGCCTCGGCGCGCTTGATGGCGGCAGGGTTGGTGACCATGATTATATCGCTTATGCCTAGTACCATAGTTGCAGCCTCTGTGGCGATCTTTATCGCATGCTGCTTTGCCTTGAATGAATCGAGAAGCGCACCGCTGGCATTCCTGCTGGGCTGGCCACTGATCGCGTCTATGCCTGCGTCCCTCTGCCCGCTTTCATGCTTCCCCCTCAGCTCGGTGATGGCGTCGAGGCAATCCATACCCCTGTTGGAGGCGAGCGTTTTGGGGATTTCCTCTATTGCATCACCAAAGGCATCGACGGCAAGCTGTTCCTTGTTTTTGAAGGTACTTGAGTAGCCCTTCAGTTCCTTCCAGATCTCCATCTCAACGGCCCCACCGCCATAGAGAGCCTTGCCATGCTCCAGGGCGATGGACACCGTCTGGACGCATTCTTTCAGGATTCCTTCGAACTCCTCTGCCACCTGAGCCGAGCCTCCCCGGATCAGCAGCGTCACGACCTTGTCAAATCGGCACTGCTCGACGAAGAGCATCTCGTCCCCCGATATGCTGCGGAACTCCATCAGCCCTGCAGCGCCAATGTCAGCCTCCCCCAGTTCTGAGAAATTCGTCACTATCTGGGCTCCGGTTGCCTTTGCTAGCCTCACCATGTCCTTTTCGGAAACCAGGTCGAACGCCAGGATATGCTCACTGGCGAGGAAAGCCAGCATCGCCTTGCTGATGCGCTTCTGGCAGAAGAGGGCGCCTGCACCTGCCCCCTTCAGCCTGTCGATCAGCCTCCGGTAGTAATTTCTCTCGCCATCCTTGAAGCTTCGGAGCTGTTCAGGGGTGTTGAGCTCGTATTCCCGCAGGGCATCGCCTGTCTCGTAGATAAACGGGTCTATGGCGCTCCCTATCAGGGCGATCCTTGCGCCCTCAATCCTGTCGGGCATTGAGGCGTGTGGCTTATCCCTGTAGATGACGATCCCCTTCACAAGGCGTGATTCGCCTGTGCTGGCGCCATCCCTCCTCCGGAGGGCGATGTTGTCCGTATCCGCCCTTGTCGTTCCCTGGCTTGTCTCTGCGACGGCCCTTATGGCCGCAACGACAAGTTTGGCAATGCGCTCCTTGGACTCGCCTGTTACTTTTCCGCCGATCGCAGTCTTTGCCACAGCCAACAGGCGGTCCTCGTCATCAACCGACAGGCCAACCACATTCCGGTCAAGGACCTCGAGGGCCCTCCTCCCCGCCTTCTGGTAGCCATCGATAATCACCCGCGGGTGGATTTTCATCTTCAGAAGCCTGTCGGCTTTCTTCAGCAGTTCACCGGTGAGGATGGCGGCGGTCTTGGTCCCGTCGCCAGCGATGTCGCTCTGGGTCCTTGCCAGCTCTACCATGAGCCTGGTGATCTCGTTCATGGTCTTCATGTTCTCAAGGATGGCGCGCCCGCTGTTGGTGATGGTCACATCGCCCATTGGGGTGACCAGCATCTTGCTCATGCCGTTCGGCCCTAGGGCGGGCTTAATGGCATCGGATACCTTGCCCATTATGATGATGTTGGCCCTGCGGACATCCCTGACGCGCCCATAGCCTTTTTTCAGGAATAGAAAGGAAGCCTCGGGCTGCGATGATGCCACTTGCGGTTACCTCAGGGATCAAAGGCATCTTTGCAGTCAGCGAGCTTCTGTACCTTCACAACAAGGTCGCCAATATCTTCACCGCATTCGTCAGAGCCGATTTCCTCGGCGAATTCGGGGGTGATGATCTCTGTCCTTCCGCAGATGACCACCTTATGGTGGTCCCTCAGCCCCTTTTCACTTAGGATATCTATGACGTCCTTCTGGTGTCGCATGCAGGCCAGCACCAGCGTCCCCACGGCAATGATTTCCGCATGGACTTCCTGTGCCTTCTCGACGAACCTGTCTGGGAGGACATCTTCGCCCAGGTCATGGACCTCAAAGCCCCTTGAGGAAAGCATCGCTACCGATATGGTCTTGCCAATGGAGTGGGGGTCGCCGGCCACTATCCCGATAACGACCCTCGCCCTCCGCTTCAGAGGGCTGCCGTCCGGAGTCTTGGAGAGCAGTATCTCTCGCGCATCCCTTACCGCATATTCGATGGTGGCGAGGGTAAGCATCGGGATTTTCTTCTGGCTGAACTGGCTCTCGACTGATTCCAGCCCAACCATCAGCCCCTCCTCAATGGCAACCTGCGGGTCAACCCCTCCAGCCAGTGCTGCCCTTGCCCCATCGATGATCGCCCTTCGGTTGCATGCGGCGACCGCCATTGCCAAGCTGCTGACGAGCTCCTTTTGGAAGCCATGAGGGGCCACCTAGGACATATGCTTCACCGCAGTATCTCCAAGACTGCCCTCGGTAACTCAAGGAAATGCTTTACGTAGACCCTCCGGCCCTTGGTTGCTTTTGCCATGGCAATGCAGGTGCGGTCGTCCCCCCCACCGATCCCCATGGGGACCTGGATCACGTGGAGCCGGGTGTACTTTGACGCCACCTCGATAGGATCTCCGCCGGTGGTTGCCCAGCCGTCTGTGGCTATGATGCCAAGCTTTTCATGGGCGACCTGCTTGGAAAGCTGGAGGAGCCCCTTTTCCAAGGCCAGCCTGATGTTTGTGATGCCTTTGGGTTGCACTTCCAGCATTTTATCAAGAAGCGTCTCGAGGGTCATCTCCCTCTCGATCGGCTTGATGATATTCACCTCGTCGTTGAATGTTAGGATGGCATAGTTCTCGCCCCTGAGGCGGTATGCGAGTACGCCGATGGCCAGGGTGGCTATCAGGATCTTCTCGCGCTACATGGAGTTGCTGGTATCCAGCATGAGCACGACCCCCCTGGGCTTTGGCTCCTTGTCGACCATCATTATGTCGTCATAGTCAGGACACTTCTTGCCCACGCAGTTCTCCATGGTCTCCTCGAGCTCCATCTCGTCCAAGCCAGGCCTGAAGGTCGTGAGGGCCCTCTTTGTCGACCTTATGCCCCTTGCCGAGATGTGGGCTGCCAATTGCATCAGGATCCTAATCAGGACGTCCCGTGCTATCGCCTTCTGCTCAGCGGTCAACTCCTTCTGGACGCTGTAGAGGAAGAGAGCCGCGGACCATTTCAGGTTGGTGCTCTCGGTTGCCTTGATGACCTCATTGAAGAGGGAGGGGTCCTGCAGCAGCTCAGCGAGGGTCTTGGGGTTCTCCCTCGCCATCATGCGCATGAGCTGGAAATCGCCTTTCCTGAGGCCCTCCCTCATCAGAGGGAGGTCCTTCAAAAATTTGCCGAGTGCTCCTTCTGGGGAGCTGCGGCCGGTGGGCCTCCCAGCAGCTTGAGCTCCTTCATCGCTTCGTCCGCTATCTCCACAATCATCTCGACCAGTTTTTCATGGGAGCCTTCCCGCTGCTCCACCTTTGAGGAGAGCGACATCACGGCAGCGCTCTCGATCATGCACCTTCGGGTGTCTGGGTCGAGCTCCGAAATAAGTTTCAGTGTGGCCTGGTGCATTATCGAGACGATGTCGATTGCCCCCCTAATGGAGGCGCCTCTCCGGATCTCGGGGTGGTCCCGGGTCTTCCGCCCCATCTTCACAGCCGCCTTTACGAGCAGATCGTCCGGCGTGCCTGTCTCCTTGCGGACTATCAGCTCCTCTTCCTCCTCAGACTGGTACTTGAGGCGGATCCAGACGAAGCGGTCCTTGAGTGCTTCGCTCAGCCTGCTGGTCCCGATGTACTCCTCGGGGTTCTGGGTGGCGATGATGGTGAAGCCCTCCTTTGCCACCACGGTGCCTATGCGGGGGACTTCGATCTTCCTCTCGTCCATTGCCGGGAGCAGGACGTTCTGGGTGCCCTCGGGCATCCTGTTCAGCTCATTGATGAAGAGGAATGCGCCCTCGGTCATTGCCTTATAGAGTGGGCCCTCAATGAACGCCTCCCTGGAATAGCCTTTGGCCATGACGACGGGAGGGTCGAACCACCCCACCATCTTCTGCTCGGTGTAGCGCTCGTCGCCGTCAACGCGGAAGATGTGGCGACTGAAGTAATCTGCAAGGGCGATAGCAATGACGGTCTTCCCGACCCCCACCGAGCCCTCGATGAGCACGTGCTTTTTTGCCGCGATTGCATAGAGCGCCTTCTGGAGCTCTTCGGTTCTCCCGATTATCCTGTGCGACTGCTGGATTTTTTTGACATCTTCCAAGCTCATAGTTCAGACCTTTTTCAAGTGCTATTACAGTACATATCTCTTGCTTTTATCATTGATCTAATGTTTTCAGTCGGGGTGTAGGGTGAGATGCCGCACCCTGGCGCCAGCACGTCCGTTCCTTCTGAGAGGATCCTTCTGCAGTCCTGTGCCACAGCTTCGGGTTTCTTCATCTGCAGGATCGCGACTGGATCCACATTCCCCACCACACTGCATCTGCCCCTTACAGCCTCCTTGGCCCTGGCCATGTTGACCTTCTGGTCGATGCTGAGGCCGGCAGCGCCCGTCTCTGCAATCATTCCCACCAGAGGCATTGAGTCGCCGCATATGTGCAACACGGTCGGCGCTTTGACTGCCGATACCACCTTCTTCAAGGAAGGCAGGACATACTCGCCAAAGAATTCGGAGCCAATTATTGAAGCGGTTGGCTCTATCAATACCACGACATCGGCACCATTGTCAACCAAGGCATTTGCGAAACTCAGAGAGACTGGCCATGAGCTATTGATAAGCCTATGGACGAGCTCGTTGTTGAGTATGAGGTCTGTGAGGATGTCATTGACGCCCCGGAGGTGCCCTGCAATGGTGAACGGTCCTGTCACGCCAACGATGATGGGGACGTCGTCTCCAACTGCCCCCCTGCTTATCCTGACGGACTCGGCTATTTCCCCTATTATGCCCTCGTCCGGTTCAGGGAATCTGATGTCATTCAGGTTGAGCAGCCCCTTTTCGACTGCCGGGGTGAAGTCGTTCTTATCCTCGTGGTAATTTACTGTGCAGCCCATGGTGGCTGCCTCGGCCGTCAAGCCAAACGGGACCCTTACGGCTTCTAAAAAGGCTTCTGTGTGGCCTGCAACGGCCAACTTGGACATCAATTTTGCATCCTTGTGGGCTTTTGGCCAGTAGGCACCAGCCAACTTCATCAGGTCCAAGGTGGCGGTCTGGGTGAAACTCACCACAGGGATCTTTTCCACAGCCCTGCAGGCAATCGCCTGCAGCAGCCGTTCCTTTTGGGTCAACTCCCTCATTTTCACCACCGGCTCTGTCTTCATGGTGCAGGTGCTGGCTTTTGGTCAAAGCATCAGGATCAGAAAAAATAAAAAGGGGTTGTTTTAGGTTTCTAGTATTCTACACCAGGCAGTGTCTTGGCTACTGCGCCCATGCGTGTCAATGTCTTGCCGTAGCGGGCGGCCTTGAAGAGGAACATCTTGAACTTGAGTGTCCCGTCCTTCATGGCCTGCTGCCCGTCCAGCTCGCCCTTTGTTATCTTAACCATGGTGTCGTAGGTTGCTGTGCTGATGAATTCAGCGTCCTCTGTTGCCGTCGCCTCGCGGATCTCGGCTACCTTGCCCTTGTCGAACTTCATGAGGTAGCTCTGATCGCCGCCTGCGGCATTCTTCCGGTCAGATAGACGGTAGATGTAAGTTGTGGACATGCCGGATTTGGTGAATTCTTCGTCCTTGTTCAGGGCTTCCGCCAACGCTTGGTAGTATTCCAACGTTGCATATTTTACCATAGCTATTCCTCCATTATTTTTCCTATTTACTTATTTCTCTCAGCTACACACTTCTTAGCCACTTCCAATCCTATAGTGACATCGGTCGCGAAGCCGTCTGCGCCGATCTCCTCGCACCATTCCGCGCCGGGGAATGCCCCGCCGCCGACGAGATAGATGTACTTCTCGCGCAACCCTAGCCTTGTCAGCCTATCTCCGAAGACCTTCTGGATCTGGAGGGTGTTGGTCATGAGTGCCGAGGCACCGATGATGTCTGCGCCGACCTCCTCCGCCCTCTTTATGAAGGTGTCGGCGGGTACGTCGTGGCCAAGGTTGTAGACCTTGAAGCCCGACGCGGAGAAGACCGCAGCGACGATGCTGGAGCCGAGGTCGTGGATGTCGCCCTCCACAGTGCCAATGACCATGGTCGCAAGCGGTTTAGGCATCTGGTCAGGAGGCACCTTTGAGAGGGCTTCCTTGGTGGCCTTGTCCATGATCTTGGCGGCGAGCATCACGAACGGGATGGCGACTTCTCCCTTCCCGTACCGCTCACCCACCTGGCGGATGCCGACGCTGAGACCTTTGGTGACGATGTCGACTGGAGGGAGGCCGTTTTCGAACGACTCCTTCACAGCGGCCATTGCTGCTGCCTCGTTGTAGGTCACTATGGATTTTGCCAATTTCTCGAGCAGTTCTTCTTTCGTTACCATTTTTTTTCCTCCTTTTTCCTGATCATTCAAAAAATATTGCCATCATATGGGTATGTTGCTGCCGCGGGGTCCGCCGTCTTGCCTCTTGAGAAGCTCTGTCCCTTCCTTGAGGATCGCGTCCATCTTCTCTGCGATGTCCTTTGGCATTGGCACCGGTTCGTGCTTCTCGTACTCCTTGAGCTTCTCCCTGCAGATGTCGTGACACCACGAGGGGGCACCTTGCTTGACCCAGGTGTCGGGCGGCGTCTGGTCGAGGGAGAGGCTCTTGTAGAATAGGTCTATGCGGGCCATGTTGAATTCGGAGGTCATCCATCCTTCGCCGGTGGCTCCGACCTCCTTGGCCAGCTCAAGCGCGAGGTTCTCCTTTGTTGGCACTATCTGGTCGAAGGTGGACATGATATGCTTGCCGTAGTGGGCGATCTCGGCTGCGATCACCAGCGTGGTTGGGTCGAGGGCTTCCTGCGAGTGCTGGATCATTATCATGTCGGTGCCATAGAGCATCTGCATCATCATCAGCATGCCTAGGCCAAAGGCCTCCTGATCGAGGCTGGCTGTGCCCACCCCTGTGTACTGGCAGGTCGGCAGCCCATACAGCCCGTGCCAGACCTGGTTCATGGCCACTGTGCCGAGCATGAAGTGCGAGGACGTCAGTGTGCCTTTGCCCGTGAATGGGTCAAGGCAGAAGACCATGTTGTTGTTTATAACCGCTGTCCCGGGGTCGTACATCCCCTTCATTGCCGTTATCCATAGGAGGCCCGCATGGGTTATGGCAGCGTTGGCGGCGGCTGTGGCTGGACCGACCAGTGGCGCAGCGGCGGCCACGCCGGTCATGATTGGCCAGTGGTGCTCGAAGGACTTGCGCAGGGACCAGCTGTTGAACTTGTTCATCTGAAGAGTTCCGAGAGGGTTGTACACAGCCCAGAATAGGGGGCGCTTTCTGAACTCCTCCGGACCTCCTGAGATGGCCTCAGCAAGCTTCTGGGAGTAGTCATGCTCCCTTATGTCGGACACAGTTGTGCAGTAGTTTGCACCGAATTTTGTCGTGTTCCGCAGGATCGCGTTCAGCTTGATGAGTTCGGATGGTAGGCCCAGCTGCCCCTCTTCGCCCAGGTCGTAGACGTAGCAGTTGCTGTCGAAGTCGTTGATCCCGTCTATAATTCTTGTGGCATGGGCGCAGTCGTTCGCGTTTGCCCTTCTTCTCGAGTAGGTTCTCTTCGCCGGGTCCCATTGGAGATGGTCCGTCGCGCCGCTCTCCGGTGCCCAGAACTGCTTCCTGCCCCCGCCCTCGAAGATCATGTCCCATTCTGGGTCCCTTCCGGCGCAGACAAAGTTCCTGGGCGCTTTGGCGACTTGCTCCCGGAGCACGTATTCGGGCATGTCCTTCACGATCTTTTTTTCATAGTCGACTGTGCCCCCCATCTTAGCGGCCATCCTGAGAAGTTCGTCATCCGCAAAGTTAACGCCGACCTCCCTGAGGATTTCATAGCCAGCATTGTCCAGTATCTTCACCTGGTCATCGCTCAAGGCTTTCCAAGGAGTCCCCCTTTGAAAAACTCCAGTCTTGTTCATTTTCCCACCTCATCAATTACAGTCGTTGAGAATAGGCTGCATTTTTTGGGTATTTAAGGCGGTTTATTAGGAAGAAAGCGCTTATATGAAAATATATCAAGATATACCAAAGGTAAGTGTGCGGTGTATAAACCCATAAACCATAGAGGACCGAGTGGTGCCAAAGCGTGCCCCCGAACGGGAAGAGGAGCAGCGTCGCCAAGAGTTTTTACCTCGACAAGGGGACAATACAGAAATTGGTGGAGCAGTCGGAGCAGGAGGGCATTTCGGTCAACTCTCTGGTGAACAGGATACTCAGGGAGCATGTTGATCTGAGGCATCCTGCAAAAAAATACCCGTCGGTGCTCCTGACAAAGGAATTCGTGAAAAAGCTGCTGGAAGATGAAGAAGTGCTCTTCCTCTCATATGGGAGGGAGAAAGGGCAGAAGGTGTTCAGCGAGACCATCATGAGAGGGAGGTACCCGAAAAACCTGCTGACCTTCAAGAGGATTGTAAAGGGCTTTTGCGACTATGGGCAGTGGGCGAATTATGAAGAGCATGTCGTCGGCGGGAAATTGATAATTTCTCTTTCCCACGACATGGGGGAGAGATGGTCAAAGATGATGAGGGAATATTTCTACTCGGGCCTGAGGGAGATAATCGGGGAAGACTACCCCCCGGAAGATGTCTTTTCGGTGGTTGACACGGGCCTGATGATCATCCTGCCGGCCTCCATTGTGGAAGACTCATAAACGCGCGGGATTTCCCTGTTTGTATATCAGAATATGTTAACAACAAATTGATTTCCATGATTCGGCTTATTAGGGAATCTTGAATATCTCTCAAATATCGTCGGGATTGCAGTGGGATCGACATGGCCATTGTCATAGGCCTTGATATAGGCACCAGCGGCATACGGGCGCAGGCCATAGAGCTGGGGTCGCAGAATGTGCTGTCCACGGCCATAACTCTGCGCCACCCCCTCCCGGGAAGCAACGTGATCGATCACCTGGATTTCTGCCTCAACAACGGCAGGGAGATAGGGCACGACATCGTCGCAAGGGCCGTGGATTCGGTCCTGCGGAGCCTGGATGTGGACCTCGGCCAGGTGGAGAGGATCGCCGCCTGCGGGAACCCCATCCAAATGTCCATCCTTCACAACATCGAGATCCGCGACCTTGCCTTCGGAGGGGAAAACACGCTCAAGCGCCTGGGTCTGACAAGGCCAGAGCGGAAGACCGCCATTCTGGATGCGGGAAAGCTCGGGCTCGAGTCGGTGAAGCCCTCCACCCAGGTCTGCATACCACCGGCTGTTGCGCACATGATCGGGGCAGACGCAATAGCCATGCTCTTCAAATCGGGTATCCTTGAGAGGAAGGAGACGGCCCTTGTAACGGACTACGGGACGAACGCCGAGATAGGCCTAAAGGTCGGTGACGACATTTTCATCGGCTCGGCAGCGGCTGGTCCGGCCATTGAGGGCCAGGAGATCAAGAGGGGGATGCTTGCATCACCCGGCGCAATTTCCGATCTGAATGCAGTGGGCGATGAGCTGAGGGTCACGGTCCTTGACTCATCCATGATCGGTTGCCACTCATACACGCTTGACGCCGGAGCGTGGCAGATCCTGAGGAAGGAGAAGGGCTACATCAGGCCAAAGGGCATCACCGGAACTGGCACAATTGCGCTGGTCTATACTGGCATGAAGTCGGGTTTTATCAAGCTTCCCAACATCGCAACAGCCGATAAGGTGGTGCACCTTTTTGACGGGGAGATAGATTTCTTCAAGGAGGACCTGACAGAGGTGGGGAAGGCATTCGGAGCCTTCAGGGCGGGCCACCTGACCCTCGTCAATCATTTGGGCCTGAAGATAGAGGACATACAGGCGGCCTACATGGCCGGGGCCGGAGGCACCTACGTGGACCCAATCAAGGCGCAGGGGGTCGGGCTCGTCCCCCCGAACGTCAGGGACATCTACCAGGTCGGCAACACATCGCTGGCGTTTGCCTGTGACATTGCAAAGGACACAAACGTCTTGGACAAGGCACAGGAGATTGCCGAGAGGCTGAAGAAGACCCACGTCCTCTTCCCTGTCCAGGAATCCTTCAAAAATGCCTACATCTGCGAGCTGGGCCTCTGGGAGGGGATGTCCACGGCAGATTACCACATGTTCCTGCAGATGTACCAACTCCCCGACTACCCCGAATGCACGGTCGCTCCGGAGATACACAGGGTGGTCGTCAGGGACATCCCGAACCTGGGGAGCAAAGGCCTGCACATCGTGAGGGACATCGGCGTTGAGATGACTGCTGTCTTTGACGGCTGCAATGGCTGCCTCTCCTGTGAAAAAGCCTGCCTAGAGAATGCCCTGAAAGTGGAGGAGGTGGACGGCAAGTTCACTGCAAGGATAAGAACAGAACTCTGCGACGGCATCGCCTGCAGGAAATGTGCGGCCGCCTGCCCCGAAAAGGTCTACAGCTATTCCAGTTTCAGGGTAGAGAAAAGGGATCATCGCTGATGCATTGAGCGGTGTCGAGACGGCTGAAGCCGGAATCGCAGCATTGGAGGCAGCGTGGCCGTTGGGCCTATGCCCACCCTCAGCTTTTCCACAGCTATGCAAAGGGCACACTACAAAAGCTTTTTAAGAGTTTCACCCGAGTTCGAAACTTGAAGAAATAACATCACTATGAGATAATGGAAAGAGCCTTCCGGGTCTCTCGCCAACAAAGCATCTGGGAGAAATGGCATGTATGGCACCTAAGGCAAAGGTCGTTCTGACAGCAGACAGCACTGTAATGAGCAGCTATGGCAATAAGCTATTTTACGGATTTTTGTCCACTGCGCCTAAGAGAGCTTTCAAAATTCTCTCAGCGGATCGCATGATGAGGGCGATTTTGAAGAAGGTGCCAACGGATGCCGAGGGGAGGGCGAAAATCGCCCCCCAAGGCCTCCGCAGGATAGAGTCTGCGCTGGTTGGCTCAGGGATGCTCACCGGTGAGGAGGTGGTGGTGGCACCTGCCGAGTATCTTTCCATGATTGTGACCGGCCTAACCAAGGTCATTGGGATAGCCGTCATAGACCCCCTGGGGCAGGGCCCATCCTCAAGCACCTTTGGCGGCAATTACGGAGTGATACACGAGGAGACCATCAACGCAGCCCAGTTCCGAAATTTAATGGGCTCGGATGTTTTACGATGGGCGAGAAGGAATGGTGCAAAGGTGGTAGTCGGCGGTCCAGGCGTCTGGCAGCTCGGCGCGAATGATATGGGGGAGTTCGGAATTGATGTCCTGATCGATGGAGAAGCGGATTTGCTTTTTCCAAAAGTTGTGAAATCGATCATGGACGGAGAGCTACAAACGCCTGCCATTATTAAGACTGCCTTTAATCATATACCCGATGCCGGACAGATATATCCCCTGATAGGGGGGACCATCGGAGGGCTTGTGGAGATATCAAGGGGTTGCGGGAGGGGATGCAGCTTTTGCATGCCCACCCTGAGGAAAATCAGGCACAGGCCAATGGAGGACATAGTTGCCGATGTGAAGACCAATATCAGGTTTGGCATGAATGACATTTGCCTACATGCGGAGGATGTGCTGAGATATGGCACTACAAAGATGATACCTGATACGGAAAAGGTTGTCTCACTCTTCAAGGCAATAGTGGAGATCCCAAATGCCGGAGTGCTGAGCGTCAGCCACACTGCGCTTGCCTCAATAGCCTCCAGCCCGCAGACCGTAAGCAGAGTGTCGGATTTGGCAGGGCTTGACAAGCACAACTGGATGGGGTTCCAGACGGGGATTGAGACAGGGAGCACGAGGATAATGCAGAATCTGATGAAAATGAAGCCAGCGCCTTTCAAGCCCTCGGAATGGCCCCATGTCGTGGAAACAGCCTTCGCCATCTGCGCCGAAAACCACTGGGTGCCTGCTGCAACACTCCTGGTGAATTTGCCAGGCGAGGCGGAATGTGATGTGCTTCAGACCATTGATCTGATTGATAACCTGTATGACTATAGGAGCTTGATGGTTCCATTGCTCTATGTCCCGCTGGGTGGGGATACGACCAAGCCTATGCGGGTTCTAGAGGACGCGAAGTATTACCACTTCGAACTCTACAGATCAATATGGAAGCATGACATGCGATGGCTCAGGGAGATTGCCCATGACTATGGGAAAAACAGCAGCCTGCCAGCGAGACTTGCCATCAGCGCCATAGTTAATTTCACCACTGGTTTAGCAGACTCGAAGGTATTGGCATACCTGGATGGATGCATAGAGAAGCTGCGTCCTAAGGATGATGCAGCATTGTCATTCAGCCGTAGGAACCCAAAGGGCTACATGAACGCCTAAGCAGGGGCTGGGGAGGCGCCTCCATTTGTTCTGCCTGTTCCCCCTAACCAATTTGGTTCGGCGTCGCTGATCCGCAATATAAAAAAATGAGATTCCCCAATCCTCTTCAGGGGAGATGACTTTGGCGAATGCCATCTTTTACCAGCTTGCCGGGATTGCCCTAGTCATGCTTGGGATCCTTCTGTTCATCATGCCTATGCTTCTGGAGAAGGTGCCTTCGCTGGAAGAGATCCCATGGATACTCCTTTATGTCTACAGGAGCGGCAATTTCACTTTCGTCACTTCACCTATCCTCATCATAATTAGCATATTGTCGGTCATTTTATATCTCATACAGAGGGGCATGGAGAATTACTGGCTGATGTATTACAGCTTTCTGCGCAGGGAGTATTTCCTGCTCAGGGAGCGCCATGATAAGTACAAGCGGGACAATGAGTTGTTCAAAGCCCTGGAGAAACAGAATGCAAGGCTCAGTGCCTGCTTGGCCGGGCAAGAGGCATGTCAGGAAGTGCGTGGGGGGGAAGATATTCAATGAGAGGCCAGAAGGGAGGCATGGCAAAAGTCATGCTGAAGATTCCAGAGGAGCATGCGGAGAGGATAGAGAAGTTCCTCTCTGAGAAGGGATACAAGGCAGAGGAAGCCCTGCCCCTACTGGTCGAATACGGACTCGGCTGCCTTGACCCCCTGGAAATGAAAAGACTCAATGATGAGAAGGAACTGGAGCACATCAAGATTGGGACGGACTATTCGATACTGCGGTTCGAAGCCTACCAATATTTCATGGACAATAAAGCGATGACCATGCAGCTTCGCCTAATGCTTGCAGATAACAGAAGGTTGAAGGAGAAGCTTAGGGAGGAGGGGCTCGGGCAGATGCCTGAATGCGAGTGGGATGAGTGGGGCGAAGACGAGATTAAAGCTTTTTATGACAGGTATGTCTTCGCCAGAAGGGAATGACCCAATGGGGCGTGCGCCGTGAAAGAGAGCAACAAGAATGCCCTCAGGAGCAACCTGATGACAATGGAGAGGGTACTTCAGGATATTGCCTTTTACCTAGGCAACCTGGGCTTTACGGGCCTGTTGTCATCTACCAAAGTGGATATTGAGCCGGAGAAGCTGAGGGAGGTATCGAGCATGCTCGCAGCCGTGATGGGGGAGATTACCGAAATTAAGAAACGATACAAGCTAAGGGAGGAAGCATTCTCCGCAAGGGATTCGATCCGCACCTCTCTGATCGATCTGGATATACTCCTGGACGAGCTATCGCCCAAGAGGCTTCAGGCCTATGGCGAGTTGGACAGCGCGGATGAAAAATATATTGTCGCCAAGATTGATAAATTAAAAGCCATGCTGGAAGAGATCGATGCGGCCATCCGTTGAGTTCAACGCCATCGCGCAAGGAGCGCTGTTTGAGAAGGATCCTAAGTCCGAATACAGGCACTATACAATGCTATGGTGGCATGCGACATGGAAATCCGCAAAGAATCGATTCTAGGCTATGTGGAGGGCTGCAAGAACGGAGATGGAGGCTACTCCTTCACATGGGGGGTAGATTCAAATGCACAAGACACTTTTTTTGCCCTTTCAGTCATTACTTCGCTTGATGAGCATCCCAGAGCCCCCGAAAGGACTATTGGTTGGTTGAATTCATTCCCCATAGTTGATGTGCGGTCAAGGTATTACATCATGTCTTCGCTTTCCCTACTCAAAGCGCCGTATGAGCGATTGGGAAAAACAGGCTTGCTTGATTGGGGGTTAAAAATTGATCATATGCCAGACACATTATCCGAACTCGAGACAATGTTCATGCAAGTTTGCCTATTGAGATTGTCGAATGCCCATCCTGATATTGAGGAAATTGCGCCCTTTGTGTTGAAGCATCAGAACAAGGATGGGGGTTTTGGCGAAAAAGGGCATTCGCATTTGGGCGCGACCTTCCACGCGGTTTCCACACTATCAACCATACAATATGATATAACAAAGATCGTATCAGCGTTGAGATTTGCTAAAGGTTGTGAAAGGCCTGAGGGCGGTTTCGCAGCAGTCCCAGGAGCTTTCCCCCCATTTATTGAAACAACCTACGCAGGCATTTCGATATTGGAGGTTTATGGAGCTTCCCCCGAACACCCTAATCAGTGCATACAACATGTGAAGGGTTGTTTCCGAACCAATGGCGGGTTTTCAAGGTCAAATTTTGGTATAACAACATTGGAATTTACCTATTATGCTGTTTCAATTTTATTGAAACTGCAGTATTTCAATGACAAGATGAGGTAGGTTGCATAGAGTTAATGGCAGACCGGTTTGGGTTCCACCACCAAATGGGTTTGCAATCGTATTTTATACTAGAATTTGATGGTGTTTGATGGTGGAAATGATGATGGTGGACCGGACGAGGTCCACTGGCAAAAGGTGGTGAAACCGCAGTTACAATGCGCACCTCTGCAGTGAAGTGTCTCAGTTCGAGCCACTTTCAAGCATGTCGAGAAATTCTCTCACTGGCAGTATGCGAATATTTTCATGCCTAGACACTTTCAGGAGATGCCTGTCCCCGCTGACTACATAATCCGCGTGGGCTGCGAGGGCGCATTCGATAAATTTGTCGTCTGCCGGATGCTCAGCCACGACATTCACCCTCCTTGATACTCTTACAAGCCTGCCCACGTTCAGCACTGCCTCCATCAGATCTCTGCGGTCTAGTCCTGCTCCTTGGTATGCCTGCTGGAGCTTTGGATATTCCAGAACCCGGCTGATTTCTCCGACTATTTGTTCGGAGATGAAAATGCAGAGCCTCCGGTCTTCGGCAGCCTTGACAAGCTCTGCAGGATTTCCGCCCCAGAGGAGGGCGGAGACCCAGACGTTTGTGTCCAGGACCACCCTAGGCTCTCGCTTCCTCGATGAAGGCGTTTATGTCTCCCTCCGAAAGGCCCATCTTACGGACTCTCTCCCAGACCGGCCTCATGGACTCCTCAAAAGACCTGTCGGCAATCTTCTTCAGCACCACGGTGTCGTCTATTGCTATAGCCAAAACCTTCTCCCCCTTCTTGAGGCGGGCGGCCCGGCGTACGTTTACGGGGATGACCACCTGTCCCTTGGAGGAGACCTTGGTTGTTGACGCCTCTACCATATTCTCACCACAGTGAAATAGTAAGAAGTTTCTTACTTATAACCGTATGTTTGGCGGTTATTCATATGGACGGTTGCGTGTTTTCTCGCCCTGACTGTAGCGAGCAATAAAAAAAAGATGAAAAAATACGCGGGGCTGGAGGATATCGAAAGGTGGTGAAACCGCAACAAATTTGATTGCCCTATTTCTTTTTGGTTTTAACCTCTATTGCCACTTTGCCTTTTTTTCAGTTGATATAAAATTGCACTGATGACTATAACAATAGTTCCAACAACCCACGCCTCCGGAGGCAGGGAAAACATGAGGACAATGCAAGCACCAAACCCGAGTACAGGTATAAGTGGGTAAAAAGGCATTTTGAACCCGGTCGAATTGGGCAGTTTCTTTCTGAGCTTTATAGCCGAAATATTTACAATCGTATGAACCGTTAGCAGAGCAAAACTTGTAATTGCTGCCGATTGCCTGAGATCGAGGATACTTGTTAAGACAATCAATAATGCTCCCATCATCAAAATGGAAACATAAGGCGTTCCAAATTTCGAGGACACTTTAGCAACGGCTTTCGGAAGTTGCCCATCCCTGGCCATGGCATACGAGACTCTTGATAAGCCAATCAGATTCGTCAGGAGGACGCTTGTGGTGGCAATTAGGGCTCCGAGCGAAACAGCCGCAACCAGAGTCAGGTTCCCCGTTGCGTTCGCAGCGATGGCGAGGGGCGAACCCGACTGGGCAAGGAGGTGATAGTCCACCAAACCCGTTGCAGTAAAGCCAGTAAGGACGTACAACACAATTGATACAACCAGCGCGATCAGTATCGCCAGAGGCAAGGTTCTCTCTGGCTTTTTCACCTCTTCACCCAATGTGGATATTCTGCCAAATCCGAGATATGCAAAAAAGATGAAGCCGGCTCCCTGGAGTGTCCCCAATAGGCCATTTGGGCTCATCTCAATGTAGTTCTGAGGATTTGTATGAAAGATCCCGAATGAAATGAACAACGTCAGAATTGCTATCTTTATGATGACCAGGATATTGTTTACGGTTGTGGATTGTTTTATCCCAACTAGGTTCAAGCCCGTCAGTATCATCGCTGCTGCAATCGCCACCGTTTTGACGGGCAGTATTGGAACAAGCGCTACGAAATAGCTTGCGAAGCCAATGCTGATAGCTGCACCTGCCACTATTTGGGCAAAAATGAATAGGCAGCCTACCACGAAACCAGCAAAGGGTGATAGGAGTTCCTTTGCATAGGCGTAGGCCCCTCCTTCCTTTGGAATGGCTGAGCCCAACTCGGCGAAGCTGAAGGCAGTGAACGAGGCGACAACCCCAGCTATAATGATGGAAAAAATCACTGATGGTCCGGCATAACCTATTGCAATGCCCAATACAACAAAGATTCCCGCTCCTATGATTGCCCCAATGCCAATTGAAGTGGCATCTAAAAGGTTCAGAGTTCTTTTAAGGCCCACATTTATTATTCTTTTTTATTGGGTTAAAAAAAG
>CAYZHK010000011.1:0-28450 GCA_964477685.1 uncultured Nitrososphaerota archaeon
GGATAGACTGCTCGAAGTTCGGCATCGGCGCCTTCAACATCCCCTCCCTCTGCGACCAGATACCCATTCTCGACGTGGATGCGGACTATGTCCTTGTGGTGGAGAAGGATGCCATCTTCCAGAGGCTAAACGACTATGAGTTCTGGCGGAAGAACAAGTGCATCCTGATCACCGGGAAGGGGCAGGCGGATCGGGCCACCAGGCGGATGGTGAGAAGGCTGAGCGAGGAGTGGGAGCTTCCCATCTATGTCCTTACCGACGCGGACCCCTTCGGGTGGTACATCTACTCCACCTATAAGGCCGGGAGCATCTCGCTTTCCTACGAATCTTTCAGGCTGGCCTGCCCCGAGGCAAAGTTCCTTGGGATGACGATGACGGACCTGGACAGGTACGAGATACCGAAGGACCACCTCATCAAGGCCAACGACATCGATATCAAGAGGGCGAAGGAGCTGCTGGTGGCCGATGAGGTCACCGGTCAGCCCCGCTATCCCTGGTTCCACAACTCGAAGAAGTGGAGGCAGGAGATCAAGCTCTTCCTGAACAGGAGGGTCAAGGCGGAGATCGAGTCCAAGTCCTCCAAGGGCTTCAGGTTCCTCTCCGACGTATACCTGCCCGAGAAGATAACTGCAAAGGATTGGATCGCCTGATGCCGAGGAACGATGGCCACAGGCTATTTTCAGAGCATGGGAAGGGCAAGCATCGAGTGTGGGCCGAGGCGGTGCCTGCGGGGCAGGATGTGGTTATAGTCGTGGGAGGGGGCGAAAGGCCACATGTTGGGTCTCTCAGCCTCGCCAGTGCAGCCCACCCCCCCTTCTCAGCCTCAGTCCCGGGACACAAGGACTATCTTGTGTCAAGCAGAGCAGCTGCCAGGGTCTCCGGGGAGCTGGGCAGGACATGCGTCGTCGTTGTAGGCATCCACATCGACAATGCCTCGAAGGCCGAAATCGAGCTTCTGATGAATAACGCCGATAGGTGCCTTGACCTTCTCATTGGGGCTCTGAAGAATCCCCGGATGAATGCTCTCACTGGCCCCAGCGCTTGAAGAGGGAGTTTTCGATGCCTATCTGGTCGAGCACCTTCCCGACTACATGGTCAATGAGCTCCTCCACCGTCTTTGGCGAGTGGTAGAAGCCCGGGCATGCGGGGAGAACGACTCCCCCGGCCAGGGTCACCATCTCCATGTTCTTTATGTCGATCAGGCTTAGCGGCGTCTCCCTTGTGACAAGGACCAGCTTCCGCCTCTCCTTGAGGGCCACCTCTGCCGCCCTCAGCATGAGGGACGATGCCAAGCCATTGGCAACGCAGGCAAGCGTCTTCATGCTGCAGGGCGCAACAACCATGGCATCGAAGGGCCGGCTCCCGCTGGCAATTGGCGCCATTAGGTCCTGATTGTCAAGTAGCTTGCCGTACGAAGACAGTTCCTGCATTCCCTTCCCGGTCTCCACCCTGAGGATATCGAGCCCAGTCTTGGAGGGGATGATTATGACATCCGCGCCCTTCTTCTTGAGGGCCTCGAGCAGCCTGATCCCATAAACAGAGCCGCTCGCCCCGGTGATGCCAACGATGACCCTCATCATAGCCACCGAGATAGTAACTATTCCCCGGGCTGATATCCGTTCCTGTGGAGCCTCAGGGGAAAGAGCGGGTCGCTGCCTGGGCCACTATCATTGCCCTTAGGCGACGGCAAACGACCAGATCAGCCAGATAAGGGTCGCCGAGAGCAGCAGGACCACAAGCCAGTGGCTGGCTCGGGACCTGGAGAACCTGAGGAACCAAGGCATCTTCGACGAGAATGCGGCGAGGAGCATGAAGGGAAGGCTCAAACCCAGCGCATAGGAGACCATCACAAGCACCCTCCAGAGCCCCTCCGAAAAGGTCAGGCTCACAACTGCAGTTATGGCCAGCAGGGGGAGTATGCAGGGGCTGGCCATAAATATGATGAGGAGGCCATAGACGAACCCTGCGGTGAGCCCCTTCCTGGAGAGGAATTCCTTCCCGAATACCACCGGCTTGATTTTCTTGAAGAGGAGGGTGTCCGCTAGCAGGAGCGCCACTATCAATGCCGCAACCAAATAGAACCATCTGGAACTCGCCACGCTGCCGATCATCGATAGGGCCCCGCCTATGGCAATGGCGCCGAGGGCCACTCCCAGGAAGATTGCCAGGGAACCCTTCAGGAGGTCATGCCTCTGGTTTCCGCAGATGTAGGCCAGGTAGCTCGGTATGACTGGCAGGACGCAGGGGGTCGCGATGCTGAGGAGGCCGAGCGAAAAAGCGAAGATTGGCTGGAACGGATCCATCTAGAGGAGCCTCTGGAGATCGGTCCTCAGGTCGCTCTCACCAACATAGCCATCGTGGCGCTCCCAAATGATGCCGTCTTTATCCGCGAGCACAAGCGTTGGCACCACGAGCACTGACCAGTCCTGGAAGAGCGCACCATTGGAGGACGAGAGGCGCATAAAGACGAAGTTCACCGTTGTGTTGAAGTCTGGCACAATGGCATCCATCACCCTGTCTTCCATCAGGCAGGCGGGGCAGTCCAGCGTCGAAAAGTAGACCAGCGTTGGCTTACCGCTTTTTGCCGAAGACTGTAGCTGCGGATCGCCATAGCCGATCGATGCGCCTGGGAAGCCCGCCCTTGGCTGGCTCAGGTAGTAGAAGGACACGCCAGCGACGGCGACCAGGGCGACAGCCACCGCCACCAGCAGGAGGAGCCTTGCCCGCCCCACCGCTTATCCCTTCAGGAGGTAGCGGTTCACTTCCTTCTTCGCCTTCTCCCGCCTCTGGCGGTGGTCCTCTAGGAACCGCTTGACCATCCCTGCTAGCCTGTCCTTGCAGGTCCCGCAGAAGAGGCAGCCTGACCTGCAGGAGTTGTAGGTCTCCACCACTGCCTTGTCGTCCTCGTCGAAGAGGGAATAGAGGTAGGAATAGATGACGCAGACGTCGGGGTTGCCGCCCTTCTCCTTCTGCTCCCTGATTGTGGGCTGGCCGCCCGTGAATGCGTTCCTGATCTTCTTCGCCCCCTCCTCCGGCGAGTCCGAGAGGAATATGGCCGTCTCGGGCATGCTGGCGCTCATCTTCCCCCCTGCCCCCAGGCCCGGGATGAACTTGCTGAAGATGCCGGCAGGCTTCCTGTAGCCCAGCTTCGGCGCCACGTCCCTCGTTATCCTCCAGTAGGGGTCCTGGTCTATGGCGCAGGGGATGATCACATGGGCGTCCTTCCCGGTGAGCCGCTGGGGGAGGAAGCAGGGCGCTGCCTGGACCGCCGGGAAGAAGATGATCCCGATGTTGGAGCTCTCGGTGAAGCCGAAGGTGGCCTTCGCAGTGGAGTAGGTCACGTGCTTCGCCACCCTTGTCGCGATGTTGTAGAGCTCCTTTGTGTAGTTCAGGTCGGTGAAGATCTTCGTCTTTTTCGGGTCAAAGCCCACCGCCACTATGTCCAGGATGTTGTCACTGGTGTAGCCACTTATCTCCTCCAGCGTGAGGTTCTGGTTGACGAAATACTTCTCGTCGTCGGTGATCTGGAAGTAGAGGTCCGAACCGAAGGCGTCCTGGAGGTACTTGGTCAATATCCATGGTATCAGGTGGCCCAGATGGGTGTTGCCCGATGGCCCCCTACCGGTATAGAGGACAGCCTGGATGCCCCTCTCGTAGGAATCCATCCATTCCCCCAGTTCTCGGTGGGCGAAGAACATCTTCCTCCTCAGCAGGACATGGAGGTAGCCTGCCTGCTTCTTGAGCCTATCCAGCAGATCCTGGCTCAGGGGCTCCACACCAAACTGCCTGATCAGCGCGTCGTAGTCAATCTCGCCCTTCACTTCCCATGGCGTGACAACGCTCTCCTTGTTCTGCATTCAGAAAGGCTCCTCGATCTTTTAACTTCCTTAACGGACACCTATATTAATCCAATTCGTTTCAGAGTACCTTATGCCGCCCCGTATATGCGACTTCCATATGCACTCGCTCTTCAGCGATGGCGACCTACTCCCATCAGAGATAGTTCGGCGGACCCAGGTCCTGGACCACAGGGTGATAGCCATCACCGACCACGTGGACCCATCCAACCTGGAGCACGTAGTCCGTTCCCTGGTGAGGGCATCCGAGTTCACCAGCAAGTACGTGGATGACTTCCGCCTCCTCCCCGGGGTGGAGCTGACCCACGTCCCACCCAAGAGCATCCCGGCATTGGCCAGGGAGGCAAAGAAGCTGGGGGCTGTCGTGGTCGTGGTCCATGGGGAAACGCCGGTGGAGCCCGTGCGGGAGGGGACTGACGAAGCGTCGTGCCGCTGCGGGGATGTGGACATCTTGGGGCATCCGGGGGCCATCACCGAGGAGGCAGTACTCAGTGCGAAAGAGAACGGCGTCTTCCTTGAGCTCTCCTTCAGGGGAGGGCACTGCCTCGGGAATGGGCATGTTGCCCGCTTGGCCAAGAAGCACGGCGCAAGCCTATTGGTTGATTCAGACGCCCACACCATAGGTGACCACATGAGGCCCGCTGATGCCATAGGGGTGGCGCGAAATTCCGGGCTTTCGGCAGCCGAGGCCGAGAGGATAGTCTTCGAGAACCCGGAGATTCTTCTCAGAAGGCTGGGCTGAAGCCCTCAGGAAACCCTGAGGCCATACTTCTTTGCAATGTCAAAGAAGGCGTCCCTGACATACCTTACCTGGTCCCAGGTGAGGCCATAGGTGTTGAACTTGAAATGCCTGCTGAGGCCTGCCTGTATCCCCACTATCTTCCTTTCCCTCAGCTCGTCATATAGGAAGAACCCCTTCCGCTTGTGGGCCTGGGAGACCCTGTAGAATCCCTCAGTCTCCACATGGGTCAGGGTATGCTGCTTCGGCCTCATCCCCATTTGGACGGTCCCCTCGATCTTCTCCAGCTCCGAGACCAGGAACCTCACCTTCTCCAGCTCCTCCCCCCACCTCTCAACCCTCGCCACCACCTCCGGGAAGGAAGCCATCAGCGTGACCAGGGGTGCGCCAGGCACCGTGCAGCCCAGCATCCCCAGCTCCTTCTGGACGAACTTCCGCTTCGTGATGTCACCCTCAACCTTCCCCCGCGCCAGGAGCTTCTCCTCGAGGCTCTTCTGCAGTGCGAGGATGCCGGTGGGGGCGCTGGCTGCCCAGCTCTTGTGACCGCTGCTGGTTATGATGTCGACGCCAAGCTCCCTTCCGTCAACTGGCATCACGCCGGCCGAATACGCGCAGTTCAGTATCAGTGGAACCCCGTAATCCCTCGCTATCCTGCTGACCTCCTTAACATCAGCGACGTTCCCATAGAGGTACTCCACATGGGTCAGCAGCAGGGCGGCGGGCAGTTTCCCGGTCTCCCTCCTGACCTCTTCGATCTTGGTCGCGTAGGCCGAGGTGTCCAACTTGTACTCAGGAGGATCCCCGTGTGGGACTTCCCTGACCCTAAGCCCCGCCAGCTCCGCAGCGAGGTAGCTTGAATAGTGGGCTGTGCTGTCGAGGACGATGTAATCGCCGGCGCTGCCCAGCATCCGGAAGGCGATGAATTTTGCCTCCCTGCACCGGGTCACCACCCTGGCCAGATCCATCCCGAGGAATTCGGCAAGGTCCAGGTAGAATTGCTGTATCGGGGGGTCTGTGATCATGTCAAGCCTGGCCGTCTTTGGAGGGCACCAGTCGCAGACAGAATAGCCATCGCCGAATTCCAGCAGCGCCCGCCTCGCCTCCTCGGTGAGCACCCCTCCCCTCTGGATCGGCTGGAGGTTTATCTGATCCTCCTCCGAGAAATCCCGCTTCATGCCCTTGTACCGGCTCAGCCTGTCAGTGGAGATCTTCAATGGAAGCTGGCCTCCCCGGCGATCCTCCTCAGTGTCTCCTCTGCCCTCCCTATGGCTTCCAAGAAGAGCTTCCTATCATCATCCGAAAATTTATGACTGGGCGATGTGCGCCGCAGGAGCTGCTGGAGCTTCACCATCTCGCCCGCCACTTCCTTTACCCCCTCAGAGATAGTCATGCGGGTATAGCCACCATGGAGCCAGGGTAGGGATTCGAACCCCAGTGTAACGGGTCTGCAGCCCGTCGCCTAAACCGCTCAGCCACCCTGGCATGCCATCAGAGTTTTGCCTCCCTCGCTATTTATCTGTTTCTTCCTTTGTAGCATGGCTTTTTAAGAACGAAAAGGGAGGTATCTACGTGGGTTATTCATGGTCACCTCTCCCGCCCCAGACCTGCGAAGGTACTCGAGGCAGATGATGCTGAGGGGGTTTGGCGAGGAGGGGCAGCGGCGGCTCAGAGGGGCCAGGGTGGCAGTGGCCGGCATAGGAGGGCTGGGCTCCCCAGCTTCGCTCTACTTGGCCGCAGCTGGCGTGGGGTATGTCAGGCTGATAGACTGTGATACCGTCGAGATCACGAACCTCAACCGCCAGATCGCCCACTGGTCCACAGACCTGGGCCGCCCGAAGGTTGAATCTGCCGCAATGAAGCTATCCCAGCTCAACCCCGAGATAACAGCCGACGCGGTGAACGAGAGGATAACCGAAGAGACTGTTGGGCAGCTCCTAAAGGGCATCGACCTTGTAATAGACGGGCAGGATAACCTGCAGACCCGCCTCTTGATGAACTCGGAATGTGTCTCCAGGGGGATAACCTATGTCTTTGCGGCTGTCTATGGCTTCGAGGGCTACTTCACCACCATAAAGCCCGGCAAAGGGCCCTGCCTCAGGTGCATATACCCTTGCGAGACACTGCCAGAAGGGCCCATACCCGTGATTGGCCCCACCCCGGGGGTGATGGGGTGCCTCGAGGCCACCGAGGCCATCAAGGTCATTACAGGCCTGGGGGTTCCTGCCGTTGGAAAACTCGTGGTTTACGACGGGGAGAGGATGTGCTTCCAGCAGATAAACATCAGGCGCAACCCAAAATGCCCCACCTGCGGAAAAATAGCTAAGGCTGGGCCGAATTATAAAAAAGGGTGAGGGAGAGCCTTCACTCAATGAGGTTGATACCCTTCTTCTTGAGGAGCTTTTCGTTGGCCGATTTGACCACAACCTCTTCACGCCGTGCCTCGTCCTCTATGGACCTTATCTGCCTTAGCCCCTCCTTTTCCTCAAGACCGCATGACCCGTCCGGCAGCAATGCCCTCCTCTCGCAGAAGGCGTAGTTGCAGCCCGCGACGACGCACAGGTCGCCTACCCAGTTGCAGAAGGGTATCCCCTCCCTGAAGGTTCTTCCCTGCTCCCATGAATTCATCCTGTTTCCGCCTTGGAACCCTCTCTGCTGTGGCGGGTTCTGGCTTTTTATGAAGAGCGCTCTCTGGCCACACCTGAAGTATGAGCATGTGGCTATACAGGGTTGCTTGCCTTTCAAAATAGAACCACCTTTTTGTAGTTGTGTTGTAGCTCTCATCGAAAAGGACAGTTTAGCTTTCTGCGCTGGAATAAATAAAGTTTTTGTCCATGGCGTGACCATCAACTCGCCACGGCCTGCAGGCTCCCAAAGGCCAATGTCATCGCTTGTAGCCAATCTTTCTGAGGAATGCCTGCCTCTCCTCCCTGGCGTAGTCGTCCTCGACGCCCTTGGGCGATCGCCCATCCACGATTCCCATTATCCCCCTCCCGGAATCCGTCTGGCAGACAATGACCTCAACCGGGTTCGCTGTGGCGCAGTAGATGTTGCAGACCTCTTGGATGGCCTTTAAGCCATTGAGGAAATTGATAGGAAAGGCATTGCCCACGAAGATGATGAAGGAATGGCCTGCTCCGATCCTGGTGCAGGCGTCTACCGCGGCCGCAGTAAGCCGGGGGTCGTTCCCATCATGCCTTACAAGGCAGGGGCCTGAAGCCTCAGCGAAGGCCAGCCCAAACTTGACCCTTGGGACTGCCGCGGCTATCAATTCGTAGATGTCTTCTACGGTCTTTATGAAATGGGACTGGCCCAGAATGAGGTTGATCCCCTCTGGCACCTCAAGTTTGACCGTCAAGAATTCCATAGCATCCCCGCCTTAACTCGCCAAGAAGAAATATAAATCCTAACTGGTATTCAACTCATACAATCGATAGGGTGATCACCATGAAAGTAGCCCTGTATGACTTTGAGATTTCGGTACCCAATGACTGGAAGATATCCATTGCACCGAAGGCCGAATACAAGAGCGGAATGATCGCCTTCAAACCGACTTCCAACCCGGACGAATCTGTAGACCTCATCTGGGAGGAACTGGGGAAGCATGCTGAGCGGAGTCCCACTGTGGATGTTTTCTTGGAACAGTATTTGAGCAACATGAAGAACAACCGGGATATCAAGTCCTTCGAGTCCACCACGGGCAGCATCATCACCCGGGGCGGGCACAGCTTCCTTCCCCATGAATTCACCTACTCCTTCAAGAGGTACATGCGCAAGGGGTTCACCCAGCATATCATCGGCATGGTAATGTACGACACCCACTCCAACCGGTTCGCGATATTCTATTCCAAGATCGACAGGGAGAAGCAACAGGCTGGCCAAGAGGAAGCGCGAAGGCGGGTGATCAATTCCTTGAACTGCACCTGCGAAAACCCCGCAACCGAGCCTTGACAAACTTAACGAGTCCATGGTACTGCCAGCACAATTCGTCAAGATAAAGCTATAACTATAAAAATCCCAGCCACGCCTAGTTATTATTAGTGATTGATATGTACCGGACCATAATGGTTGGCGTCGACGGTTCGAAATACGCAGAAAAGGCATTCGATGTAGCTGCAGACATGGCAAAGAAGTACGAAGCAAAACTGCTGATTGTTACAGTCTATAGCCCCCCCGCCATCGGACTCTTGGGCGCGCTTCCACCATACCCCCCATTAGTACCAAAAGAGGTTGCTGAGAATCTGAAGACACTCTATGAGAAATATATAGCAAAGGCAAAGGAAATGGGAGTCAAGGCTGTGGAGAGCAAGATAGTCCCTGCCTGGAACCTCCCCGGTGCAGGCTTCGTAACAGAGGCTGAGAAACAAGGCTGTGCTCTAACGGTAATCGGATCAAGAGGCCTAACAGGAGTTACGCGCACTCTTATGGGCAGCACTGCTGAATACATAACAGCTCATGCCCACTGCTCTGTGCACATAGTGCGCTAAACCCTTTTCTTTTTTTAGGTGAGGGCTGAAATTGCAGTTTTCCATTTACGGCCTAGAATTTGATGTGCCCAAGGAATACAAGATCCAGATCTGGAAGGGCTCCCTCTTCTTCGAGGGCACCGTGGAGTTCATGGACTTCCAGAACAACCTCGTCAGGGTCGACTGGAACGATATGGCGAAAGTCATGGGGGCACACACGAATATGCGGGAATTCTTCGATGACTACCTGGGGAAGATCAAGGCCGAGAAAACGCTGAGCAACTTCGACCTCAAGGAATTCCCCCACGAGGGGATGGGGGACCATGAGTACTACTTCTACAAGCTATCCTACACCACCTTCAGGAAATTCCCACATAAGGAGATCTCGGACTATATCATCGGCTTCGGGGCGCTCTGCCGCCACACAGGTCGCACGGTCGTGATCCAGTACCGCCCCCCCGAGGGGCAACCCGGCATCGAGGATGTCGTCATGGGTATCATACGCTCCTTCAGATGCAGATGCGCTGAACAAAATTAAGACGGGCTCAGCCCGGCCCACTGTATCCCTCGTACTGGAAGCTTGAGCCGCTGCAGCAGTCGATGGGCAGCACACCCAGCTCTCCAAAGAGGAGGACGACAAGGTCATAATCCGAGGGCTGGAACTTGGATGTCGACTGGACCACGTACTCAAAGCTCTGGCTCGAGTCAATCCACCTGTAGACAAGCCACTGCTTCATCTCTCCCGGGTCCTCGGAGACGTTCCCTATCCTGTGTATGTACCAGTAGTTGGTGAAGTTGTAGTACTCGATGTCGAAGAGGTAGTTGGAGACGTTATAGTCGAAGACAGAATACCAATTGCTCTGGTTGGCCTTCTCGAAGACCCTCATCTCCATCACTTGCGCGTTCCGGCGGTTGTCCAGCACATCGGCTATGTTCGAGTAGAGGGGAACGGTGATGTTATCATACCAGTAGACTATCCCATAGGTGGAGTTGTAGTCTGTCTTCATGTCGATTCCGATGCTGCAAGTCACCACACCATCCTCGCCGGCCAGCGGGCCAGTCCACCCCGATTCGTAGGCAGCGACGGTGTCAAGCTTCTGCTGGAAGACATGCGCTATATCAGCGAACCCGAAGAAGCCGCCAAGGGACATCATCAGGATCAGGCAGATGGAGCCCAAGATCATTACCTTGGCGGAAGGCACCATTGGCATTGGTGTTTCTTCTGCAGTCTTAGCCTGCCTGGCGATCCGCCTACCGGTGGTTGCAGTTTTCATCTGTGCTACCTCTGCCCACTCATATGTATGCAAATCGTGATAGATAAGGAAATTGCAGTTCTAACCAATAGAACGTCTGATCTGGCATCGTTGTCCAGCCTGCCCTGGAAGACCTGTGCCACCTTGAAGCCGAAGCCGCCAAGGGGCATCATCAGGATCAGGCAGATGGGGTCCAAGGGTACTACCTTGCCTTACGGAACCAGCTCCCTCTTCTGGCATTATCCACGCCCTAATCATCTGTGACCTTAATATCTCTTGCATTCTGAACCAGTAAATCTCCAACCTTTTTTAACTAACGATATTTAAAAACATATAAAAAAATAATAAATATAATACTCTGTTTATGCTTATTCATTTAAAAAAGACGCCATGGTTTTTCGTAAGTTATATTAATACCAAAATCCCAATTGACAGCCAAACATAAGGTGGGAGAATTTGATAGACCTACTAGGAATACTATTAACAAATCAGTGGTCGGTGCTGGCACTCTTGGACTTCTTTAACGGTCAGTACGCACACCTCGGGTGGGGGATCCCGTTCGGGGTAAGCGTCATCGCTGGAAAAACATACAACTGGACAGGGGCTTGGCTCTTGCTCTACGCATCTGAATGGCTGTGCTGGTTCGTTATACCCCCAGTCACAATGCTTTGGTGGCGGTCATGGGCTCACAAGCACCCCGAGCTCGTGGAGGAGCTCTAGGAGGAATATGACATGGTGAGTCTTCTATCAATCGGACAAGTGACAGGCGTCCAAATCGAAGCCATAATCATCGTCGTATGGATCCTCTTCATCCTTGGCATAGGCGTCTGGTCTAGGAAAAGGATCAAGGGGTCCGGTGAGTTCATGGTCGGCGGCAGGCAAATCCCCGTGTGGATGCTCGGCATGTGGAGCGCTGGCGCATCAGTCAGCGCCTGGGCCTTCTTCGGCCTTCCCGGCGCCATCTACACTTCGGGTCCGGTCCTCCACTGGGCTATCTGCATACCCATGATGGCGGGCTTCTGCCTGACGGTTCTCATCCTCGGAAGATGGATGAGAGTCTCGGCCAGGAAGTATGGCTTGATGACAATGCCCGACTTCCTTGCCGAAATCTATGGCGGCAAGTGGATCCGAGTTTTCGCAGCCATAGGTGTCGTCATCGCTTGTATCTTCTACGCAACGGCCCAGTTCAAGGCCATAGGCGTGCTCATGAGCACCCTTCTTGGATTGGACTACTACTCCGGTGCTGCCCTCGGTATCACTGTCACCATCATCTACGTCATCCTTGGCGGATTCGTTGCTGGCGCAATAATCAACACCTTCAACGTCTCCATGATGATCATTGCATCGATCATTGCGGTGGCATTGGGCTTCATCTGGACCAACGGCTATGTCAACATGGTTAGCGTTGTTACCACGGCTGTGCCCAACTTCTACAACACGGAGACCGGCTTCGGAGGAGCCTTCTGGGGCTTCTGGATCAGCTGGGCGATATTGATCTCGTCCTTTGGCCTCCTAGGACAGGCTGCGGTCGTGCAAAAGCTTTACGGAATCAAGAAGCCGAGCACGCTCTGGCTCTGGGGCTTTATGGGCGCAATCATCTTCGGCGTAACCTGCCCTGCCTACTGCTATCTGGGAGTCGTAGTGAAGTACTTCGCAGTGCTTCCAGGCTCCACGGTTGCAGCACAGATCACAGCCTTGGGATACGGTGCAGACGGTGTTATCGCATGGCTTACAACGGTGAAGCTGGCGGCTGAGTCGCCATTCTTGGGCGGGCTCCTCATCGCGGGCGTTATTGGCGCCGCATGGAGCACAATCGACGGCTTCCTCATGATGGGCGGAGCTGCGATCGCCAGGGACATCATACAGAAATGCTTTAGGCCAAACTGGACAGACAAGCAGCTGCTCTTCAACCTCAGGATCTGGATGATCGTTGTCGGCATAATCATGATCATAGAGACCCTGTTCCCTGCAGACATCATCAACTGGCTGGCCGCAATCGGCTGGGCCCAGTTCGCCGCCACATTGGCCCCGGCGCTGATAATCGGCGTCTATTGGAAGGGCATCACGAAGTGGGGCGGAGCGGTCGGTGTTGGCGTCAGCACATTCGTTGCCTTCATTATGACAGTAGTATGGAGACTGCCAGCGGGTCCTCTATCCCCGTACGGTATGGGGACTGTAGGCATGATCAAGTACTTCCGGCTCGACGCAGGCGCCTGGGGCATGATAGTTGGCTTTATAGCCATCATCCTCGTCTCCCTTGTAACCAAGAAGGAGAGGGGACCGCTGTACTATGACATACACAAGCTTCCGCCGCCTGCTACAGTGGCTCCGGCAGCAACAGCAGCACCAGCAGCACCAAAGCCTTAAAGAAAAGGAGCGCAGCTCCTTTTTTCTTATTTTTTTATTTTAATTGCTGATAAATTCTATAGAAATTTAATAATACCTTCCGACGCTATATCAAAACATCCATGTGGGGCTACTGCATTGGCAACCAGTCTCAATTTCCCAATAATAATAGTGAATTTCAAGACCTACCTGGAATCCCAGGGCAAGAGGGCGCTCGAGCTCTCAAGGGCAGCCGAGAGGGTGTCTAGGGAGCATGGCGTCTGTATCGCCGTGGCCCCGCAGGCGGTGGATGTGAGGCTTATCGCAACCTCGGCGGACATCCCGGTATTCACCCAGCATATTGACCCTGAGGCTCCCGGCGCACAGACAGGGCATCTTGCCCCAGAGGCAGCCAAGGAGGCGGGCGCAGCTGGCTCGCTCCTCAACCATTCCGAATGCCGGCTCAGGGCTGATGTCATCGAGGGGACCGTGAGGCGGGCGGCAGTACTGGGGCTGGCAACCTGCGTCTGCGCCAATACCCCCTCCATTGGGGCTGCAGTCTCGGTCTTCTCGCCCACCATGGTGGCAGTGGAGCCGCCAGAACTCATAGGAAGCGGGGTTTCTGTCTCGAAGGCAAAGCCCGAAGTGGTGAGCGAGTCCGTGTTGTCCATAAAAAAGATAAATCCCAACGTGCGGGTCCTCTGCGGCGCCGGCGTAACCAGCGGGGAGGATGTAGCTGTTGCAGCAAGGCTCGGCTCTGAGGGTATCCTCGTTGCGTCAGGAGTCGTTAAGGCGAAGAACCCCTCCGCCGTCCTGGCTGAATTTGCAAAAGGCCTCAGGACCAGAAAATAGTTGAAAAAAAAAGGGTTGATTCGGTTGACTCTCCCTATACTATGGCGAATACTGCCAAACCTATCAGCGCTAGAACCACGAAGATAACCACGTAGACAATCACAGTTACCACAGCTATGGTAAAGGCCTTCAGCCACCCGCAGTCGAAGAAGTGCTTGATCAGGTACAGCCAGATAACGAGCATCAATAGCCAGCCAATAAAGCTCAGCACGCCTGACAGTATCCAACCCACGATGGCATTGGCAATGATGCCTATCACGACTATCATGATGGCATCTGTGAACTTCGCTTTTTCCTTTCCGACCAGCCAACGCCCAACCAGCCAGAGCACCGGTGACAGCACTATTATGCCTGCAACGATGCTAACGGCAACGGCTAACAGATCGACCATTCCAATCTCCAAGTAATATTAAACGACTGGCGGATAATATACATGCTGATCGTCGACAGATGGGCCCCCCAGCGCTCCCATCCCTCCTCACCGCTACCCCGGGGTTAGACCGCCTCACTCTTCTCGAAAAGGTATGCTCCCAGAAGAACCATTGCAGCGCAGAAGACCAGAAGAACAACGAAATCAACCATCATCGGGAGTGCCGATGCGCCTATCAAGGCGCCCCTCATGCCATCGACGCCAAAGGTTAGGGGATTGACATAGCCGACCCAGCTGACCACCGCAGGGAGGTTTGCCAGCGGGTAGAATGCCCCCGAAACAAAGAGGAGCGGGAACATTATGAAGTTCATTATGAGCCCGAAACCCTGCATGTCCTTCAGCTTGGAGGCGATGGCCAATCCCAGCCCGATGAACGAGACGGCAACCAACACCATATAGACAAACGCAAAGAGGAGACCGACCACCCCCGAGAACTGGAAGCCCAGAAATACCGAGATGATGAGGATGGCTATCCCCTGGATCAGTGAGGTGGTGGCCCCTCCGGCTATCCTGCCCAGGACAATTGAGACCCTGTGGACCGGAGTCACCATTATTTCCTTGAGAAAACCAAACTGTCTGTCCCATAGAACGGACATCCCGGCGAACATGGAGCTGAAGATCATCGTCATGCCGACCATGCCCGGGACCAGAAACTGGAGGTAGTTCACCCCGGACGGGATGCCCGGCATCATCACTCCAGAGAAGCCGGAGCCGAGGAACGCAAGGAAGAGTATGGGCGTCAGAAGCGATCCGACCACCCTGGACTTGGCCCTCACGAAGGTTTTCATCTCCCTAAGCCAGAGGATGTAGATTGCCTTCGGCTGGATCAGCCCCATCATCGGCGCCTCCTGGCATGCGCCTTCATCCGCTCTGCCTGCGAAGCCTCGCTCTCCCTTATGGTCTTTCCTGTGTACCTCAGAAACACATCCTCGAGGCTCGGCTTCCGGACGTTGATGGAATTGATCACTATCCCGCTCTTTTCAGCCACAGAGAAAATTTCTGGGAGGTGCTTGTCGGCGCTGCTGACCTTGAGGTCTAGGATGCCGTCATGGCGGTCTATCCCCTTCACCCATTCGTGGCCCCTCAGCCCCTCGAATGAGGCGGGGCCATCTCCTGCCGACTCTATGCTGACCACGTCCCCCCCGAGAGAATCCTTCAGGTTCTTGGGAGTATCCATCGCAACTATCTTACCGTGGTCCACAATGGCCACCCTGCCGCAGAGGTAGTCGGCCTCCTCCATATAGTGGGTGGTCAGGACAACAGTTACCTTTTCCCTGTTGAGCTTGACGATATAGTCCCAGATATGCCTCCTGGTCTGCGTATCCAGCCCAAGGGAGGGCTCGTCGAGGAAGAGCACCTTGGGGCGGTGTATGAGCCCTCTGGCTATCTCCAGCCTCCTCTTCATGCCGCCAGAGTACTTGTCAACGAGGAGGTCTGCCTTGTCGCTCAGCTCCACAATGTCCAAGACCTCATTTATCCGCTCGCGCCTCTCCTCCTTCTCCATGCTGTACATGACGGAGTGGAATTCCAGATTCTCAAAGCCGGTGAGCCTGTTGTCCAGAGCCGTCTCCTGGAATACGATGCCGATATCATTCCTGACGGCGTCCCTTTCCTTTACAATGTCGTGCCCCGCCACCTCGGCATAACCGGATGTCGGCTTCAGGAGGGTCGTGAGCATGTTGATGGCGGTGGTCTTCCCCGCCCCATTGGGGCCCAAGAGGCCGAAGAGCTCGCCCTCCTCCACGGCGAAGAAGATGTGGTCCACCGCATTGAAGTTGCCGTTGAAGGTCTTGGTCAGGTTCTCAACCTTAATGGCAGGCATCTGGGGCACTCACTCTTTCGCTGATCTCTGCTCGGCTGATGGCACTTAACCCTTCTCCAACCGACTCCCCAACTTCTGTGTGCTCTCGCCTATACGTTTTATCCTTTCCAAGAATGGCTTAACCTTCTCTCTCGGGAGCTCTTCGAGGTAGATCAGGTCATTCTCCAGCTCCTGCACTGTGTTTTCAACCGATAGTCTCTCCCGAGGCATCCACCAGCCGGAGATCTCGTCTAGCCCCTTTTGCGTCGGCATATACCTGCCGTCTTCCCTCTTGAGGATGAGCCCCTCCCCCGCCATGGAGTTGAGCATTGGGTAGAGGGATCCGGGGGAAGGCCTCCACCAGCCTATGCTCATGCTCTCTATCTTTTCCATCATCTCGGCCCCGTTCAGGGGAGTATCCTTGGTCATGTAGAGAATCATATACCTGAGGCCTCCCATGCGCCTCATTTTGCTGAAACCTGGCCACATGCCGATTCACCGATATCGGTTAAGCGATATCGGAGGACCGATATAAGCCTTTCCATTGCAGTTGCCGGAAAGCCGCTACTGGACCTTGGGATGACTGGCCCCGCAGGTAGAGCACTTCTCCAGGGTCTCGTCGTAGAGGTTGCCGCAGTAGGGGCACCTCACCTTGATGACCTCCCTGACAATCTCCTTCTCCCGGGAACCCATTGGGGCATGGCGGAGCGCCTTGAATACTGCATAGAATGCCACCGAGACGAAGAGGACGCCGAAGGCCCCTACGCCTATCAGGATCAGTGTCAGCAGTGAGTCAGCGAACCAGTCCATATTGCTGCACACCAATGACGCATCCCGTTTTGTATTTAAGGCTGACAGCCCGTGGCGCCTGACGATAAACTCATAAAGTCCGCCTTCAATAGCTATGGCATTCACCTGGTGGTGGAATCATGGGATCATCAGGCCTTCAGCAAGATTACGAAAAGCTGATGTCCAAAATCAAGGACGTTTATGTCCTGTCGAGCGTTGCTGGGATCATCCAGTGGGACACCGAGACCAAAATGCCCCGAGGCGCCTTCGAATACAGGAGCCAGATGCAGTCGCTCCTCGGGAGGCTGGACCAGAGGATGGCCACCGACCGAGAGATCGGCGAGTTGCTGGGCAGGGTAGAGAAATATCCTGATCTTGTGTCCCTGGACGAGGTCCAACGGAGGAACCTCTACCTGATAAGGAAGGACTATGACGAGAAGACGAAGCTTCCCGAGAGCCTAGTCGAAGCCATCTCCAGGCAGGAGGTCATCGCCTACCAGGCGTGGCACAGGGCAAAGGGCGCCAGGGACTTCAGCATCTTCAAGCCGGAGCTGGAGCGGATGCTGGAGCTGAAGAAGGAGTGGGCAAACCTCCTCCTTGAGGTCAAGGGAGTCAAGAACACCTACGACGCCCTCATCGACGCGTTCGAGCCAAAGTTCTCCCAGGCGACGATTACGGTTGTCTTCGATAGGCTCAAGGCGGGCCTCCTACCCATCATCCAGAAGTGCGTCAGCTCCCCCTCGCAGCCCGACTCACATATACTGAAGAGGCCTGTAGTGGTGGAGGTGCAGAAAAGGCTCTCCAAGATGGCCATGGACTTCATTGGCTACGAGACGGAAACGCCCACTGCCAGGGGGAGGCTGGACGAGACAGAGCACCCGTTCACCTCAGGCACGTATGACGACGTCAGGATAACCACGCACTACTATGAGGACAACTTCGCATCCTCGGTCTGCTCGGTCCTCCATGAAGGGGGGCATGCCCTCTATGACCAGGGCCTCAGGCGCGAGTGGATCTACACGCCTGTGGGGCAGCCCAACTCCTATGGATGGCACGAGTCCCAATCGAGGTTCGTTGAGAACATTGTCGGGAGGTCGCCCGAGTTCTGCTCCTACTTCCTCCCAAGGCTCAAGGAGGCGACTGGGGAAACCCTTGCCGACCTGGTGCTGGGCAAGTTCATCCATGCGCTCAACGGTGTCCGCCCCTCCAAGATCAGGGTGGATGCCGACGAGGTTACCTACTCCATGCACCTCATTATAAGGTTCGAGATCGAGAGGGACCTCATGGCGGGGAAGATTGGCGTGAGCGAACTCCCCCAGATCTGGAACCAGAAGTACATGGATTACCTTGGCATCGAGATCAAGGACAACGCCGAGGGTGTCCTCCAGGATGTCCACTGGTCCCACGGCTACTTTGGCTACTTCCCGTCCTATGCCTTGGGCAACATCTACTCAGGACACCTCCTCTCCAAGCTCAACAGGGATATGCCCGAATGGAGGGAAGGGATCGCAGGTGGCAGATTTGCCCCTGTGCGGGAGTGGCTGAAGGGCAACGTCCACCTGCTGGGCAACCTTTACGATCCGCTGGTCATGCTGAAGAAGATCACCGGAGAAGAGATAGACCCGAGCCACTTCGTCCGCTACCTGAACGAGAAGTACTCGAAGATCTATGGGTTCTGAGGAGGGGGAATCTGCCCCCTTCCCCCGCGGAGGCTAAAAGTTTATATACTTATTTGCAAACTTGATGGATATTAAAGTGCAGAGGCTCCGAAAATAGCGTTAGCTGTCCAAGCGAAAGGCTGTTCATGCTAATTCTATTGCTTTTGTAGCTTTATTCACTCGCCGGCGTGGTGCCGGCAAAGAACGAAGGAAGAAGAAAAACGAATGGAAGAAACGGAAAAAGAGGTAATGGGTAATGAAATTTGAAGATTTTAACCTAGATGGTAGTATACTGAAGTCGCTGGGCGAAATGGGGTTCAAGGAACCCACAAAGATCCAGTGCGAGACGATCCCCCTCATAAAGTCGGGGAATGATGTTATAGGCCAGTCCGAGACAGGCTCGGGGAAAACCGGGGCCTTCGGCATACCACTCGTGGAGAAGGTAAAGCCGGGGATAAAGACCCAGGCGCTTATCCTCTGCCCGACCAGGGAGCTGGCGATCCAGATCACAGGGGAGCTCGAGAAATTCTCGAAGCACAAGGGCCTCCGGATCCAGTGCGTCTACGGCGGGGTCCCCCTGGGCCCCCAAGTAAATGGCATCAGGAGGGCCGAGATCATCGTCGGCACCCCCGGTAGGGTGATGGACCACATCAACCGCGGCAACCTTGACCTCGGCAACGTCCACACCTTCATACTGGACGAGGCGGACAGGATGATCGACATGGGCTTCATCGACGACATCCAGGCCATATCGGCCTATGTGCCAAAGGAGAGGCAGACCCTCCTGTTCAGCGCGACGATGCCCGACAACCTGGCGTCGATCTGCGACAGGATAACCCGCGACCCCAAGAGGGTAAAGACCGCGATCAAGGTCCGCGAGGAGGATCTCAAGCAGTACTACTGCCAGGTCGACAGGCAGTCGAAGTTCTCGCTCTTGGTCCATCTCCTGAAGAAGGAGGATCCGGAGCTTGGGATCATCTTCTGCAACTCGAGGCACGATGTGGACCTCCTCTCCCAGAACCTGCGGCAGAACAGCATAAACGCCGAGCCGCTCCACGGCGGGCTGACCCAGGCACGGAGGGAAAACACCATCGAGCGTTTCCACGGCGGGGAGATCGACGTCCTCGTCGCGACGGACGTGGCTGCCCGCGGGCTGGACTTCAAGGACGTCAGCCACATATTCAACTATAGCGTCCCCAGCAACCCTGAGGACTACGTGAACCGGATAGGAAGGACAGCTAGGGCCGGCAAGACCGGCAAGGCTATCGTTCTCCTCACAAGGGAGGATTTCGACTCCCTCTCGCGGGTTGTCAACGCTTTCGACTTTGACATGGAGGAGATACCCGTTAAGGACTACGAGAGGCTCCCCTTCAGGAGGGGCGAGAGGGGCCGCGACGGCTTCGGCGGAGAGCGGAGGGGCGGGAACGGCGGCAACAGTAGGCACTTTGGTGGGTCCCGGCGGTATGGCGGCTATGGCGACCGCGACGGGCGCAGAGGCGGCTATGGCGGCGGAAACGGAGGGTCCAGATACGGACACAGTCGTGGCAGCGGACCAAGGCGCGACGGCTACTTCGGCGGATCCAGCGAGGGGCGGAGCAGCAGTCGAGGCCGAGACAGAGGTGAGCGGTCGAGCCCGAGGCAACAGACCTACGAAGCCAGCACCGAGGGCAACTCGATCCTGAGCCAAGGATACTCCGAGAGGCGAGCCTCCCCCCACAATTAATTTTTTCATCATAAAAAAGCAGGCATCCGCTTCTCTGGGTGCCTGTGCATTTTTTTAAAAAAAGGATTATGGTCTGTTGTTGCAGTTCTGAGCCATCATTTGGTTCCTAACCTGAATGGCACTCTGCTCCGCCTGTCCCCCTAGGCTGAGGCATTCACAGCTCTGCTGCATAAGCCTGACCTGGTGGCTGCTGCAGCCGGTACCATTGCCATTGCTGAGCTGGGCCTGAGCCCTGTTCTGGGTCATTGTGCCATTGCATGTGCCATCGCAGTCCCTATCCTGCGTCCGCAACCTCGCCTGTAGAATGTCTTGGTCGCAGTCGCCGGTAGCAGGGGTCAATGCTGACAATGCGCTTGGGTTGGCATATGCGCTTGCAACCGAAAGGGCTGCAACTGCCACTATGGCCAGAGCCGCTAAGCTGAACATCATTCTCTTTTCCATTTTCCAGCCTCCCTTTTACAGGAACCACTGCCCGGGAGGAATATTATCGATTTTCCAAGATTATCCCCAAGACATACCCAAATTGCACCTAGGAAGGGGGTCTCATTCCAGGCTAAGGTATATGAGTATCGCCATGGCACCGCAGGCGAAAATGTCCGGGAGCATTGCGAATGGGCCGAGCCCGGCACTACCGTAGCCGAATATGCTCTGGAGAGCTGGATGGGCCGTAGCCGAGTAGAAGAAGAGGACCAGCGAAAAGAGGATCAGCGCGAGGGAGAAGTGGGACCTCATCCTCCTATAGGTGTCCGCATAGATGAGGAGGAGGGCTGAGGAGAGGACGATGTTGACGCTGGAGATAACTGCCCTAACCTCGTAATAGACGTCGAGGTCTCCCTGCCCTCCTGACCCGTGCCCCCACCTCCCCCTGACTGTATCGGCGACCTGCGGTATGAGGCCCGTGGCGACTACTACCCCCACTACAACAACTATGACCGCCAGCGCCAATGCCCTGTTGCTCATCATCACTTATCTCCTCCCCTGCGTTTATTCTCCTTTTTCCCAATTTTTCCCCAAATCTCCTCAAAGACCGAGAAGTTTGCCTCCATCTCGTTACTGAGGAAGTAGGTCGTGCCATAACCCTCTCCGACGCTGGAGATGAGGCCGTTCTTCATCATGACGTCGAGGTGGTGCCTCACCGTCTTGTATTCGATGCCCAGCCCCTCCGAGAGCTGATTCGCATTCTTTGGTATGTCGTGAATGCTGAGGATTATGCGAGCCCTAGACTCCCCGCCCCTTGTCCCTGCAATGAGCCACCAGAGCAGGCGCTTCAAGGGACTCGCGACGGCGGGCATACGTGATATGTTGATGCGGCTTGCCGGTTAAATTCTTCGCCCTGCTGCCGAGCGCCTTCTTGCACAAGGGTCGCAGGGCAATGGCAGGCGTGTCTCTTCCTGGCTGTTGTAGCCTTATTACCCCGGGTCACGAGTAACCTACTGGGGAAGAGCCATGGAAAGCCCCCCAAGCAATGCAGGACTAGGCCTTCTGGTGGCACTCATCCTCTTCATCGTCTCGCTGGCCTTCATACTGGGCTATCTCGTAATGCTCCTCCTGAGAATCCCCATCCGCTTGGGAATGCCTTTTCCATTCTTCATCTTTGGAATCGCCATCCTAGCAGCTGCTGCTCTATTCCTCGCCTGGTTCTTCAAGTTCAGGCGCATCAGGGATGTGGCCATCTCCACCTATGTCACTGTCCGCAAATGGGCTAAGCGGATCCCCCCGGAGAAGCCCTCGGGGCGGGAGGAGCCGCTTGTGGTGGTCGGGCCCTATAGGCTAGTACGCCACCCCCTCTACTTCAGCATCATGCTCCTGACTGTAGGGCTATGGCTGGTCCTGGACTATTCCTTTATTCTGTTGGGCGGCATATTCCTCTTCGCCTGGTTCTACTTCTTCCTTGAGGATCTGGAGGAGAGGGAGCTGAGGATGCTCTACGGCGAAGCCTACGAGAAGTATGCCCGCGAAGTCCCGAAGATGATCCCCTTCACTAAGATCCGGCGGAAGTAGGATGCCCGCCGTAGCGGTCCGGTCTGTCGCCGTTCGTGAACTTGACCAGGGGCCTGGACATCACTTCGCGGATCTGCCCCATGGTTTCCACCGGTTTCCGGATCTTCTTGAGCCGGATGTCGTGCTCGCCCTCTGACCTTATGACTATGTCACCCACGTTGAGCAGCCGCCCTATGGGACTCCTTATCACCTGCATATCCGAGAAGCCACCCGTGGAGAGGACGATATTCCTCTTGCTTATGATCCCCCGCTCGACCTCCACCCCTATCCTCCTGAGGGTATACCTTTCTGTGGCCCTCTCCAGGATATAGCGGAGGACCGGGACGAACCAGACGACACCGAGCACCAGAGATGTCCAAAGGATGAGCCACATTCCCAACACCGGGACAAAGGCATCCTCCAGGATGATCTCCAGCCACGCAGCGATTACCCCAAGCGCCACAACTAGGATGGTGACCCCCACAACCTGGGGTGTGATCCATGGCCTGCCATGCCATAGGACGTCATCGTTGGTCTTGGACATGGTTAAGACTCTCTCCAGCCTGAATTTAAGCTAGCCCCCCAGCAGTGGGCAGTGAAGGGAAAAGCGAAGAGGGCCCCCTCATCACACACCCGACCAGTTGCCTCTCTATGCAGCAATAGTTTCCTGCAGCAACGACGATGGGGGGATAGGCTTTGCCGGAGCGCCACCTTGATGCGCCCTGGCTACAACCCCGGCGGTCATTGCATAGGGGTCCTTCCGCGCCGCATACCTTCTCCTTCCCATTTCCCTTCCCCGGTCTCCACTGGGGTGCGGCAAACTGATAAGCTGAGTCCATGACAGCGACGGGGCGGCGTCATGACACAACTCGGCCTGGGGCAGTCGGCCAACAATTAGTATGTCTGTCAGATCGAGGGATAGGAGAGCGACGGGATGAGGCCCCCGAGCGCCCCTGCCAAGAGGATGTCAATGATGAAGAGGAGGACAAATGTGATCACCACGGCCAGTATTGCTATGCCGAAGGCGGCAAGCCAGCCGGTGTGGAAGCTTGCCTTGTAGGCCCATACCCAGCCCAAGAGCGCCAGGATCAGCGCCAGCACATACGCCATTGCCCCGACCAGTATGTCCAGAAAAACCGCTGCCACAACCAGCACGATCACGAAGATTATGGGTCCCAGGACCGTGGCGCCCATCGCCTGACCGAAACTCGCCTTGCCCTTCGTGACTGCCTTGGCGGCAAGCCAGACGGGGATCGAGACGATGATCCACACTATGACGAGCGCAATGATGAGGGTCAATATCGCCGTGAGCCCAAGGGTCTGCTGGACGGGAACCATCCCTATCATTCTATTCGGCCGCCTAGGTTCTCCCTTTGGCTCAACCCGATATATCCATATCGCACCCCAGGCATGGGCAGCGGCACCTCTCCCCCCTCCGCAGAGCGCTGTAAAACTAATTACCCATGGCCGGCATAGTGTCTCCCAGGTGATAGCTTTGGAGATCCGATGGATGACCCACTCCTGGTTCCAGATAAAGGCTGGCAAGGCCACAGTCCACGTCGACCCCTCAGCCCCCGACTCCAGGTTCCCAGAGGGGCTTGTCAGGGGCGCCGAGAAAGCCGGCCTGGTGCTCATTACCCACCATCACGCCGACCACTGCAGGAAGGAGATTCTTGATGCCGTTTCCAAGGAGGGCGCAGGGGTCCTGGCGCCAAGTGCCTGCGCCGACAGGCTGGGGAGAGGGATGATCGCCATGAAGCCCGGAGATGCCTACCAATTCGGTGATCTGGCTGTCAGGGCCGTACACTCCTACAACACCCCGGGGGGCGCCTCGACGGTTAAGGCCCACAGGAGGGGCGAGTGCCTCGGTTACCTGCTCACCTCTGGTGGCAGAACCATCTACCATGCAGGGGACACAGACCTCATAGCCGAGATGGGCTCGCTGGGTCCGGTAGACGCCGCCCTCCTGCCCATTGGCGGCACATACACCATGGATGTCCGGGAAGCTGCAGAGGCTGTGGAAAGGATCAAGCCTAAGGTTGTAGTGCCTATGCATTATTTAGATGCCAACCCTGAAGACTTCAGGAACTGGGTCGGCAAGAGGGCAAAGGTTGTTGTGCTCAAGCCGGGGGAAGCCTTCAGCCTGGCCTAGCAGCATCTTCTCCCACTCCGCCCGCCTGCCCCACCGAATGATGCCCATTCGGAATCAGCATAGGCTGGCCGCCCTGGCGGGCCTGTTGCACCATATCCCATTGCCCTTCGGCCCACCATTCGACAGCATACTCAGGTGCCCAACATCCTCCGGGCGCTGTCCCTTACCTGTTGGTGCATTCCTTGTCTTTCTCCTCTTTTTCCTGCCCTCCACCCTCCTCTTCGTCCAGCCCCTTGGGCCAGAGGGGCAGGTTGGGGGAGAAGTCCACCTCGAACCTGAAGACATCAAAGCGGTTGTAGTAGCCGACAATGTCGTGTATCTCCTTCTGCTCGATGCTGAGCGCAATGTCGATGTCCGCGGATATCATCCCCTCCTTCCCAACCAGTGGTTCAGCGATGAGCTCCCCTGTCGGGCCGAGTATCATTGTGGCCGGCGGCGGACAGGCCTCGAGGAATGCCCGCATGTCATGGTCACCCCTGGATACCTGGTCGATGGCATCGCCATCCAGGCAGCATGAGGAGACGATGTTGAAGACCTTTCCCTCGAAGGAGTGGGCCGCGGACCTGATCCTGATGGCCTCCTTCAGGTTGTAGTTGCCGGCGGCACCATGGCGCTTGAAGGGCCAGGCAGGCGGATAGGTGGCAATGTGGACCTGCTCCCCCTGCGCCAGGAGTGCGAAGCGGGCCAGCGGGTTGGTGTTCTCCCCGCAGTTCAGGACGCCAATCTTCCCTATCTCAGTCTGGACCACCCTCAGCGAGGAGCCGTCCCCCCGTGCCCAGGTCAGCTTCTCGGCCCAGGTGGGTACGAGCTTTTGGTGTTTACTGATGAGCCTCCCGGTGCGGTCGAAGAGGAGGTTGGTGTTCCACATGGCCCCCATGCTCAGGGGGCCCTTCTCCGTCACCCCAACCGAGAGGAAGACCTTGTGCCTCCGGGCTATGGTCGCGATCCTCTCCAGCGCCGGGCTCGGCACCTCAACGGCATTCTCGAAGAGCCGCCTGTAGAACTCGTGCTGGTCGAGGGGGGCGTAGACTATGTTCCAGAGGGGGAATGCCGGGACGAACGACTCCCCAAGGACAACAATGTCTGCCCCTATCCCCTTTGCCCTGGCTACGAGTTCGTCCACCTTCGATATGGTCGCCTCCCTGTTGAGGAATACCGGCGCAGCCTGGACGGCCACTGCCCGGAACTTTGGGTAGGTGTCCCCGGACCTTTCGACTGCCATAGAACAAGACCTATAGGAATAATTGGGCTTGACCATTAATAAGCGGATCGATGGCGGAGCATCCACTCCACGTCTACCTTCTCGAAGGTCCGTGGAATCTTGGGGAGATTAATATATACCCTCGAAAATGGCGAGCTTGAGGCTACCCGAATGAGAGCCACCGATTTTTCATACCTGGTGAAAAAGGCAAAAGAGCTTGGCGCGGTCGAGGCGAAGGTGATACCCGCCAGCAAGGTTGTGGTCGAGGACAGGGTCCGACTGAAGTGCCTGACCGGCTGCGACGACTACGGGCTCAAATTCTGCTGCCCCCCCTATGCCCCGTCGGTCGACGAGTTCAGGAAGATGCTCAGGGACTACCGCTACGCCCTCTTCATGAAATTCAAGACCAGCGCCGAGTCCAGCGAGGACGTGACCATGAATGTCATGAGGTACATGTATGACCCTGAAGTCCCGGCCCAGCTGAAGGAGAAGGCCCAGGATTACTACGGCAAATGGCTGGTGGACGGGAAAAGGATCCTTTTGGCTGTGCTGGAGCTGGAGCGGTTGGCCTTCAACCATGGCTGCGTCTTCGCCACGGGCTTTATGGCGGGCTCTTGCATGCTCTGCACAAAATGCGACGTCTCCCAGAAGACCTGCATATACCCGACCATGATGCGATTCCCTGAGCACGCCGTGGGGATAAACATGATAAAGACCGCAAAAAATGCCGGCAGCTCAGTCGTCTTCCCCGTCAGGGGCAAGCCCCAGGGGGCGGCCCTCCTCCTGATCGACTGAACGCCACCGGCAGTGGCATCGCTCTCCTGCCGAGGCAGGGCCCTCCCATTTCCGGCTGCCCTACTTTGATACCGTTTCCCTGATGGGCAGCACGCCCAGCACAACCGGCAGCGCTACCAGGATCCCTGCCACACCGAACGTGACAAAGCCGAATACGGAGAGTATGGCACCGCCCAGCGTCGGAAAGGCAACGGATGTCACCCCGGTCACCACGTCATTCGCCCCCAGGATGCCCCCCCTCTTGGGGCCCGGTGTCAGGTCGCAGATGAGGGCGGTCGAGGCCACATTGGTGGCGCTCCACCCCAGCCCTATGAGGAATACGCCCACGGTTATCACCCAGTATTCGGCCGTGATCGGCATCAGGAACGCCCCGATTGCCAGTATCACCCCTCCCAGGGCTATCACGAACTTCCGTCCGTACCTGTCAGCCATCCACCCCATGGGGATCGAAAGCCCGAACATGCCGAAAACATGCAGGGACACTGAGACATTGATCAGCGTCAGAGACACACCGTATTCCTGAAGTATGATGGAAACCAGCGACATCCCCATCACCATGCCCCCTCACGAGAAAGCAGATGTTATGAAGGCCCCTATGAGGGAGCGGGTCACCAATGCCTCCTGCATGGACACCCCGCCATACGCACTCCCTGCGATTGAAATGCCGAAGTTCTCCTTTGGATAGTACTCCCTAAGGTTGCTCAGGATTTCACGGGTGTCAGGGCTGACGAGTTTCACAAAGAGTGCCCCCAGCAGCATGACGGGCACCGATACGAGAAGCATTACAACGTAGGAGCCCAGACTCATAAAGTCCAGATAGGGTGCGAATACCGAGAGGAGTGGGGCCATGAACGTCCCCACAACGCTTCCGGTCAGCAGGTATCCCATACCCTCCCCCCGGCGGCTTGCCGGGTACATATCCGTCACCGGCACCCGCAGCAGGTTCATGACGCCTGCCCCCGAGCCAAAGGCAAAGATTCCTGCCCAGAAGAGCCAGACAGAAGACCAATAGAGCGCATAGGCCATCAGCAGAATGGCAGCGCAGCTGACTGCGATGCCCCCATAGAGGACCGTTTTCCTTCCCAGCCGGTCCATGAGCCTGCCCGCGCCATACGCCACCAGGACGCGCCCCCCGATGGCCACCGCTGAGGCAAGGCCGCCGAGGGTTGCGGAGTGGGTGAAGAAGAATATTCCAAGCGCCGCTATCACCATGACGCTCTGGAAGGCCCCTGCGAAGAGGGCCTGCACTACCGTCAGCAGAACCGTGTTTCGCTTGATCACTCCCGGAATCGGGGACTTGGGAAGTTTCCGCACCTGCGCCGCCATTTGCCATAGATCCTATTTGTTCTCTGGGCCGATATTTTTAGGCTAGCTGACCTGCATATTTGAAAGCGCCACATTAACTTTTTCATATAAAAAAAGGGAAGATTAGAAGAATGGCAGCACAGGTTTCTTGTTCACGAACATCAGTATGTTGGCAGTTGCTGCATACACTGCGAACACCGAGAAGAAGAAGGCAAGCCAGCCGCCTACCATGAAGCCCACCGGCTCGGGTATGACGCCCATCGTTGCCAGGCTTATGCAGAAGAGGGCAATGGAGATCTCTGCCATGAATATGGCCATTAGCTTGGAGAACCTGATGGCCACAGAGACTAGCAAGAGAAGAATGACTGCGCCCATGAAGAGGAAGTGGCCGTCGAGCGTCATCGCCAATGGCGACTGCCAGAGGGTCCTCATGAAGCTGAACCCAACGCCCAGACCTAGTATACCGCCGAATACCATGTTCAGGGTCGCGCCGAGGATATCTCCCCTGCGCATGTCGACCATGCCTAGCATCAGAAGGGGTATGGACAGTGCCAGGATCCATTCACCAAGGACTGTTATTGTCTCGAGGTCCACACGTCCTGTGGCGAAGGCCCACAGTCCGAAAGTGATGTCCCCGATTATGAAGAGGCTGGGGATCATAGCTGGTGCCCATTCCTGGGGTGGGTGTTGTGGTGGTTGTTGAGGTTGAGACATATTTTTCCCCAATTTCTATTTTCTGCTTGTTTGATCTGAACATTGTAATTTTTTTTCAGCATAAAGCGATTATTGTTACTACATGTTATTAACTAACTGAAAACAGACCAAATCTATTTAAACTGTAAATCCCGAGGAATTTTAAAGGGTTTGCTATGAAAGAGGAAATTCTGAAGGGCTTATCCCAAGCTGTTGTCGACGGAGATGTCGACAAGGCAAAGCAATTCGCCCAAGAGGCGATTGCCAATAAGATCGATGCATACGAGGCCATCATGGAGGGATGCGCCAAGGGCATGAACGAGGTCAGCCACAAGTATGAAACCGGCGAGTGCTATGTGCCCGAGGTCCTCTGCTCTGCAGAGGCAATGAACGAGGCAATGGCTATTCTGAAGCCATATGTCAAGGTCGACCCT
>CAYZHK010000012.1:0-16399 GCA_964477685.1 uncultured Nitrososphaerota archaeon
ATGCGCCCACTCAACTCTGACCCCCAGGGCTGTGTGCTTCCCCCCAAGCCCCATTGGGCCAACCCCAAGGTCATTCACAGCCTTCATCAGATCCCGCTCCAGCGCCTCTGAACGGCGGTCATCCGCCGGGGCATCCAGCCGCTTCATCAGCGCCTTCTTCGACATCAGGGCGGCAGTATCAGACGTGCCTCCTATGCCGACACCTAGGACTATCGGTGGGCAGGGCTTGCCCCCTGCGCTCCTTACGGTCTCGAGGACCGCCTCCCTTATCCCCTGGATGCCGAGGTCTGGCTCCAGCATGAACCCCCTTCCCACGTTTTCAGACCCTGCCCCCTTGGCCAATATGCCCAGCCTCACGTCATCCCCGAGGGAACTGTCCAGCTCGAAATGAATGGCGGGGCTTCCCCTTCCCAGATTGCTCCCTTCGTTTTCCCTGGTGAAGGGGTTCACTGTGTTGGCCCTGAGTGGGACTTTGGAAGTGGCCATCCTGATGCCCTCCGAAATGGCGTCCCCATGCTCGGGGCGGCAGTGGCCGGAAGAGAGGAAGAAGATCAGGCTGCCGGTGTCCTGACACATCGGAACCCTCCGATCCCTGGCGCAGTCGATATTGGCGAGTAAAATATCCAGCACCTCTGCCGCAATGCCCTCCTCACCGCCTGCCATATCCCTAAGGGCCCGCTCCACATCCCGCGGGAGCTCGGTCTCCAGGATGCCTATCGCCTCCGCTACCTCTGAGGCCTTCATTTTTCCCATCGGAGATTTCATAAGTCCGAGGATGGAAATAAGAATGCCGTGCAAAAAGCTTGTCGATGTATGATCAGCTCCACAAGTTAGACCGGGAGTCCTCCCAGATTGTCCGCTACGTCTACTTCAAGAGCCTTGTCAGGGCAGAGCAGGACCTGGCCCCGCTGAAATCAAAGACGGCAGGTTTCGGCGAAGGGGGGCGTGGGTTCTATGACGCCGTAAGGGGGATATACACGGCTGCCAGGGAGAGAGACAATAGCTCGCTTTTCGTCAAGCTCTACAGGGGAGGCGACCCCGGGGGCATCCTTGCCCTCTCCGAGAGGTTCAAACAGGAGGCCTACCGCTCCACAACAGACGAGTACGAGAGGGGCTTCCTCATAGCGTGGGAGATCGCCCTCAGGATGCTCTCGGAGCTGAAGGCGAACTATCCTGATTACCCACTCAAGGACGAGCAGCCGGCTGCGGCCCCTGTGGCAGAGGGGGACGACTCCTCATTCGAGATCAAGCCCAGGAAAAAGGCAAGGGAGAGGAAAAAGCCAAAGGCTAAGGAACCATCGGATACAGAAGGTTGATCGTGATGGTCCAGACGACGAACCAGATGAAGAAGTAGGAGAAGATGGCCGTGAGGATGAATTTGTTCTTGTCCAGGACCGCGGCGGCCAGCCCTTTTGTCACATACTTGAAGAAGACATAGCTGAGCAGGAAAATGGCCAATGCGATTAAGACACCGTATACCCCTATGATGTTCATCGCGCCAGAAATTATGCCGGCAACCACCGCAAATGCGACCCTTATATAGTACATCTTCCTGTAGGGTGTTTGCTTCGCGGGTGCCTGCTGTGAAGCTTGGCTTGACATCCCTGGACCTCCTTGCTATCGTAAAAGAACTCCAACCCGCCCTTATAAGTGCTCGCCTTGAGAATGTCTATCAGCTCCAGGGCGGGGCCTTCCTCCTGAAGTTCAGAGGGAAGGAGGGCTACTCCAACCTCCTACTGGACCTCCCGAGACGCCTTAACCTAACCAGCTACAGACTGGCAATCCCTGAGAAGCCGACGCCGCAGGCCGCCCTCCTCCGTCGCCTGCTCAATGGCCGGCGGGTTGAGGGGCTTTCACAGGTCGACTTCGATAGGATCCTACGGATGGACCTCCTAGGCGCAGAGGGCGCACTGCATTTCTACATAGAGCTCTTCGGTGATGGAAACATCATAGTGGCCGACTCCAATCAGACTATCAAATATGCCCTTGTCCGGCGCCAAATGAAGGACCGGAGCCTTGGGGTCAACCTTCCATACCTCCCTCCACCCCAAAGGGGCGCAGACATCGCCTCGGACCCGCCATTGGAACCGATAGCCTCACAGAAGGTCGCGTCGGTCAGAGCCCTCACCAGGGCGTTCAACATACCCCCCGAGATGGCTGAGGAGGGGCTCCTCCGCTCTTCAATCGAGCCGACCCTTCCGGCCGAAGCCCTCAGCAGGTCCGACCTCAGCCACTTTCTGCAGCAAACGCGGGAGCTGATTGCCGAGGTGAATGCCCTCAGACTGCAGCCGAATCAGGTGATCAGGGATGGTCGGGCCTTCTCTTTCCACCCTCTCGACTTCAGCTCTGTGGTAGGGGAGAGGAAGCGATTTTCCTCCTTCAACGAGGCGGTGGACGATTATTTCTCAGCAGTTGCCGCCCAGGAGGCCGAAGCACGGATGAAGAGCCCGGCGGAGATGGCCATAGCCAATCTGGAATCCATACTGGAGCGGCAAAGGCGCCACATCAATGAACTGGAGGAGCGTCGGAGGGAGGCGTCGGAGGAGGGGATTCTGATCATGTCCCACCTTGCAGAAGTCCAGGGGGCGATAGACCTCGTACTGAAAAGCCGGAGGGGAGGCATGGGATGGGACGCCATAATGGCCTCCCTGGCGAAAGTGGGTGCAAGCGAGGTGAAACCCTCGGAGGCATCCATGGAACTCTGCCTTGGGGGGAGGCCTGTCATCATCGACTTCCGTGACTCCGCCACCTCCAATGCCGAGAGGCGCTTCAGGGAATCAAAGGACTCGGCGAGGAAGCTGGAGGGGCTTTCTGGGGCCCTGAAGGAAACCGAGGCGAAGCTGCGGGAGGCCCGAGAGGGCCTGACGAAGATACCCAAGCAGACGACCCTCAAGGCGATGAAAAAGGAGTGGTATGAGAAGTTCCGGTGGCTCAGGAGCTCAGACAACCTGCTGATGATCGGGGGAAGGGACTCCACCCAGAACGAGATACTGGTCAAGAAGCACCTGGGGCAGAGGGACATATTTGTTCACGGCGACATTCCGGGAGGATCGACAGTATTGATAAAAGCTGAAAATATGGAGGTCGCCGAGACTAGCAAGAGGGAAGCTGTCTCCTTTGCGGTCTCCTACTCGCGTGCGTGGGGCGCAGGGCTGGCGGCAGCCGACGGCTACTGGGTTCTGCCCGGGCAGGTTAGCAAGACGCCCCCTACGGGTGAATACCTTGGCAAAGGCGCATTCATGATCTATGGCACAAAGAACTATATCCGCAACGCCCCGCTCCGGATTTATCTCTGGGTCGAATTTGTGGAGGGTGCATACCGGCTCAGGGTTTCAGTCTCGCAGGAATCGGTGGGCCTGGGGACTCCATCCGTAACCCTCGTACCGGGCGACCTGGAGGGCAAGGAGCTGATCCGAGGCATAAGGGAGCTCTTGGCCCAAAGGGCAGGCGATCTCTCAGACCTGGTCCATGCCATACCCGACCAAGACATCGAAACGCTCCTTCCGAGGGGCGGATGCAGCATCCGCTGACATTCAAGATATTATATATATCGCGCCCGCCTATACTCAATTGGGGCTGCAAATGGTACGTATCCGCGCGAGGGTACTTGTAGCCGATGTAATGTCTAAAAAACCCATAACCCTCCCCGAGAGTGCCACTGCCAAGCAGGTCGCCTCCTCCATGAGCGGGAATGATGTAGGGTCCGTGATTATCACAAAGGAAGGGCGACCCGTGGGCATAATAACCGAACGAGATCTCGTGGAGCGACTCCTCGCAAGGGGCCTAAACCCAGACACAACCCTGTCAAAGAACATCATGTCGTCGCCGCTCTCCGTTATCGATCCAAAGGCCGAAGTTATGGAGGCTGCCAGGAAGATGGCCAAGCTGAAGATGAGGCGTCTGGTAGTTATGTCCAGGGGAGAAATGGTGGGCATCTTGACCTCCAGGGATATACTGTCTACGGCTCCAGAGCTTGTGGAAGTGCTTACTGAGGCCGGCAGGAACCGGCTCCTCTCTTCAAGAAAGGGTGAGGTCCTTGCTGGCTACTGTGACAACTGCGAAGAATGGTCTGACACCATCAAGGAGACGAATGGCCAATTTCTGTGCGAGGAATGCAGGGCAGGCGTCGGCCTCTGAAAGTGCATTAGAAGGGCTAGGGCATGGGAAAACTTTTTTCCATAGTTGGTCACGCTGCCTCTCTGCGCCCCCATGCATGGCATAAAAGTTTTAAGCCCCCGCACCTTTTCAAACCGGGTGCGTTTCATCAGCTTATTTCCGGAGAGATGTGATCCCCCAATGGGAATGGTGCGAAAAAGATGTTGGTAAAAAAGATCATGCAAAGCCCTGTGATAGTAATCAACCGCGCTGAGACTGTGTCACACGCAAGGAAGACAATGATGAAGGAGCGCCTGAGCAGGCTTGTCGTTGTGGATGGATCCCGTCCAGTGGGTACGCTGACCCGAAGAGACATTATCAAGAGCCTCAGCGACTACAAGATGAGGCAGAGGGATCTGGACTCCATTCTTGTGGACGAGATAATGAAGACCCCCGTCACAACCATAGGTGAGGAGGACAGCATTGGTGAGGCTGCCAGAAAGATGGTCGCCAGGAACGTCCGCGGGCTGCCGGTGGTCGATCCCAAGGGCGACCTCGTTGGCATAATCACAAAAACTGACCTGACCCGCTATTTTTCCGAGACCTGCATGGGCGAGCTCAAGGTGAAAGATCTCTTCCAGCTAAAGGAGAACGTCCCAACCGTGAACGTGACCCACAGCATCTCGAGGGCCATGGACCTCATACAGGACAGGACCATTGACAGGGTTGTGGTGCTGGATGGCCAGCGCCCGGTCGGCATCATAACCGAGAGCGACCTTGCACTACTCGCACCGAGAAAAGTGGGCGACGCGTTCCACAAGGGGAAGGTGAGGGATGGGGAGGTCTTCCAGACCCGCATCTACCTGATCCCCACCGCTGAGGATGTGATGACTCCAAACCCCAAAGTCGTTGAAGGGAATGGTGATGCTGCCGGGGCGGCCAAGAGGCTGATAGACGACGGCATAGGGGGCATGCCGGTGGTCAACCGGAAGGGGGAGATGATTGGCTTGATTACAAAATTTGATTTTGTGAGGTATCTCACCAAGGAGGATGAATCAAAGTGAAGCTCACCGATATAATATCCAAAGAATTCCCAACTCTAGATAAGAACAGGCCGCTCCTCGATGCCCTGGAGAACCTTAACAAGCTGGGCGCTGAAAGCATCTGTATCGACGACGGCGGTAAGCTCCTGGGCTCGCTCTCACACCGGGACGTCCTCTTCCGCGTCGGCGCCCAGAGGCTCAGGGCAGTGGCTCCCGAATCACTCTACATCTCCGGCTTCTTCAAGGAATTCCCGGCTAACCTCTCCAATGACACCTCGGTCAGGAAAGCCGCGAAGCTGATGCTGGAGACCTTGTCGGCCGCACTTCCCATGTACTACGGCGAAACGCTTCTGGGCATCGTTTTCCGGAGGAATATGCTGAAGCTCCTAGAAACCACTTCCGTAACAGTTTCTTCGGTCATGAGGAAGAACTTCCCCATCATACGACCCCACGACCGAGTCATCCATGCCAGGAAACTGCTGTTGGAGAACAACATCGCTGTGATACCAGTGGTCAGTGAGGAGGGGCGCCTCTTGGGCACTGTCACCGACAGGGAGGTGCTGAATTCACTCATAGAGTTCCAGAAATTCGTTCCTGAGAAGCACCAGAAATCGAGGATCCGGCAGCTTGCCATCTCCTCTGCCATGAAGGTCGGGTCCCCCACCGTCGGCCCCGAAACAATGCTCAAGGAGGCCTCTTCGGCGATGTCCAGTGGTGCGCTGCAGGCTCTCCTGGTTACTGATGGCGAGAAAGTCCTTGGCACTGTGTCCTCTGAGGATATTCTCCAGTACATAGTGGGAAGCTTCCCCGAGGAGTGACCGTTGCTCTTCATTGCCGATGCTATGCTCGGCAAGCTGGCAAGGTGGCTCAGGATCCTCGGCTTTGACACCACCTATGAGCCGATCCTCCAGGACGACGCCCTCCTATCGAAGGCAAGGGCCGAGGGGAGAGTCCTGCTCACCAAGGACACAGCACTGTACAAGAGAGCATTGCGGGACGGAATAAGATCCCTCCTGATTACTGAGACGGAGAATGCGGCGATCCTGAGAGAGATGGCCCCATTCCTGAAGGATCCTTCACCGGGATCAAGGTGTCCTGAATGCAACTCCCCCCTCATTCCTGACCACACGGGAAAATCAAACAGCGCCACCGCTCTCAATGCTACCCACAGATGGCTTTGCCCTTCATGCGGAAAACTTTATTGGCACGGATCCCATTGGAAGGGCATTAGGAGAACACTCATTCTCGCCGGATTAGGTGACCCAATTGGTAACTCTTGATGAGGGAAGATTCTTGGTCAGGCTCGCCCGAGATGCTGTCATCGAATACCTTCGCAGCGGCATCGAGCCGACTCCTCCAGAGGAGGCTCCTCCGGCCCTCCGCGAGAAATCCGGGGTCTTTGTCACCATAGAGGAGTATGACGGAGGCCGGAAGTGTCTCAGGGGGTGCATCGGCTATCCTCTCCCTTACTCACCCTTGGTTGAGGCTACCATTGACTCTGCCATAAGCGCCGCGACCCGCGATCCACGCTTTGATCCTATGGTCAAAGCAGAGCTCTCCCGGGTGGTCTTTGAGGTGAGCGTCCTCACACCACCTCTTCTGCTGAAGTCTGACCGCCCCTGCGATTACCCGAAACTTATCAAAGTGGCCCGGGATGGGCTCGTTGTCGAAAAGGGCTTCCATAAGGGGCTTCTTCTCCCCCAGGTACCCGTGGAGTGGGGATGGGATGAGGCCACGTTCCTCTCCGAGTGTTGCATGAAGGCAGGTCTTCCCCCGGATTCATGGCTCTCCACCGATGTAAAGATCTACTCCTTCACTGCCCAGGTCTTCTCCGAAGTCAGCCCCTCTGGAGAGATCCGCCAGAGGAATATGGATGTCCCCTGAGTGACCCTCCCATGAGGATCTACTTCGCCCCCTGCGGCATAGCCCTCGGCCACGCCGGCCGCTGCATGCCCGTGGCACGCAGGTTCCAGGAGAAGGGACACATCGTTTACTTCTCCTCCTATGGAGAGGCTGTGCCATACATCCGGCGCGAGGGCTTCAACGTGGGCGAGGTTCAGGCAATAAAGGTCTTCGAGAAGGACGATGGCACCTTCAACTTCAGGAGGACCCTGGCAGGCAGCCCGCGCGAGATCCTGACCTTCATGGCGCAGGTCGGGGCAGAACTCAATCTCATAGAGCACTTCAAGCCGGACCTGGTGGTGGCCGACAGCAGGCTCTCCACCGTGCTGGCCGCCAGGATGAGGCGCATCATACCAGTGCTTATGCTCCACCAGCTCAGGATAATGATACCGACCAGGACGCCTGTGATCTCGAAGCATCGGCTCAGCATCAAGAGGACCATGGAGAGGACCGGACTCGAAGTGCTTGGGAGCCTTTGGAAGCTGAGCAAGGCCATAGTGGTCCCGGATTTCCCGCCACCCTACACCATAGCCAAGGTCAACGTCGTTCCATCCAACCAGTATGTATCCAAGGTGAAGCTTGTCGGTCCCATCATACCCAGGATGCCCGGCACCCTGCCTCCAGCCGAGGAGATGAAGAAGATGCTGGGTTTTGATGACAGACCCCTTGTCCTGGCAGCGATCAGCGGCACCAGGGCCGAGAAGCAGATAATCTCTGCCAGGCTTCAGGAAATCTTTAGGGACTTTCCAGAGAGGTACAATATAGTCCTCACAAAAGGGCTTGCAGACCAACCGAACGGCGCCCACAGCACCAATGGAGGGAGGCTCCAGGTCTATAACTGGCTCAGGGACCGGCACGCATACCTGAAGGCATGTGACATACTGGTGACCAGGGGAGGGCACAATACTGTGTCCGAGGCCATCTACTATGGAAAACCCATGGTCGTCATTCCCACACCTGCCCATTCGGAGCACCAGGGTATCGCTGAGTCGCTTGTGCACATGGGACTCGGCATGGCCATACAGCAGGACCAACTGGGAGAGGACATCCTGTTGCGCTCCGTCCAGAGCCTGGTGGAAGATTCTCAGTATAAGCAGAGGATGAAGGCAGCCCAGGATTTTGCCTTCAAGTTCGATGCCATCGACTCAATTTACAGGACTGTCTGCAGGACCCTCAATGCTTCTTACCGATAAAAAATGAAAAAAAGGGGAGGTTACTGCATTGAGATGAGGGTGGCGGTCCTCAGAAGCCCCTCCACCCTCCTAATATCCTCCACCCTTCGACTCAGCTCCTTGACGTCGTCAGTCATAATCTTCACTATCAGGTCGTACTCCCCAAATACGATTGTACCCTCCACCACATCCTTCAGGCTGAGGCATTTCTCCAAAACCTCTTTCTCCTTACCTATCTCCGACACTCCAAGTATGTATGCTGAGAATGCCATTTTTTATCCTCCAAAACTCATTTCTCTATTGGCACCAACGAATTAATATTCTTTCTGAATTGCCCAACCACGCCCCATGCGGTACAGGAATATTTTTCTATGGGGGCCGGAATGATTAACTGCCGCGCGCCATTGTTCTCCGCCGGAAAAAGGTGTCCCCATGTCCCTCCTTCCTCTGCTCATACTGGCCCTCCTGAGTAGCTCCGCAGCCTCCCCCGTCTATGCCTACAACCTAACCTTTACCCTCGCCAACGGCAACCAGCCCCAGTCTCCATTGGACCAAGGAGAACCCTATTACTACCTGCTGAACCAGAATATCTTCCCCAACTCCACATTCCAGTCTGTGGTGCTCACGAATCTCACCCTGAATGGCAAGGAGGTCGCCTACTCGACCTCCACTGACGAAGATGGAAATGTCATGATCTCAATCAACTCAGTTGACACCCTCAGCCCCGGCCAGAACGCCACCCTCTTTATGTCCTTTCGAGCCGCCCTCTATAAGGCCCAGCTGAACCTGACCTCCCCCGGCAACCTTTCCAGCGTACCTGAGTCGATTAAACAGTCCTATCCCCTAACCGGCACCTTCAACGTGTCCGAGATGCCAAACGGTCAGGAAATCATCAACACTGCCTATGCCATAAAGGGGGACGAGCAGAACGTGCTCCAGATCCTTCTCAGCATAGCCAAGTGGTTCGAGGACAACATGATCTATTCTTCGGAGCTGTCTGTGCCCCGGTCTGTCTCCCAGACCTTCGCCGACAGAGCAGGCGACTGCGACGACCAAGCAAATCTCTACGTGGCATTCTGCAGAATACTGGGAATCCCGGCCTACACCACCATTGGACCCATCTATAGCCCCGGCGTGACAACCGAATCGGAGGATAACCTCCGCTTCAACCTCACAAATGCCGCCTGGCACGGATGGGCAATGGCATACCTACCCGGCAATGGGGGGCAATGGGTGCCGGTGGACCTGACCTTCTTCAGCGGCGCCATAATGGTCAACGGGCACATCAGGTCAACGGACCTGATGCAGCTCACAATAACGGACCTGATGCGGCATATCACAGGATCGGCCATCGTGCACTGGGACACCCTGGAATATTATTACATCAGGAATCTTGACTATGTCACCTCCGCCGCTCAGTCCAAGGAGAACATTACATCCGCAGACATTGTCTGGGTAGAGGAGCACTACATGCAGCTGCTGGAGGGGCAGCCGTCCTATCCCTCCACTGGGTGGGATCCAATCTCAGCCCTCCTGCTGGGCATTGCAGCCTTCACCCTAATTGTCTTTGCCCTGACCTACCTCCGCCATAGGTCCCGCGCGGCAGCACGGCCATTCAATGCTCCTCCCCTGAGACTCTCCCCCGAATGCTCTCCCGCCGACTGCGCGGCTGGTCCCCTCGGAGCGACTTAGGTTTTCACCATACCCTTTTCTTGAAGGGCCACAGTAATTCTATTATGCCATTCAAAATGAGGGTACCTGTCCGCAATTATCACCGCCTACTCTCGCCGCGGGTCGCGGCCCTGGTGACAGCTCTCGACCGAAACAAGAAACCGAACACAATGGTGGCAGCGTGGCATTCGCCGATCTCCAACAGGCCCCCCATCCTATCTGTGGCCATCGCCCCCCTCCGCTATACCCACCAACTCATCTTGGAAGCCTCTGAGTTCACTGTCTGCATCCCCCCGAAATCGATGCTCAGGCAGGTTGAGGCGGCAGGTGCCTCCAGTGGAAAGAATAGCGACAAATCAGCGCTTTTCAATTACCTGCCAGCCCACAAGATCAGAGCCCCCGTGATCCAGGGATCCTTGGGAGCAATCGAATGCACCCTAAACAGGGCTCTTGAGGTTGGTGACCACTCGGTCATATTCGGCAATGTGGTCAACTGCAGCTCAGATGCTTTGGGGGATATTTGGGAAGCTTCCCCCCTGCTGCATTTGGGTTTAAACTATTATGCTGAATTTATACTATTAAATAAAATTAATCAATAATAGGATATTTTTTATTAAATATCGTTTTTTTCACTCATGATGATACTTTTTTTGTCTAAATTCATGGTGCTTTTTATACTCATCGGGAATCCTTAAATATCGTCCATGGCAATAGCAGTTTTCAAACTAGACAGAGGGAGATATTTTAATGGCAGAAGAAAAACCGTTAACTCCACAAGGCTATAAAGAGAATCCAGATCTTTTGCCAGTACCAATGGCTGAGAGGCAGAAAGGGTACAACCTCTACACATGGACAATGGCAATGTTCAGCATGAACACCTGCATACCCATGTTCTTCCTTGGCCCTATCGGTGCGAGTTTAGGCATGGACCTGACACAGGCGCTGGTGGGCGCCTTCATAGGCAACTTGGCTGCCGTCATCGTGATGTACCTAAACGGTGTCCCCGGCGTCAAATATGGTATACCCTATCCGGTCCAACTTAGGGAATCCTATGGTTGGAAAGGTATCCATATCCCAGTCCTTATGAGAGGCGGTGCCGGCACGATGTGGTTCGGCATTGAAGTCTGGGCAGGGTCCTATGCTCTGACCCTAATCGCGCTATTTGCATTGGGAATGCCTGCAGCAACTGCCATCCAGACTGCATTCTCTTGGGTAGTCGTTGCAGTCATATTCTATGTCGCATCCTTCGGCGTCGTCATGAGATACGGTCTAAAGGCCATCGGAAGGGTAGCCGATCTTGCTGGACCTCTGATGCTGCTCTACTTCATTTGGCTCGTCTACTTCCTATCATCGACACCAGGGTTTGGCAGCCCATGGGGCATTAGTACCGCCAGCTACTTCAGCCTCAGTTTCCTGCTCTACCTTGCCGTTCAGACCAACTGGTGGGCAACCGTGGCCCTCAACATATCGGATCTGACAAGGGGCATCAAGCCGAAGGGCGGTCAATCGACCCTCTTTTAGGGCTTGATGATCGGCGTCGTAGGTTGCCAAGTGCTTGGCACAGGCTTGGGCTTTGCTGCAGTCGCCATGACTGGGCAGATACTGCCACAAGACATCATTGTGACCTATGCGCCTGGCGGAATTGCAATAGTCATTGGGCTTATATTCGCCTTCCTGGCGCCTTGGTCCACAGACATTACGGCCAACACGCCACCGCTAATCGACATCTTAATGGCAACGCTCAGGCTGAGATGGAGGACAGCTGTGGTAGTTGCAGCAGTAATTGGCTTCTTCGCAGCCCCCTGGTGGGCAGTGGGGAAAGCCGCTGACTATACAAACTACATGACAGCCTGGGCCGGAAACTATGGCATACTTCTCGGACCAATTGCAGGTGTCATGATCGCCAGCTTCTGGATAAACAGGAAGAAAACTCTTGACGTTCAGAAACTCTATACATATGGCCCCTCAGGCTACTGGTATGCTGGTGGATGGGGCACGGCCGCATTTCTGGCCATGATACTCACATGGGTGGTCTGCTACATCATAGCCGCGGGCGCAAACATCGCAGTGGGTCTCGATGCATTCTCAACAGCCACAGGATCGTTCATGGCATTCATTGGGCCGGTACCCTTCCCTGGTAGCGTCACATGGTACCCGGCTACGGTGTTCTCGTTCCTGTTTACGTGGTGGCTTCAGAAGGCCATGAAGCAGTAAACAATTCCCAACCTTTTTTTTCTTTTTTTCTTCTTATCTCTGGAAATTTCTTGAAAACACTCAGTCATCTTCAGTGGATTAAGCTTAAATTAGCCTTCCCTGATAGGGTCTATGCCCATCTGCCACCAGCCTGGGTGCCATTTGGCGATTTCCTTGTCAATAGGGTGATTTTCATGTCCGAATCCGAAGTGAAAAACCTGGCGGAACTGAAGAAGGAGCTCGAGGAGCGTATCCAGAAGGAAGAGAAGGAACTGGCATACCTTAGGACCTCTCTTAAGCTTGTGGACGAGGCCCTGGCAAGCACGAGCTTCAAGCCGGCGAACAGGCTCGTGGAGAAGCCAGTCGCCGAGGCGCCACCAGCCTATGCTGAGGCAAGGGCAAGCGTGCTGCCCAAGGTGCCCGAGCCTTTTATCCAAAAACCACCACCCGCACAGCCTCAGCAGCCAATCCAAGAGGAGCAATCGTTCCCGGTAAAATCGAAAATGGGGGAGGATCTCGCAACCATGTTTGTCGGTCAATCCTCGGTGAGGATAGTCCCCCGCAAGGATCTTGGCTTCAGCCCCAAGACTCCCCCCTTCCAGTCCTTCTTCATAGACCGGGTGTTGGGCGAGATGAAGAGGAAGGACGAGATGGCCGTGGATTCAGGCGCGAAGGACCCATCGATGATGATGGACCATGAGGTTCGGTTGGAGGGCGACACGATAAAGGAGATCATCATCCGCAATATCGACGAAGAGGCCCGACTGAGGGAGATCCGGAGCTCCATCCGCTGGACTTTGGAAAGGATGCTTGAAAAGTTCCAGAGAACATGAGCGCTCAGGCACGGCCAAAGGAATCGACTATGGCAATAAGTTCAGAGAGGCTCCCTATCAGATAATCCGGCTCCAGCGAACACAGGAAATCTGCACTCCTTATGCCTGTTGCTACGGCAGCCACCCGGACTCCAAGTTCCTTGCTGGGCCTTATGTCCATTTCGCTGTCACCGACAACGATGGCCTCATCTCTGCCAACCATCAACCCTTCCAGCACATACGCCAAGTGGAGCGGATTGGGCTTGGGTCTTGGGACCGAATCTCTTGCAGCCACAAGCTGGAAGTATTGTGAGAGCCCGTTCTTCGCCAGTGCAATCTCTGCAGCGAGGCTATTGTTGTAAGTAAATATGGCCAGTTTGAGCCCCCTCCCCTTCAAGGCAGAGAGCACATCTGTGACCCCCGGCAGCACCTCCGCAACCTCTGCCGCCTCCACCTCCCGCCTAATGGAGATCTTTTCTGCCTCGCCCATCACCAATTTTATCCATGAATCATCTTTTCCCATGGAAGTAAAAGCACCCTTGGCGCATCCCTTGATCTTGGAGAAAGGGTCTGTTGGGCTGAGCACGCCCTGGGCGAGCCCTCTGGTTTCGAGGTATGTGATCACTTCTCTCTTGATCCCCTTGCTGTCCAGCCCGAATTTCATAATCACGCCATCCAGGTCGAATATCAGGGCCCTGAGCACGCTTAACACCGCAATAAGCAGTGACTTCTAATACCTCCTTATAAACCGATGCCGGCACAGAAAGGCAAATAGCAAAAGAGCAGGAATCAGATAATCGGGATGCCTCTCAATGGAATATTCAGCCATTGCCGAAGTCTACGAAAAGCTGAGCCAGACCACCAAGCGCCTCGAGATGACCGACATCCTGGTGGCCTTCCTGAAGAGCTGCCCCCGGGAGCTGGTGGAGAAGGTAGTATACCTGACGCAGGGCAGGATATACCCCGAGTTCGTCCCACTCGAGCTGGGTATGGCTGACCGGCTGATAATCCGGGGGATAGCCAAGGCAAGCGGTGCCAAGGAATCTGAGGTCGAACGCCTCTACAAAAAGGTCGGAGACCTTGGCGACGTTGCCTTCGAGCTTCTCTCCAAGGGAAGCAGGCAGGTTACCCTGGATCAGTATCACCAAAAGGGCAAGGGTGCCGGCGTCACGGTCGAGCAGGTCTACTCGAGCCTCGACCATATAGCCCATGCCACGGGTCAAGGATCCCAAGACGAGAAGCTGAGGATCCTCTCCGACCTCTTCGGCGAGGCCACGCCCCAGGAGGTCATGTATATTGCGCGCACAGTGTCCGGGGCTCTAAGGCTTGGAATAGCGGACATGACCATCCTTGATGCCTTGGCTGTGGCCTTCGGCGGATCAAAGCACTCACGGGACCCAATCGAGAGGGCCTACAACGTGAGCAGCGACCTCGGGGCAGTGGCAAAGGCGCTTGTTGAAGGCGGCCTAGGCGCAGTCTCCCGCTTCCAGCCGCGCCCGGGAAGGCCCATACGCCCCATGCTGGCCGAACGCCTCCCCTCGGCACAGGAGATCCTCCAGAAGATGGGCGGCAGGTGTGCTGTAGAATACAAGTATGACGGTGAAAGGGTTCAGATCCACAGGGGCGAATCGGGCGCCATCGAGCTCTTCTCCAGGCGTCTCGAATCTGTCACCAGCCACTTCCCTGACATTGTGAGGCTGTCCACGAAGGGAGTGGCAGCCGGCTCCTACATAATCGAGGGGGAGATAGTCGCGGTGAACCCTGAAACGGGTGACCTCCTTCCGTTTCAGCAGCTGATGCACCGCCGCAGGAAATACGGCATCGACGAGGCCATGATTGACTACCCCGCCTCAATCCGCCTTTTCGACCTGCTTTACCTGGAGGGAGGGGATTATACCGAGAGACCCTACACCGAAAGGAGGAAAGCCCTGAAGAAGGCAATCAGGGAAAGCGAAAGGCTCCGCCTGGCCGAGCAGAGGATAGTCAGGGATGAGGCTCAGCTGGAGTCCTTCTTCGAAGAGGCTATCGCGGACGGATGCGAGGGCCTCGTCGCCAAATCCCTTGGCGGCGACTCCTTCTACAAGGCAGGGGCAAGAGGCTGGCTCTGGATCAAGTATAAGAGGGAATACCGGAGCGAGATGATGGACACGGTGGACCTCGTTGCAGTAGGAGGCTTCGTGGGCATGGGAAAGCGGGCAGGAAGCATCGGCACGCTCCTCCTCGCCGCCTATGACGAGGGCGACGACACCTTCAAGACTGTCTGCAGGTGCAGCACCGGCTTCAGCGACGCCGAAATCGAGGGGATGGAAAAAAGCTTCAGCCAACACATCATCCCCAGGAAACATAGCCGGGTCAACTCCAAGATCGAGGCCGACGTCTGGTTTGTACCCGCAAGGGTCCTCGAGGTCCTGGGCGCCGAGATCACTCTTTCGCCGATTCACACCTGCGGCATGGGCGCGGTCAGGAAGGGGGCCGGCCTCGCCATCAGGTTCCCACGGTTCACGGGCAAATGGCGGCAGGACAAGGCCCCGGAGGATGCCACGACCGCCTCGGAGATCCTGGCGATGTATAGGGGGCAGCTGAAGAAGATATCTGAATGAGTTCAGGCCCATGGCGAAAGTTAATAAGCAACAATTTTTCAGAGTGGGCTTGGGCAGAAGTGAAGGAACTGACCCTAAATCAGCTTCTTTTAACGGAAGCCCTACAATACATGAAGGAGGGAAGAAAATGGGTTACTATAGCGGGGGTCAGCGTAAATTCGGTGGCCCAAGGCGCGGTCCAGCAAACTTTGGTCCCAAGCCTGTCGAAGAAGGCAAAGAGTATGACGTCGAAATCAAGGAGACCAGCAGGCGCGGCGAGGGCATAGCCAGGATTGAAGGTTTCGTTGTGTTCGTTCCAAACACAAAGGCTGGCGACCACGTCAAGATCAAGGTCACGAAGGTCTCAAACAGGTACGCAACCGGCGAGGTCCTCCAGTAAAGCCACAGGTGTCATGGCTGTCTTAACGACAGCAAACCTTTCTTTTTTACGAACATTTTTTTACCTGTCTCAGATAGCTTATCTTATGACCAAGCCTTTCAAAGTCGAGTCGCCTTTTGCCACCCTTACGATCGGCAACGACCTGCGCCTCTCTTCTGAGGGTTTCAATGCCGTGGAGGGGGTCCGGACTTTTGGCGACCTGAGAGCAGTGCTGAGAGACAGGCCCGAGCCCAGACTGCCCAGGGATACTGTGCTTTACCGCATGTACCGCTTATTCACGCGCCCCTCCGAAGCAAGGCTATTCAAGGCAAGGGACCTCCGCCACGACATCACCATAATGGCTCCCCTCTGCCTCGGATCGGAGCCAAACAAGACGCTGGGGCATTACCACCCTCTCACCCCCGAAGGGCTCTCTTACCCTGAGGTCTACAATATCCTTCACGGGAGGGCAAGATACCTCCTCCAGAAGGAGGAGGCGGGGGAGATTACGGATTTTATCTCGGTGGAGGCCAGCGAGGGGGATGCCCTAATC
>CAYZHK010000012.1:16409-28444 GCA_964477685.1 uncultured Nitrososphaerota archaeon
TAATCATACCACCGAATTACGGACACGTCACTGTAAATGTGGGGGAGGAGCCGCTGGTGATGGCGAACCTTGTCTCCGACAGGTTCATGTCAGCCTACGAGGGCTATGTCAGGATGGGCGGCGCAGCCTACTACCTCCTCAAAGATGGCGAGCTGGTCGCCAACGGGCGATATGGCACAGTGCCAAAACCTCGCCATGCCCTGCCCAACTTCAAAGTCTCCAAGGATCTCTACAGCGACTTTCTCTCATGCCCTGGCTGCTTCGCATACCTCAACCATCCACTCCGTTTGGGCGGGCTGGGCAAACTGTAGGACGTTCAACTCAGACCAAAGGAGCAAAACACAATCCTCCAATCGCTGCAGGAGTCTCACCGTCAGAGTTAATCGATGGGTAGATTTTTAATGCCTCATTCACATCCTATAGCAGAGGTCGAAAAATTGAAGAACCAACCCCCTCCTTTTTACACGATCGACAACTTCAACCTTGAGGGTAAAAAGGTGCTTCTCAGGGTGGACATTAACTCCCCCATTGACCCGAAGTCGGGCAGGATAACTGACGAAACCCGCATCAAGAGCCACGCTGCAACCATTAGAGAGATACTGGACCGCGGGGCCTCTGTGGCCATCCTTGCCCATCAGGGAAGGCCGGGCGACAGTGACTTCACAAACCTTGCCACCCACCATCCCTTGCTGTGCAAGTATGTCAATTCGAACATCAACTATACGGAGGACCTCTTCGGACCCTGCGCCAAATCCGCAATTTCAGCGATGAAGCCAGGCGATGCCGTACTTCTGGAGAACGTGAGGTTCTTCTCGGAGGAGAACATGGAGAAGCTCCCTGAGGCCCAGTCAAAGACCTACCTTGTGCGCCTCCTCTCGCCGCTCTTCGGCCTCTACGTCAATGACGCCTTCGCCACAGCCCACAGGTCGCACCCATCATTGGTCGGTTTCCCGATAGTGATGCCTTCTGCTGGAGGGCGCCTCCTTGAGAAGGAGGTGGAGTTCCTCAATTCAGTTTCAGCAGGATCGGCAAGACCCTGCCTCTTTATCCTGGGGGGCGGGAAGGTGTCCGACTCGGTCCAGCTAATGGAAACCCTCCTCCCCAAGGGGATGGCCGACAAAATAATGCTAACCGGGCTCGTCTCACAGCTATTCCTCATAGCAGCCGGGAAGAACCTGGGCAAATCAACCGTTAAAATCATGGAAGGCAAGGGGCTGAACTCACTCCTGCCCAGGGCGGACACCCTCCTCAAAAGGTACTGGGACAAGATCATGATGCCGGTGGATGTGGCGATCCTTTCAAGCGATGGAAGACGCGAAATGCCGCTGGACCATGTCGACCATGCATCTCCCGTCTACGACATCGGCTCTGGCACCATTGAGGCATACCGGAATGTCATAATGGGCGCCAAGACCATAATAATGCGGGGCCCTGCGGGCTACATTGAAGACCCCCGCTTCACAAAGGGCTCGGAGGCTCTTCTGACAGCGCTCGTCGCGTCCAAGGCCAAGACCCTCTTGGGCGGCGGTCACCTCAGATCCATATCCGAGAGACTCGGCATTGCCCACCAGATCGGCTATTTCAGCACCGGCGGCGGCGCTTTCATCACCTTCCTTTCGGGGGAGAAGATGCCCGCATTGGAAGTTTTAATTACCTCGGCAAAGAAGTTTAAGGCAGAGAGATAGGGGTTGTAGAAAATTGACCATTAGGGTTGCGATTAATGGGTACGGAACAATTGGAAAAAGAGTAGCCGACGCCGTTCTGAGTCAGAAAGACATGATCCTCGTCGGTGTCACCAAGACAAAGCCGAACTTTGAGGCAAGGCTAGTCGCGGCCAAGGGGGTCAAGGTTTATGCCAGTTCCCAGGACCGACTGGCCTCCTTCGAAGGCAGCCCTGTAAAACCCGCCGGCATCCTTGATGATCTTCTGAAGGAATCGGACATCGTCGTGGACTGTACGCCGGGGAAGGTAGGGGCGACCTACAAGCAGGTTTACCAGAGCCACAGGATCAAGGCAATATTCCAAGGGGGGGAGAAGCACGACCTTGCAGGTTTCTCCTTCAATGCCTACTGCAACTACAAGGAAGCCCTTGGGCGAGACATGCTGAGGGTCGTATCCTGCAACACGACCGGGCTCTGCCGGAGCCTCAACGCCTTGGATAAAGCTTTCGGAGTTAAGAAGGTGAGGGCCGTTCTGGTCAGGCGGGGTGCGGACCCGTCAGAGGTCTCAAAGGGGCCGATAAACAGCATCGTCCCAGATCCTGCGACAATTCCATCTCACCATGGGCCCGATGTACAGAAAGTGCTCCCAAAGATCGACATCACAACCTCTGCCCTTGCTGTGCCAACCACACTCATGCATGTCCATGTCCTGAATGTGGAGATAAACCGGGACGCGACCGAAAAGGATGTGCTGGAGGCGCTCCAAAGGTACCCCAGGATTCGGATATTCAGCGCAGCTGAGGGGGTGGCATCCACGGCAGAGATTATCGAATTCGCGAGGGACATAGGGAGGCCGCGCTACGACCTCTGGGAGCTGGCGGTCTGGAAGGAATCGATCAAATCCTTCGGCCGCGAGCTTTTCCTCACCCAGGCGGTGCACCAAGAGTCCATTGTGGTGCCGGAGAATATTGACGCCATTAGGGCAATGACAAGGATCACTGAGGACCCCGAGGCCTCGACAAGGGCCACCGACGAATCGCTGGGCATAGGCAGGTGATATAGCATTTTTAAAAACATACTCGTGCCGGTTGACGGCTCGCCCGCCTCCATGAGGGCAGTCGAGATGGCGGTTGAATTCTCGCTGAGGGATGGCTCTAAGCTCACCCTCGCCCATGTGGTCATACCATCGATGGAGGGTGCTTCCCAAAAGGTGCTCGAAGAGTTGCGCAAGATGGGCGAAGCTGCCTTGGACCTCGCCGAAGAGAAATGCCAGAGGTTTGGCCTAACGGCCACAAGGATGCTTAGGGTGGTGGAGATGCATAAAACCTCCATTGCCTATGAGATCCTTAAGATCGCTGTTGACGGGAAGTATGACTGTGTCATCCTTGGCTCAAGGGGATATGCGGGTGAGAGGGGCATACTGATGGGCAGCGTTGGCGTCTCGCTGGCCATAAGCCTCCCCTGCACCACCATAATAGTCCGATGAAGAAGGCGGCTCCTTTTTTACCCCCAAGGAGCATAGCAGTAGTGATGGATGGGGCGTGAAGGAAAGATGGAACGGGGAATCAGGTTTGGGACCGATGGCTGGCGGTCCAGAATGGATACCGATTTTCACGGCATCAACGTTGCAAGAGTTGCCAAAGCCATAGCCGACCACCTCACCGGATCCAGCAGTTCAGGCAATGGAGTCTTCGTTGGTTATGATGGCAGGAAAAATTCCAAGGACTTCGCAAGGATATGCGCCGAGGTGCTTGCCTCCAACGGCATAAAGTCTGTGGTGCCGACACGCCCAGTTCCTACGCCAGTCTCTGCCTTCGCTGCGGTGAAATACTCCCTCAATGGGGCAATCATGATCACAGCCTCGCACAACCCCGCCATCTACAATGGTATTAAATTTATCCCATCCTATGGAGGGCCAGCAACAACCGAAATCACCCAATCCATCGAGCGGCTCATTCCTCCAACTCCCCCCTATGCCGAGGACTACGGCGACGGTCTCCGCACCGGCATGATAGTTGAGCGGGATCCCATTGGCGATTATATCTCTCACCTCCATTCACTCCTGAAAATAAAGGAACTTGACATGAAGATCGCCGTAGATACCATGCACGGCACGACCTCTGGGATACTCGACAAGATGCTCCAGGGTATGGGCGCTAAGGTCGGTATACTCCGGGGCAGGATCGACCCTCTCTTCGCCGGCATTATCCCAGACCCAGTGCCCAGCAACCTGGTAGAGCTGAGAGAATCTGTCACCGAGGGCAAGTATGCATTAGGCCTTGCTTCGGATGGGGATGGCGATAGGATTGCGGCCGTTACAGAAAAGGGGGTATTCCTGATGGCTAATCAGATCCTGCCTATCCTTTACTCCTACCTCCTGGAAGGGCGCGGCATGTCGGGCGATGTGGCGAGGACGGTTGCTACATCGCATATGGTTGACCGGGTGGCGGAGAGCCATGGGTTGAAATCCCTAGAGACGCCAGTGGGCTTCAAATACCTCGGCCAGCTCCTCAGGGAAAAGAAAATCATAATCGGTGGCGAGGAGAGTGGTGGGATAAGCTTTGCCACCCACATCCCTGAGAAGGACGGCACAGCCACCGCCCTTCTCCTATTGGAGGCCATGGTGCAATCTGGTCGAACCCTCCAAGAACTGCAGGACGCCATCATCAGAAAGTATGGCGCGATCTTCTCTTCCCGGCTAGACCTCAAACCATTCTCGGTATTGGACTCCGTCAATGCAATTGAGAGGAGGATCACGCCCAAAATGCTGGGAAATAAGATCGAGTCTGTCAACAAGAACGACGGCCTCAAGTTGATTTTTGAAGACGGGTCATGGCTCCTTTTCCGCATCTCCGGGACCGAGAACGTGGTCAGGGTCTATGCTGAGTCCCAAAGCAAGGAGGAGACGGCTAGGTTGCTGGAGGTCGGCAAGGTTACTGTCATGGGGACCACCAGCTTCTGAGTTCATGGTTTTGTTTCATATGAAACGTAATTTTTAAAAGCCGATCTTTAATACCTCCTCCACACGGAGGCATTCTTATTGCTCAACAGAAATGGGCTCGCCAGAACGCATGCTATTATTCTGATCGTGATAATTGTTTTCTCCATCGCCGGCTCTGTTGCTGGCCTGATGTACTATCAGAGCGTTTCTGCATCTCCAGTCCTATTCAAGGACATGTCGGGGAGATCGGTGCAGATGAACAGCACTGCAAAAAGGATCATTATCACGGAATCGTACTGGACAGAGATAGCGTGTGTGCTGGGAGCCCAGGATAAAATAGTCGGAATTGGTTCATACGTCAAAGATTCTGTCTTCATACCGGCTGTGGTCAAGAATTTGACCGTAGTAGGAAACATGTTTACTGGTGTCAACCTGGAAACGATGGTCTCTCTTAACCCAGATGTCGTGATCATGGACTTTGGGTATGGCAAGTCAAGCGAGATCGTGGCGGGTCTTGAAGGGCTGGGTATCCCGGTGGTCACGCTCCGTGGCTCTAGCTTTAATGACATAGTGACAGCTATCCAGATGATAGGAAAGGTGGTGGGGGCAGAGCCAAGGGCTGGCGCGTTGGTCTCCTATATGAACAGCAGCCTTGCCCCCATCATCTCAAAGTCTGCCAGTATCCCCGATGCGCTCCGGCCCACCGTACTGATAATCAACCTGGATGTCTGGAATAACGGGCTAATCTACTGCTACGCCAATAGCAGCTGGGGGCAGTCTGTCAACGACGTTGGCGGCATCAACCTGGCATTGCGGGACAACCCAACACTTCCGAATATCAAGGTCAACATGGAACAGGTCCTGGCCTGGAACCCCGACATTATGGTGATAGTGGGAAGGACCAATTCATCACTTGCCGGTCAGCTGGCCTCGATGAACAGCAGCCTGTGGCCAGAACTCGATGCTGTCAAGGAAGGTAGGGTTTTCACAATACTGACGGGTGCCAAAGACCCAAATGCATTCTTGGACTGGACACCCAGACTGATCGTTGGCGAGATCCAACTGGCGAAGATGATACAGCCTTCTGCCTTCGCCTCTCTCGACTGGAACTCCACCGCAGCAACCCTCTTTTCACAGTACTATGGCACAACTCTGGCAGGATAAACCTTCCATCATTTTTCCACACCAAGGGTATCAATAATGCAGATCACCAAGCGTGAACTCAAGCTCATCGTCCTCCTGCTATCACCGGTCCTTGCAGTCTTCTTCTCCCTCTTCATAGGCACCTACTCAATCCCCCCGGACTCAATTTTCTCAATCTTCTGGTCAAAGCTGACCGGCTCGCAGAGCGCCATTCCAGCCATCTATGAGAGAGTTATCTTCGAGATCCGATTGCCCAGGATCCTACTGGGGCTCCTCGGGGGGATGGCCCTCTCGGTCTCAGGCGCCTCTCTGCAGAGCCTGTTCCGGAATCCCCTTGTCGACTCCTACATCCTGGGGGTCTCTGCCGGCGCCGGGTTGGGAGCGGCCTTCGCTATTGCCTATCTGCCAAACCTGGTGGGTATGGCGCAGCTGCTGGCTTTTCTATTCGGTTTTGGCGCCTTCCTAATGACCTATTATGCTGCGAGGACCCGGGGGGAGACTCCTGTCCTCTCGCTGGTCCTTGGCGGTATAATAGTCACCGCACTCCTCTCCGCTGGCCAAACCATAGTGAAGTTTATGACATCGCCCGAGCAGTTGGCGGGGATAGTCTATTGGCTGATGGGGAGCCTTGCCAGCGCAAATTGGCACGACGCGCTAGTTATTCTCCCCTTCGTTATCATCAGTTTTGCAATAATACTGCTGATGAGATGGCGGCTTAATGTTCTCTCCATGGGTGACGAGGAAGCCAAGTCTCTTGGTGTTAATGTTGAGAGGGACAGGAGAATTGTCCTGGTCACAACAACGCTCATGACCTCAGCCTTCGTCTCTGTGGCAGGAATAATCGGCTGGATCGGGCTGATCATACCCCCAATTGTCCGCATGCTGATGAGAACATCCGACAACAGAATTGTGATACCGGTCTCCGGGGCCCTAGGCGCCCTAACACTGATCCTGGCGGACGATATAGCGCGGTCTCTGATGAGCTTCGAGCTTCCCGTCGGAATACTAACGACGTTGATAGGCGCCCCCTTCTTCCTTTACCTGCTGAAGCGGAGGGGATCGCAATGAAAGAGGTGATCGGCGTAAGGCACTTGGGCTTCTCCTATGGAGGCACTTTCTCCCTGCAGGATATTTCCTTCACGGTCAGGGAGGGAGAGGCCCTTGTGCTGCTCGGCCCCAACGGGTGCGGCAAGACGACGCTGCTCAAATGCATCAATGCCCTCCTCTCCCCCTCCACTGGTGAGATTGAGGTTGCCGGCGACAATATGAGGGGACTCAGCAGGGCCGAGCTGTCAAGGCGCATAGGCTTCGTGCCACAGACTCACATACCCCCCTTCCCATACACCGTCCTCGATGTCGTCCTGATGGGAAGGGCCTCACATCTCAGCATGTTCCAGCAGCCCAGCGGCAGGGACTATGAACTCTCTCAGGCTGCCCTGGAACTGGTGGGCATATCTGGCATGCAGGACAGGGTCTACACGCAGATCAGCGGAGGCGAGAGGCAGCTGGTCCTCATAGCGCGGGCGATCGCCCAGGAACCCAAGGCACTCCTTCTCGATGAGCCCACGGCCCACCTTGATTTCAAAAACCAGCTTGTCGTCCTGAGGATGGTAAAGCGGATCTGCAACGAAAGGGGGCTGAGCGTGGTCATGAGCCTCCACGACCCCAACCACGCCCTCACCTTCTCAGATAAGGTGGCACTGATAGCGAACGGAAGGCTGCTGGCTATGGGCACCCCGCTGGATGTGATCACCCCCCAATCCATCATGAAGGCCTATGGAATAGCCACAAAAATGATATCCCACGATACCGGCAACATCCTTGTGCCTATGGAGTGACTAGGTTAATTTAATAAGAATTCGAAATATATAGAATCAAAATCAAACGCTATGGCGGAGGGCGGCGACCAGCCTCGCCCTGCTCCGTTCGGAGTTGTTTTGAAAGAGCCAAGGGACGAAGGTCTCATCATGAAGAGCGAAAGGCGAAGGACGTTTGTGGCAAGGGAAGACCTGCTCTCTCAGATAAACGACATGGCAAAGAAGAGCGGGAGGAGCATGTACGACGCCATAAACGAGACCTTCGAGACGGCCCTGAAGGCCAATGAAGAGGGGGTGAACCTGCGGAGCGCCCTCGAAGAGCAGGGTCTTATCAGGGACGCCCGGGAGAAGGGCTTCATAATGGGATTGGAGAATCTCTGGATCGACATGGCTGAGATCTCCTATTCCAAGTCAAAATCCGAAGCCCTCCGGGTCTGGAACAATGCGGGCATATGGTTCGGGAAGCGGTACGTTGCAGACAAAAGAGACCCGGTCCAGTCCTTCTCACGGGACATCAAAAAGTTCTTCTGGAACGTGCCCGACTTCGAAATAACCTCCTCCAAGTCCGAGGTATCGGTTAGGGCCATCAGTCCAAAGTTCACAGAGTCCTATGCCCGCCTCTTCTCATCCTTCCTGGAAGGGGCGCTGGAGGCCATGAACTTTGCCATCGGGTCGAGGGAAGTTTCAAATGGGAGTGTAAGGATTACAGGTCTCAGAAGAGGATAGCCATAGCGATCCCATGGGGCTACCGCAGATGACGCAGAAACCTCGCGGCAAGAAATTGGTCTACGTCTCCGAGGACATTGTGGACTCTATCTCGGAGATCACCAAGAAGCGCGGGGAGTCGATAACCAAGTTTGTGGAGGACACCCTCAATGAGGGAGTTAAGGTTGTTAGGCTGGGCTATGCCCCCGAGGACGCAAGCGAGATAATGGAGATCATCCAGGTCCAGCGGGTCCTTGGGGGAACATTTGTCCCGCTGGACGTTCTGAACTTCGTCTCAAGCTCCGAGTCTCCAGAGCAGAAGCAGGGCCAGGGGGCCAAGTGGAACGAGAGCGGTAGGCTCTACGGCAGGTACATCAAGGAGCGCTTCGGCGACCCCATAAGGGCCTTCAGGGCGTTCCTCAGGGTGATGCGGTGGGACCTGAACGAGGTGGGGCTGAACAGGGAAGGCGACTCGGTCTCGCTCCGTTGCGTCTCCACATCCCTCAGCGGCGAAGGGACAACGTACCTTTTCGAATTTTTGAAGGGAGCCATGGGCGGCATGGGCCTCCGCATCACCAAGAGCGACTGCATGAAGGGCATGATCTTGATGGAAATGGCTTCAGAGGCTGAAAAATGAGCCCGGATTCTGTACTGACAGACATATGCACAGAACATTAATCGATTAAAAAAAAGTACATATATTCTGGTATATACTAGCAAAGGGTTCACGCAAGCTATATATATCGTACCCCAGGAGAGATTGTTCCACGAATAAACAATTTGGTGAGAGAAAAGTGAAAAAGAGTTCTGCTATACTATTGACTGCTCTTCTATTGCTCTCAACGTTTGCCTTTGTAGCTCCTGTGCGCGCTTCAACTGGTGCCCAGTTGTTTGCCGTATGGGACGGCAGTACGCTTACCCAAGCCGTCTACAACGTCACAATAAAGGCTGGCGACTCCGAGGTGCAGGCTATTGATGGCGTGTCTACCAGCGGAGATTTTGCAATGATCTTCAGCATCAATGGCTCCTTGGAAACACCGGTGAAGTTCGCCGGAGCAGGCTTCGACCTCTACATTAGCAAGGATTACTATTCCCATCTGAGCGCAGACGACAAGGAATATGCAACCGGCTTCAGCAAGGCTGTTCTCTATGCAACAGACCTGACCACAAAGAACGTTTCCAATTCAATCCTGAAAGATGGCAAAGGCACATTCCAGTATGGTAATGTGACCGATGGTGACACCACCTATGCGATTGTTGTCGGCCCCATTCCATTTGACATCACCGCTGACTACAAGTACATAAAGGTCTATGACGGTTCGAGTGACCAGGTTGCAGTGGCTGGAATATTGATAATCCTTCCCAGCTTCTCAATTTCTCCAAATCATGGAGCTCCATGCACAACAGTGACCCTCACGGGCGTAGCGCTTCCTGCTGATACACTCTACAACTTGACCTATGGCTCTTTGGAGGATTACGAATTCATAGGCCAAGCCATGTCAGGTGCAGATGGGAAACTCTCCTACACTTGGCAGATCATAGACCGCATGTCCACTGATTACGTTGGAGACATTGACGTAATCGGTATTCATGTAATAACTAATGACACTGGTATAGATCAAGGCACTTTGGATAATGACGCAGCGGCAATATTCTGGGAAACCCAGTCCTACTTCACAAGTCTCAACATTGATGGCCATAACCGGACTGACTTCCTCAATAACACTGGACCCTACGATGTTTACGTCTTCAGTGACATTACGCTCAAAGGCGGTTTCTGGTGCGTAAGCTGTGGCCATGTGACAGTCACAGTGGATGGAATTGCCCTCGGCACATTCTCACTCAACAACGATGGCAACTTCACAGCGACCTTTGTAATCCCTGAACTTTCAAACGGAAACCATGTCATTAAGGTCAATGATTGCAGCAAGACTTGGACATTCAACATTACAGTCAATCCAACGCTTATCGTAACACCTGAGAGTGGTCCTGTCGGCACAGTCATTACAGTGACGGCCTATGGCTTCGATCCAGAAAATGTCTATTACCTCTACTGGGCTGGCCTCTGCGCCACTGAAGAGGATAGTGGACTTACTGGCTATAATGCTAGGGTCTGGATTGCTAACGCGACGGTTGGCTCAAATGGCAAATTCAATATGTCCGAACCAATAACATACGTTGTTCCACACGTCGTCGGAGGATACCATGATGTGGAAGCTTGGGTCGATGTCAATTGGACACAAGTTGCACTGGATGGCTACAACTACACCATTCTCCCTAACTGGGAACTTTGGCCAGGGGCAGGATATGAATACGCTGAGGACCAGTTCTACGTGACTCCAACCATCACTGTGAATCCATCAACCTTTGCCAATGATGGGACGACCTTCTGGGTCAACGGCACGGGATTCGATCCACAGCTCGCCTATACAATCAATGTTGACAACAACGCCTACAGTGTACCGAACTTCGGCTATGAGTTCGAATTCTATGACTGGGGCTGGGTATACAACCCATCCGGCTCCGTTGTCGCTTCGGACCTTTGCGGTGACCTCTCTATCCAACTGGTCAAGGCAGGTTTCAGGCCAGGTCTGCATGTGGTGAGCCTCACAGCCTCCAACTACAACGACTATTGGGATATGGGTGAGGATCCACGCACAGGCTTTTGGGCCATCCCAACGGACATCGTCGACTGGGGCATGGGATTCTTCCCTGTTGATGTCTACGCAACCTTCACTGTGACCACAGAGGGCGACGCAGTGGTCGATAGCTTCAACACCACACTAACATCGCTCAATGCCCACATAACTTCGATAGAGAATGACATCGCTACGCTGACGACCGATGTCGGCACCCTTCAGGTGAGCGTCTCTTCCCTGGACGCAAAGGTGACAAACGTCCAGAATGGCATTGCAACAGTCCAGACAACCCTCGGCACGATGACAGGCACTCTGACCGGCATATCCGGTGACATGGCAACTGTCAAGACCCAAGTAGGCACAATCAATGCAAAAGTTGCATCGTTCCTGCCAGTGGACATGATGCCCGTCTGGATAGCGGTCATCTTCGCGATAATCGCGGCGATAGCCTCCATCTACGGCGTGCTCGTGATCCGCAGCAAGATTGCACAGTAAGCTGTGCAAAACTTTTTCTTTTTTTTATATTACATTTCAGGGCAATATTTTGCTAGATGGTGCTCTTCTAAAAAACGAACCAACTTTTGCCTTGAAGGCAGGTTGGACCTGGCTCCAAAGCCCCCAATCTTCATCCCGGCCACTGCCTGCCCGAGGCTGAGGCACTCCTCCATCTCCCGGCCCCTGAGGGTACCAAATAAAAATCCTGCATCAAATGCATCCCCCGCTCCAGTCGTATCCACCGCGCGAACATCGAAGGAGGGCTGGCAGTACAGCTCTTCCCCCCTGGCCGAGTAGACCCCCTCCCTGCCACGCTTGACGACCACGGTGCCGACCCTCTTTGCCAGCAGTTCCGCTCCCTTTGCCAACGGCAGTCCTGTGAGTGCCGTGCACTCCTTTTCATTGAGGAGAAGCAGATCCAGGCCAACCAGCGAGCCCACCACCAGCTCCTTCACCCCCCCTCCCGGATCGAGAGAGATGCGGTAGCCTTTGCGGGTGCCAAGCACCTTTCTCAGCACAGCCCTGCTCACGTTCGAAAGGTGGACAATCCCCGTCTCCGGAATGCCTCCATCAAGGGCTGATGCAAGACTCTCATTGGCCCCCCTGAAGGCCACCATGCTCCTGCGGCCCTGCC
>CAYZHK010000013.1:0-26503 GCA_964477685.1 uncultured Nitrososphaerota archaeon
TTTCTAATTCTTCCAATAAGGGGGGGAGTTGCTCCCAACCAAGTTTTCCGGCAAGATAATCAAGAGCAGGCTTCACTCTAGCCAATTCTTCAGGATTTTTGATTCTTACAGATTGGTAAGTAAATGTGCGGTCTGATGGGTTGTTGAGAGTCATTCTATAAAGCCTCATTAATCCTGAAGGATTGTATTCGTCTCTGTATGCACTGGCATAGAATTTTTTTGGCAATATTGGAATTCGACAAATTGGTTTCTTCTTTTTTCTTGTATTGGGAATAAATACTGCCATATCTTGTAATTATATAGTGTTCATTATATATTGAGATCATTTGTTTCATTAGAATACCCTATTACGACTTTCTGACATCGTATCACTTGATATAATAATTGACGTATCTGTTTAAAAAATTCTTGAGTTGAACAATGTATAGATTTAATGCCATAAATTTGTAAAAGTATGCTTTGAACTCTGGCATGGTGAATTATTACTTTGGTTAATTTTTTGACAGATTAACTGTGGCTTGCAAACCGAAAATTGGATAAATCAAAAAGGGCAATTATAAAATATGCAACTCGATAAAATTGGTGGTTATCCTTACAAAATGACTAAAGAAGGGAATTTCATCGTGTTAAGATTTTTCCCTAAAGACCCTTCAGCTGAATATCCTAAAGACGTTGATCTTGTTCTAAGATTAAACGAAGAGGATAGACAAAAATTAATCAAATTGCTATCTCAGATCAAATAGAAATCTTTGTCAGTTTGCCGTCATCCCACGCCGGTTAACATGGTGAAGCATCTCACGGCAAATTAACAGAACCGAACTTTATCTTGTTTAAATACTACACTGTTATAATCTGAGTTAAATCTTATATACAACAAAGCATTTACTTAAACTCAATCCTGAAAAAGGTGAAAACATTGGCTAGAGGAAACCAGGAAACTATACAAAAACTAGAACAGATTGTAGGTCAGGAGTACGTGAGCAATGAAGAAGCCAATTTGACTCCATACACCTGGGACTTGACCTGGGCAGAGCCCAGAATGCCGGACTATATAGTCATGCCCAGGACAGTGACAGAGGTCCAGAGGATCCTGCGGCTTGCGAATCACCAGAGGATACCGGTGATTCCCTACTGCAATGCCACCAACATCGGCGGGCTCTGCGTCCCCGAGGAAGGCGGCATCATTGTGGATCTTAAGAGGATGGATCAGATCATCAAGATGGACACTGAGCACGATTATGCAATAATTGAACCCGGCGTCTCGCATGCCAAATTCTCACGTGCACTGAAGGAATCTAACCCAAGTTGGGAAGGGTATGAATTATCCAAGGGCTTTGAGGTCGGATGGCCTGTGGGCCCCGCGTCAGGCTCAGTCCTTGCCATGGCACTAAACCACGGCATCGGCGGGCAGCTGACTGCCAAGAGGGGCATCCAGAGCCAACTCCTCTCGAGCATGGAGGTCGTCATCCCCACCGGAGAGGTGGTTAAACTGGGATCGGCAGCCTACTCGGACTCTTGGCACTCGTTCATGCCACTGCCCAGGATGGACGGTCTATTCACCGGCTGGATGGGCACCACAGGAATCGTGACCAAGGCCGGCATATGGATCGAGCCGAAGCGCCCGCTCTGGGATGTTCTCTCCACCGCAGCGGCTTCTGTCAAGGACATGACAAGGTACATGGTCCACTGGAGGCACTACTCGCTCTGCGATGAAGTCACTGCCGTGAGCTGGTGGCTTGCACAGGTCCCCATCACCTTCCCATACAAGGATAAGCCCAAGGATGCTCCCGAATGGTTCAGCTACAGCGTCATCACAGGCTGGACCGAGGAGGAGCTTGAGTACAAGCGGAAGATGTGGAAGAAAGTCATCGCAGACGAGAAGGCAAGGGGCACGCAGCTCATTGACTTCGAATACCCTGAGGAGGCGAAGAAGGGCAGGACACAGCTCCCCAGCAGGATAGTTGGTTCCACGAAGAACTACTCGAAATCCTGCGGTGGAGGCCTTGCCTGGCCAGGCACCTTCGCACCATGCGCAAGCTGGCCCATCCTCTATGAGGAATGGAAGAAGATCTACATCAAGCACGGTCTCTCTCCGGCGGTGAGGCTCACGGACTATGCAGGCGCCCACTACGGCATGCTCAGGTGCATGACGCCCTTCGACAAGAGGGACCCCAAGTCGGTCGATGCTGCGAAGCAGGCCATGGTCGAGTGTGTCAGGGTAGGCATCCCGCTGGGAATGCTTCCATACAAGCCACCGGTTGAGTACCAGGCTGAGCTCAATGCTGCGGCAGACGCGGGCTGGATCTATCTGATGACCAAGGTCAAGGATATGCTTGACCCGAACAACATAATGAACCCAGGCAAGCTGGGAGTCAGGTAAGGAGGCAAATGACATGTCCCATCTTCTAAAGAATACCCAAATGAAGGAATTGGCAAAACTCTACGACAACATATCCATGTGTACCCACTGCGGCAACTGCAAGTATGGCTACGAGTGGGGCTTCAACCAAAACTTCGCAGAATCGCTCTGCGTCCAAGGAGAGAAGTTCCACTTCGACTCCTATCTGGGAAGCAGGGGCAAGATGGCTATCGCCAAGGCGCTCCTGAGCAACCGGATAAAGATGGACGACGCAGTCTCCCACGTCCTCTTCACTTGCACCACCTGCGGCGCATGCCAGCAGATGTGCGAGACCGATGTAAAGGACTACCTGCTTAGAGCATTCGAGGTGCTGCGGTCAGAGGCTTGGAAGGCAGGCGTTGCTGTACCACCAGCAATCAAGAAATGGAGTGACTTCATAAAGACGAACTACAACCCGTACCTTGAGCCCCACAGCAAGAGGATCGATTGGTTGCCTTCGAACCTGAAGAGTTCGCTTCCGAAGAAGGCATCGTACATCTACTTCGCAGGCTGCACAGCCTCCTACAGGCAGAAGGAAGTGGCACTGGCAACGGTGAAGCTCCTGAAGAACCTCAAGGTGGACTTCACGGTGGCCGAAGACGAATGGTGCTGTGGATCACCGCTCCTGAGGACAGGCCAATTTGACGTCGCCAAGCAGTTCGTGGAGCACAACAGCGCCCTTCCGGACAAGTACGGCGCAAGCGCCTTCATAACCACATGCGCAGGCTGCTACAGGACAATCCAAAGGGACTACCAGATGGATCCCCCACAGGGATACACTGATAAATTTGGCAAGCTGACCAAGGCCAAGGTCCTGCACACCACACAGCTCGTGGAGGATATGCTGAAGAAGGGCGAGATCGAATTCACGGGCTCCTACAAGCACAAGGTGACCTACCACGACCCGTGCCACCTGGGAAGGCATGCCGAGGTCTACGAGACCCCCAGGGAAGTGCTCAAGGCAATACCTGGCGTCGAGCTGGTCGAGATGTATCGGAATAGGAAGTTCTCCTACTGCTGCGGCGCAGGCGGCGGCGTTAGGGGCGGCTATGCCGACTACTCGCTGGAGTGCGCAACCAAGCGCATCAACGAGGCTGCAGGCACGGGCGCAGAGGTGCTGACAAGCACATGCCCGTTCTGCTGGAGGAACCTCTCCGATGCCATCGAGATGAACAAGACGCCGATGAAGATGCTCGATATCATCCAGATACTCGAGCCCATTGCCAAGAAGAGATAGACAACTACCAATCTCTTTTTTTATTTTTTTTTTCATTAATTCTTGATTGCAGACTCCCAGCGGGCTCTTTATTAGAGCATGTCCATAGATGGTTTCATGATGGTCTTAGGAGACCGGGCATGGTGGGAAATACCGGGGTGGACAAGGGAGAGCCCAGCCTCAGGAGGCAGGTTACGCTCTTCGGGGCCACCATATACGGGATCGGGAACATCCTGGGGGCAGGCATCTACGCCCTCATTGGCGAGGTGGTGGGGATAACAGGCAACCTCTCCTGGTTCGCCTTCATAATAGCCGCAGCCATAGGCATACTGACTGGAATCTCATACGCCGAACTCTCCGCAATGTACCCCAAGAGTGCCGCCGAATTCGTCTATGTGGAGAGGGCATTCAGGGTGCGCCTGCTCTCTTTCATGGTCGGATGGGTGGTGATTTTCTCCGGGCTTTTCACCGCCGCGACGGTGGCGCTGAGTTTCGCAGGGTACCTGATCGCCCTCCTCGGGATCCAGGAAACCTATGCCCTCGCAGGCATGTCAATAGCCCTCATAGCAGCCCTCAGCGTCATCAACTACATTGGGATCAAGGAATCGACTCAGGCCAACATCGTCTTCACGCTCATCGAAGCGGCCGGTCTCGTCGTGATAATAGCGGTGGCCCTACCGTACCTTGGCTCGGTGGACTACCTGGCCCTCCCCGCCCAGGTCCCCTTCACCGCTGTCTTCGCAGCGGTCGCCCTCATCTTCTTCGCATACATAGGCTTCGAGGACATAGCCAACATCTCCGAGGAGGTGAAGTCGCCGGAGAGGGTCCTGCCAAGAGCAATCATCTATTCCGTGGCCATAACAACCGTCCTCTACTGCCTGACATCCGTGGCCGTCATCAGCATCCTCCCCTTCGATGTCATAGCATCGGTTCCCGACCCCCTGAATGCTGTGGCCACAGCTGCCATGGGCCCTGCCGGGGGCGTGGTGATGTCGATCGTGGCCCTCTTCGCCACAGCCAACACGGTCTTCATAACCCTGATCGTCACCTCCAGGATGATCTATGGGATGTCGAGGGACGGTGCTTTCCCCAGGAGCCTCGGAAGGATCTCGCCGAAAAGGGGGACTCCCACCGTCTCAATCATCTTAGTCATGCTGGTCACGGTGGGGATGGTGTTCTTCCAGGACCTCACCTTCGTCGCAAACGCGACCGTATTCGCGATCCTGATAGCCTTTGCATTCGTCAACCTTAGCCTCATAGTACTCCGGAGGAGGGAGCCCACCACAAGGAGGCCCTTCAGGGCATCGCCGAGCGTGGGCACAGTTCCCGTGACCGCCCTGCTGGGGGCAGGTGTCTGTGTAGGTCTGCTCTTTACCTTCGAGCCCCTAATCGTCGCCACCCAGGGAATAATCATCGTCGTCGGCATAGTGATATACTGCCTTCTCGGCAGAAAGGCACAACAGGCTAGCCAAAGACGTGCTCGACAAGGATCCTGATCCCTATGAGGATGAGTATTAATCCCCCCAGCAGCCTCGCCCACCTGCCCGATGCAGTGCTGACCCTGCCACTTGCCATAGCCCCGAGTGAGCTGAGGGAGAAACAGACGACGCCGATAATAACAGCCGGGAGCAGTATGGAGACGCCCAGCAGGGAATAGCTGAGCCCAACCGCCAAGGCGTCTATGCTTGTGGCCACAGACATCATTGTGAGCGGGATGAGCCCGAGGGGCTTGCCACCGGTGCCGCCATCAGGGTCACGGAGGGCTTCGAAGATCATCTTCAGGCCTATCACCAGCAGCAAACCAAAGGCAACCCAATGGTCGAAGGCGGAGATCAAACCTGCAATGGAGGAGCCCAGCAGCCAGCCTATTACTGGCATCAGTGCCTGGAAGCCTCCGAAGAAAACTCCCATGGTTAGGGCCTGCCTTCCATCAAAGCCCCTGCTGCCGAGGCCGCTGGAAAGGGCTACGGCGACACAGTCCATCGAAAGGCCGACTGCCACAAAGAGGAGGGACAGGAGGTCCATAGCCCAACCCGTTCCAATAGCGCAATCCTATATATAGGATTGCCGAACGCGCTAGGATCATCCTGCCCCGTTCACTTCTCAGCCAGGGAGATGGCCGCCACAGGGCAGGTGTCGATGGCCAACTGGATGTCACAGCCGCCGATCTCGCCTATAACCTCAGACTTGCCCTCTGGGCCAACGTGAAAGACTTCGGGGCACAGGGATTCGCAATTCCCGCAGCCAATGCACAGATCTCTGTCCACAACTGGGATCTTCAATGGAGCCCCCTCATCATTTCTGCTCCTGGGCAATAGGTTTCTTCTTGAAAATAAAAACCATTTCACCGCGATCCGTCCCTGCCAATTCGAATTTTTCGCTCATGGTTATGGCCCCCTTTGGACAGGCCTCAGCGCACTCTGCGCAGAACATGCACCTGTCCATGGAGAATGAGATCTCCGCCTCCCTGCCCTTCCCCACCAGCTTGATGGCTGCGGGCGGACAGGCGTTCTGGCAGAGGACGCAGAGGAGGCATTTGTCCATATCCCATACGGGGATCCCTCTGAAGCCCTTCGCGGGAGATGCCTTCTCCTTGGGGTACTTCTTCGTGGCCGGCTTTTTCCTCAGCTGCTGCAGTGCTTCCTTGACAAGGCTCATTGCATCACACCCCGACTCCCAGCTCTATGAGAACAATCTGGACGATGGCGATGGGCAGGACGTATTTCCACATGCCGGCGATCACTTGGTCTATCCTGAACCTGGCAAAGAGGGATCTGATGAAGGAGAAGAGAAGGACGACTGCGATGGTCTTTACAAGAAACACCACTGCGGGCGGGATCAGCCACAGGGGCTGGGCCCCACCAAGGAAGAGCGAGGCGGCAAGCGCGGCGCAGAGGACCACCTCGAGGTCTCTCCCGAGCCGGAACATGGCGAGCTTCCTCCCACTGAACTCTGTCCTCCAGCCCGCCACTATCTCGGTGTCAGCCTCTGGTATGTCAAAGGGGATCAGCTCCAGCTCAGCAAGGAGGCAGGTTAGCAGCACGACGAAGCCTATGGGCTGGAGCCACAGGCCCCATGCGGCATTCGCTGACTGCCACTGGACAATGCCGCTGATGGAGAGGCTCTTCGCGGCGATTGCCGGCCCTATCAGGACGATGCCCAGGGGTATCTCGAAGCTCAGCATCTGGAGCGCTGAACGGACCCCCCCTATGATGCTGAACCTGCTCATGGAGCTCCAGCCGGCGAGGAATATGATTATGGTCATGAGCCCGAAGACGAATAGGAGGAATATCAGGTCCCCCTCGAAGGCTATGAGCCCTGTCTCGCCCATAATGGGCATTATGAAGAGTGCCGTTAGTGGAAGGGTCACATAGAAGATAGGGACGAGGGTGAAGAGGGCCCTATCGGCAGCCCTGGGGACGATATCCTCCTTGGAGAGGAGCTTTACGAAGTCCGCCAGAGGCTGCAGTATGCCCGAGGGGCCAGTGTAGAGGGGTCCGTACCTGTTTTGGATCCGCGCAAAGAATTTTCGGTCCACCCACTCGGTGAAGAACGCCAGGCAGAGGAGGAAGAGGATGCCCGGGAAGACCAGGAGGAAAAATAAATCGTAGACTATCATTTCAAACCGTTCCCCAAACCTACTTCTCGATCTCCCTCTTCTCCCCAGTCCTGCGGTCAACAATGGCCATCCGGTCCATGCAGGAGAAGCAGGGGTCAATCCCCGCGAGTATGATCGGTATGTCGGCCACATGCACCCCGATCAAAGTCTTGCAGAGCGCCGGTATATTGGCAAGGGTTGGTGACCTTATCTTGTAGCGCTCCGGCTTTGCCGAGCCGTTGGACCTGCCGAAATGGATCAGCTCACCCCTCGGGGCCTCGGCCCTGGAGAGCACCTCCCCAGGCGGGGCAATCTTGGGCGGGCGCACCTTGATGGTCCCGCTCGGCATGTGGTCCAGGGCATACCTTATCATCCCTATGCTCTCCATCATCTCCTCCACCCGCACCACTGTCCTAGCCAGGGCATCGCCGCTCTCCGAAGTCACAACGTTGAAGGGGATCTCGTCATAGGCTATGTACGGGTCGTCGGCCCTCACGTCCTCTTTCACACCACTCGCCCTCAGTGTCGGCCCGACGGCGCAGAGCTTTACGGCATCCTGTGGTGAGAGGAGCCCGACCCCACTCGTCCTCTTGAGAAAAGTCCTCTCGCTATTCACTATGCGGAGGTAATCCTTCGTCCTCTCCTCGAAGCTGTCCATCCCCTTCCTCAGCTTCGTCTCCCACTCGGGCGTGATGTCCCGGCGGACGCCCCCGAGGGTGTTGATGGCGTGGAGGACGCGCCCTCCTGTCAACTCCTCAAAGAGGTTCATTATGGCCTCCCTGTCACGCCAGACGTACATGAAAAGCGTGTCGAAGCCGGCCTCGTGCGCCACGATTCCAACCCACAGCGAGTGGCTCTGAAGCCTCTCCAGCTCTGCGACTATGGTCCGAATGTACCTGGCCCTCGGCGGTATCTGCACCCCCATGAGCTCCTCCACGACCTGTGTATAGCTGACAGTATGGGCGATGTTGCAGATGCCGCAGACCCTCTCGGCCAGGTAGAGGCCATGGTTGTAGGTTTCCAGCTCGAATCCCTTCTCGAGCCCCCTATGGACATAGCCGATCCTGGGTGTAACGTTGACGACAGTATCGCCATCGACCTCAAAGAGAAAATGCTCCGGCTCCTTGAGGGCTGGGTGCTGGGGCCCAAAGGGCACCTTTATGGTGGATGCGTATCCCATTCATCAACCCTTCTTCAGCTTGATCTCTTTGAGCATTCCAAAGCTCTGGTCCTTCCTCAGCGGGTATGTTCCATCGGGCCATCCGTCGGGCAGGAGCAGCAGCGATGCGCCCTGCAGGCCTTCAAAGTTGATTCCTAAAAGTTCCCTGACCTCCCGCTCGTAGATGGCGGCGCTCGGTACGATGTCCGACACGTCGGGCACAACCGCCTTCTCCTTGGGTACCCTTGTGCTGAGGGAGAGCACATTTCTACCCCTCTCCACCAGGTGGTAGACGACCTCCAGATCTGCTCCCAGGTCGGCTCCTGTGATTGTGCCTAGGTGGTCGAAGCCCATTTCCTGCACTGCGTACCTGAAGGCCTCCTTGATTGAGCCCGCCCCTACGCGGACAAAGATCCTCCGGTCCCTGGCGAATCTGCCCTCCCCAAAATCCGACTTCAGATGATTCTGCAGCTTTTCAATGACTTCCGACATGGATATCATCCCTTTATCTTCTTTAGCAGCTGGGCAATGCCATAGATCATTGCCTCGGGCCTCGGCGGGCAGCCTGGCACATAGGCATCCACCGGCACGACCGTGTCGATGCCACCATGGACGTTGTAGCAGTCCTTGAAGGGAGAGCCGCTGACGGCGCAGGTACCCAGCGCAACGACGTACTTCGGCTCCGGCATCTGGTCATAAACACGCCTTAGCCGCTCTGCGATCTGGACTGTGACCGGCCCGGTCACCGCCAGTATGTCGGCATGCCTCGGGCTCCCCTTAAGCTGGATCCCGAAGCGCTCGATGTCGTAGACCGGCGTGATGGCCGCAACAAACTCGATGTCGCAGCCATTGCATCCCCCGGTATTGAAATGGATCAGCCAGGGTGACCCCCTCCGCGCCCATCTGTAGGCCATGGCTAGACATGCCTCCTTGAGTAGACCAGCACGCCGACCGCCAATAGGACCACGGAGATATAGGCTACTGGCATCAGCCCTGTGGCGAAGGATGATGTGGCCAGGACGAATGCCAAGATGTCGAATATCAGGAAGTAAACGGCATAGATGAGGAACCTCTCGAGGTCAATCTTCGACTCCTCGGCTGGCAGATCTTCCCCGCAGGCGTATGGCTCAGTCTTCCCTCCGCCGGTGGCTCCTTTGGCCGTTCCTCTACTCCCCAGCAGGAAGATCAACACAACAACTGCCAAGGAAATTGCAAAGACAGCCACTAGGGGGTAACTCATGCCCGTGGGCCTCCACAAGCCATATAGAAAGCTTTTATTAGGGCTTATTTTTAATGTTTGTGTTATTGCGCATTGACGCAGTGTGGACCCCCCTATGCCCGTCGATTACCTGCAGATGACACTTATGATGACCACGGTTATTTTGGCAATTTCCACCATCGAACTGAAGAACCTGCTCTATTCGGTAATCTCGTTCTGCGGGATGTGCATTGCGATAGGAGCCCTCTACTGGCTCATGAATGCACCCTACGTTGCGGTCTTCCAGCTCCTCATCTACGCCGGTGCGGTGGTCACCATTTTCTTGGCAGCGCTCACGCTGACTAGAATGAAGGAGTGCATCAAGTAGAATGAGCGCCGACAAGATCTCGGTAGCCGGCATCGTCCTGGTGGTCATCGCTATAGCCGCCATGGTTGCCTTTGTTCTGCAGTCGCCCTTCGGATCCTTTTCCTATTCGGCATCAAATGACCGTTTCATTGGCATTGGCCAGAATATCGAGGAGGGGGACAGCAGCTTCATGTGGTCGTACCGCTCCACGGACTTCATGGCCCAAGCCTTCGCCATATTTGCTGCGGCGGTCGCCTGCCTGGCTATGCTGAGGGAGATAGGCAGGGAGGTTCCCAAGTGATGGATCCGTCCTACTACCTGGTCTTCATATTCGCCCTGTGGGGCATAGGCCTCTACTGCCTGGTAACCAAGAGAAACATGATCCGCCTGATATTCGGCATGGAGATCCTGATCAACGCGGCAAACCTCAGTTTCATCTCGCTGGCAACGGGCCTTGAAGGCTTTGTTGACCCCCTGGCCCACTCGATTGTCGTCGTCTCCATAGGGCTGTCGGGGGCCGTCAGCGCCGTTGCCATAACCCTGGTCGTATACGCCTACCGGCACTACGGCACGCTGGACGTGCGGGAGCTCAAACGCCTGAGAGGCTGATGGAGACTACCTGCATGTTCACCCTGCCTCTCGACCTCCTCCTGATCTTCACGCTCTCGACGCCCATTGTCGGGTGGGCAACCTCCCGCTATCGGAAGGGCACCCTGAGCGGCGCCTATGCTGCGGCAGGGCTCGCCGTGGTCGGCGCGGCGCTCTACAGCCTATACTTCGATGTTTCTCAGGCTGCCGTCTTCTCGGTCCCCATCTTCGGGGCATACACTGCCTTTCTCCGGGTCGACATGCTGGGGGTCGTGATGGCCTCGATATTTGTGGGGGTCGGCTTCGCGGCAGCAATCTACTCCATCGGCTACATGGAGAAGGAAACCGACGTCCCGCTCTACTTCACACTCCTATTGGCGATGATTGGTGGGATGGTCGGCGTGGTCTTCGCAGGCGACCTCTTCACCCTCTGCGTGTTCTGGGAGCTGATGTGCATATCATCTTACGTGCTTGTCGCCTTCAGCAGGGAGGGCGGGGAATCCGTGGAGGCAGCATTCAAATATCTCATAATGAGTGGGGCAGGCTCGGCCACGGTCCTCTTGGGTATATCCCTCCTATACGGGATGAGCGGGACCCTCAACTTCCAGGGGCTGGCGCAGGCCTTTGGCCAAGCGCCGGCCAGCCCCTGGCTCCTCTTGGCCTCGCTTTTCATACTTGCCGGCTTCGGGGTCAAGGCAGCCATCGTGCCGCTCCACACCTGGCTTCCCGATGCCCACTCGGCGGCCCCATCGCCCATCTCAGCCATGCTCTCGGGGGTGGTGATTGAGGTGGGGGTCTTTGCCCTCTGCAGGACCTGCTTCTCGGCCTTCATACCGGTGGAGTCCCAGTGGCTCTACCTGCTCATGGCCCTGAGCGTCGCCACGATGTTCGTTGGTAACCTCCTTCCGCTGGTGCAGAGCGACCTGAAGAGGCTCCTGGCCTACTCCAGCATAGGGCACGTCGGCTACATGCTGGTGGGCCTCTCCATCGGGACTCAGTTGGCACTGACAGGGACGTTCCTCCATATATTCAACCACGCCCTGATGAAGGGGGTCGCCTTCCTTTGCGCCGGCGCAATAATCTACCGGCTCGGCACCCGCCAGATGGACGAGATGGCAGGAATTGCGCGGAGGATGCCAGTTACAGCAGTGGCCTTCTCGGTATCCCTATTGGCCCTGCTGGGGCTCCCCCCCCTGAACGGGTTCATCAGCGAGCTCACCATAGTCACAGCGGCCTTCCAGTCCGGCTTGGCCTGGCTGGGTATCCTGGTGATAGTAAACAGCGTCCTTTCCTCTGCTTTCTACCTGCGGGTCATCGGGGTCATGCTCCAGCCAGCAAAGTCCGACAGGGTGAAATCGGTCCGGGAGGTGCCGTTGACAATGCTTCTCCCCATTGTTGCAATGGTCTCCATGATTGTGATCTTCGGCCTTTGGCCCGACCCGGTGATGAGGCTGATGCAGGAATCCGCAGCGGGGGTCCTCTCCGTGGTGTCGCAGGTGATGGGCTAGATGCCTCTCGAGTGGACCTTCGCGCCTTGGCTCTGCTGGGCTCTGCCCATGGTGGGCTCCGTCTTCCCACTCGCCATGAAGAGGGGGGGCGCAAAGGCCAAGGGCCTGCCGGTGGTGGCGACCACATTCCTCTCGCTGGCAATGGCGCTTCTGATGCTCTCCGGCCTCTCTGACCACGGCTACGTCGACCTGCAGGTCCTCTGGTTCTCGCTCCCCAACGGCGGATCTGTCGGCTTGGGCATGCTGGTTGACCCCCTCAGCATTATCATTGCGAACATAGTGGCCTTCCTCTGCCTGCTGATTATGGTCTACTCCCTGAAGTACATTGAGGGTGACGCCTCGGCGGGGAGATACTGGTTCCTCATGTCCCTCTTCATAGGGGGGATGCTCCTCCTGACCCTGGCTGACAACCTCATCCTCTTCTTTGTCGGCTGGAAGATCGTCGGACTCTGCAGCTACGGCCTCATAGGCTACTACTACAGGGACGAGAGGGAGCACTGGATCGGCGGGCCGGCCCCCTTCGCCTTTATGAAGCCGTCGAGGGCCGGGCTCAAGGCACTGCTCATGACAACCTTCGGGGATGTCGCCCTTTTGGCCAGCATACTGATCATCTACCTCTACGCAGGGACCTTCAATTTCATGGAGCTCTACCAGACGGCGGGCAATTGGCTGGCCCTGATGGGCGGGACCCCTGGGGTGCTGACCCTCACGTGCCTGCTCTTCATTGCGGGTCCCCTCTCCAAATCGGCCCAGTTCCCGTTCCACGAGTGGCTCCCGGACGCCATGGCCGGCCCGACACCCGTCTCGGCCCTGATCCATGCGGCGACCATGGTCAAGGCCGGTGTCTACCTGGTGGCGCGGGTGCTGCCCATCTTCTTCTTCGCCTACTGGGTCGCGACGCCAAGCTATTCGGAGGCCATGACCTTCTTCGTCGTGGCCGCGGCGGCAGGCACCCTCACGCTCTTCCTCAGCGGGACCCAGGCGCTGGTGGCGGTGGAGCTGAAGAAGGTACTGGCCTACTCCACCATAAGCGCCATTGGCTACATGATGCTGGCCCTTGGGGTTGCGGGGTTCAGCCCCAACTCCTTCGTCCTGGGGATGTCGTCGAGCATACTCCACCTCATCAGCCACGGCGTCTACAAGGCATCCCTCTTCCTCTGCGCAGGGATAGCCATCCACGTCTCAGGATCTATCTACATCAACGAGATGAGACTCTCCAAGAGGAGCATGCGCCTCACCTGGTTGGCATTGTGGATTGCCGGGCTGGCCTCCGTCGGTGTGCCGCCCCTCTCCGGATTCTGGAGCAAGGAGGGCATCCTCACCTCCTGCCTCGACAGCGGACAGGTATTCCTCTTTGCCGTCGCCTCCCTCACCGCCATAATCACCATGTTCTACGTCGTCAGGTATATGGGGCTCATGTTCGCGGGGAAGGGTGAGGAGGGAAGGGGCCACGAATCCCTAAGGGGGACAGCCGGGCTGATGCTCCTCCCACCGGTGATACTTACCGCCGCGACGGTCCTAATTGGACTCGTCGGGCCATGGCTGACCACTTTTCTGGAGGAGACCTTCGGGGGCTACATGACCGAGACTCTGGGGCTGGCCGGGGTCCAGGGGGCTGAGGCCGGTCCTATCTCCATCGACCCCGTTATGTTCCTCTACTCACTGGTCCTGATAGTCATCGGCTTCTCCCTCTCCTACTGGATATACTTCATGAAGAGGGCGAGCGCCGTTGCCATTATCCAGCGGCACCCAATCCTGGGGGCCGTCTATAGGTTCCTCTGGAACCGCTGGTACATCGACCCGCTTCTGAATAAGGTCTTCGTGGAGTGGACCATGGCCATCAGGGAAGGCGTCGACAGGGTCATAGAGGGATCCATGGACCGGGCCATCAACACCGGCATCCCGAACCTCTTCACCGGCTTCAGCAGGCAGCTGAGGAGGATCCAGACCGGTGTCCTTTCCATCAACATGATCTACTTCCTCCTCCTGGTGGTGGCCCTGCTGCTGGCGCTTCTGTTCTTGGGGGTGCCCTAGGATGGGGGTCCCGTACCTACTGGCCCAGGTGGTCCTGCTCCCACTCCTGACCGCGCCGCTCATGGCCCTGATAGGTCGGAGGATCGGGAAACGCACAGGCTGGGTCGTCGGTGCCATCCTCGCCTATGTCAACCTCCTCATCTTGGTGGCAACGGCCGGAGTCTGGAGCGGCGGCCCCCCGGTCCTGGAGGAGTACGCCTGGAGCACCACGCTCTTCACCCTCAGGATGGGCTTCCTTGGCGACGGCCTCAGCCTGCCGGTGGCACTGATAATGAACACGGTCTGCAACGCTCTGGTTATATTCTCCATCAACTACCTGGACCACCGGATCCACGCCATCTACGGGAGGGAGAGCAAGCCGCTTAACGCCTTCTACTACTCCATCTTCCCGCTCTTCTCCACCGGGCTGGTGGGCATAGCCTTCTCCACCAACCTCGTCGAGGTCTACCTCTTCCTGGACCTGCTGCTGATCCCCCTCTACTTCATCATGGATGCCTTCGGCTATGTCCAGCGCCACAGGGTTGCCACCATGTGCTTCATCTGGGGCTTCGTGGCCGGCGCCATATTCCTGATGGGCTCCATCATGGTCTATTCCCAGACGGGAAGTTTCATGATCTCCGACCTTCCCCTCCTCCTAGGGACGCCTTTGGCCCTCGGGGCTGCCCTGCTGATGCTGCTGGGCATGCTCATCAAGCTGGCGGTCTTCGGCTTCCACGTCTGGCTCCCCTGGGTCTACGCCGAGCACCCCACCTGCATAGCCGGCGTCCTGGCGGCCATCGTTGGCATAGAGGCGTACCTCATAGCCAGGATCTTCGTTCTCAACCTTCTGGACATCTTCCAGCTCTTCAGCGTCCCGCTCATGGTCTGGGCCATCGTGACAATGGTCTATGGCGCCTACCTCACCATCGCCCAGGATGACGTCAAACGCCTCTTCGCCTGCTCGACCATAGGCCAGACCGCCTACACCCTACTGGGTCTGGCCAGCTGCACAGCATTCGGCGCGGCCGGCGGGATCTTCTACTCCCTAAGCCACTCCCTGGGAAAGGTGATGCTCTTCTCCATAGCCGGCATAATTGTCTACAGGACTGGCGTGAGGGACATGAGGCAACTGGGCGGGCTAGCCAAGAGGATGCCGGTGACCGCCACGCTCTGTGTCATGGGGGCCATGATCCTCTCAGCCTTTCCGCCCCTGAGCGGCTTCCCGGCGGAGTGGATAATGTTCACGGGCATCTTCCAGCCCGGCGTGGAGGGCTCTTTGCCAAGCCTGGTCCTGGCGGTGGCAGGGCTCTTCGCCACCTTCCTGACCCCAGTCTATACCTTCTGGCCAGTGATGCGGATCTTCTTCGGCCCGACCCAGCCCACCACGGAGAATGTGAAGGAGGCACCGCTCACCATGCTCGTCCCGCTAATCATCCTGGCGGCCATCTCGTTTCTCTTCGGCGTCTACCCGGGGCTGGTCACCCGCTTCCTCGTCCCAGTCTTCGGCGGCATCCCCTAGCCCCGGTCCTGCTCCAGCTCAGGGGAATGCTCCAGCTGGTGCTCTGTCACGTCCTCGATGTATTCTTCGAGCCATGACTTCAGCTTCTCGTCGCTCCTGAACTGCCTGTCCAGAAGATCGCCGCAGACCCTCAGTTCCACCAGGATGCCGAAGGGCTTTCCGTCACTGTCCAGCACGACTATCCTGCGGATTTCCTTCTCGCGCATCAGTTCCAGCGCCTTGTCGAGGGATTCGTCCTTCTGGACCGTTACGAGGGGCGAAGACATGACCGAAGAGGCCTTGACCTCTGTGGCCCTCTTCCCCGCTGCCACGACCTTGTTGATGAGGTCCCGCTGGGTTATTATCCCGATAGCCTTCCCCCCTCCTGCACCAGCACGCTCCCCACGCCCTCGCCCTTCATGATCTTTGCAGCCTCCACCACAGAGGCGTTCATGCCCACAAAATACATCTTTCGCCTGGCGTACCTCCAGACCGGATCTTTGAGAATCGCGGACATACCTCTTGCCCATATAGAACTCCCTCCTAGGGTTAATAACCAATGTGCCGGACGGTCGGGAATATGGTTATTAATCAGCACCTGTTTATCTCTGCAGATTTAGGATTGGAGAGACCTGGATGGCACTGCTGCAGCTGGCCCTTGATTTTACTGACCTCGATGAAGCGCTCCGCGTCGCCGAATCTGCCCAGGACTATATCGACTGGATCGAAGCCGGGACGCCCCTGATAAAGTCCTGCGGCATCAGGGTGGTCCGCGTCCTGAAGGCCAAATTCCCCGGCAAGAAGGTTGTTGCCGACATGAAGATCATGGACACCGGTGCGCTGGAAGTGAAGCTGGCCGCCGACGCCGGGGCAGACGCCATAACCGTAATGGCCGCATCGGACCTGAGCACGATCCAGGAAGCCATAGCCGAGGGGAGACGGCTGGGCAGGGCAGTGGTTGTCGACACCATTGGCACGGACCCGGTGAAGATCGAGGAGATAGAGGCCATGTCGCCCGACTACATCTGCCCCCACGTAGGGATTGACCAGCAGCGGAGGGGCGTCAGGCTGGAGGACGTGGTCAGGAAGACCAAGACGAAAATCCCCCTGGCGGTGGGTGGCGGCATCAGCGCCAAGACCGCAGCCGCCTTCGTGAAGGCGGGCGCAAAGATCATCATAGTCGGCAACGCCATAACCCGCGCGAAGGACATCAGGGGCGAAGCCAGGGCCGTACGGGAAGCCATCGATAGGGCAGAGGCCGAGCTCCACTCCTAGGCCGCCCTCAAAAACCTGACTCCGCCAATCGATCAATTTTTAGGAAAGGACATCCATCCCGACAATCACAGTCCATTCTCTACCAAGGCGGCCCAATGGGACATTTCTGTTGCTGATCCCTTTGCCCTATCGGCATTGGCCTGCTTAGTACTGGTACGAACCAATAGAACGAGAGAGCAATTATATCCCTCACGCCAACAATATTCTTTGACTAACCTTGTTGCACGCAGAGAACGGCAAGGAGAGCCCTAACCCGCTGGTGGTGCCCTGGACCCCCTACGTTCCGACACCATACCAGAAGAGGGCGAGGGCCATCACATTTGGGGCACTGCTCTCTTTCCTGCTGGGCCTCCTTGGCATTGTGGTGGGGGTTGTTATGGCTGTCCTCGACTTGGCCGGTAGCCATGCCTTTGGGTCGAGCCTGCCTCTGGAGCTCCAATCAATACTCGACCTGGCTGTGGAAATGGGCTTCGGGACCGCCCTGGTCATCTCTGTGGGCTCCATAATGCATCTTGTTGGGTGGTACTGGCTCTGGAACCGACTCAGGCTGGGTGGGTACCAGGCAATGATCAACGGCATCAACGACATCGTCTTTCCCGCCGGAGGGGGCCTCTATTTCGCCCTTTACCTCCTCCCAGCCCTCGGCGTGAGCATCTACGAGATGCCCTGGCTGATTCAAACCCTCTCGGCCATCGCGATAGTCGGCATCCTGATGCTGGCAGCGGTGGCCATCGGCTGGAAGACGCTCAGGGACTGAGGCGACCCTTGCCCTCGCCGTGGCCATTCAGCCATTGCGGACGAGAAATTCCTTGGCCGTCTCGGCCAGCGACACCCTGCTGCTCTTTAGCTGTTTCTTCACGAAGGCGGACACCCTCTTTTTCATGTCTGGCCCCAGGAGGTGGTAGAATGAACCCAGTGCCTCCACCGCCTTCTCGGCCACCACCCGCCGGCACTCGTCAGTCATGTGGGGGCCGGTCGCTATCTTCTCCACGCCCAAGAGCTTCTCTGCTATGCGGTCCGCCAGGCGTGGCTTTGCCCTGGCAACCTTCGCCGAGTTCCCGACCACATTGGCCACGGTGACCATGTAACCATCTCCGATGAGGGCATAATACCTATCGAAGATGGCCTCGAACCTCGATTCCGAATCGACGGCGGAGAGGTTTGCAATTGTGGCAATGGCCCCCCAGCTAAGGATCCGGTGCCCGCTGTCCAGGGCGCCGGCAAAGGCTTCCCAATGGGAGTAGAGCCACTCGGGGTGCCGCCCACTCAGATTCATCAGCACCCTGGCGCAGCCGTTCCTTACTGCTGCCTTAGGGGATGCCAAGCCCTCAACGATCTTCGGGACGAGCGCAGGGTTGCCCTCTGCCTCCTCCTCCAGCTCTTTCTTCGTGATGTCTCTTGTGGCAAGCCGTTGGATCAGATTGCTTGCCGTATGCCAAGGCCTCGATAAAACTCTGTCCGCCAGTCCTTTAAAAGGGGATTGCCGGTCCGCGGAAAAGTCGCCATTCACCCCATGGGGTCTCAGGTCTCACCCTGCGTAGCCGGCAGCGAGTCGATCCGCAACCCGTTGCCCACGATCCGAATGATGACCTGCTCCCCCTCCTTGAGGGGGAATTTCTTGTCGTGGAAAAAGTCATGCCCCAGGGTTATGTAGAAGGAATCATAGGATTTGCTTCGGCTGATGATGCGCCGTTTTCTGATAGCCGCAACAGTGACATCGGTCATTATGGAACCACTGCCTGTCCAATAGAGAAGGCATATATTATATACCTTTTTGCATTCCATTCCAAAGGATCAGAGGGTTCCTGCTCAATTCTGATAAATGTGGCATCATTGAGCAATGTGTTTTAATGGCCAATGCTGCAAACGGGCTCTGGCTACCTCCTGTAGAGCACGCTGACAACAAACAACCCGACCAGGCCGTAGACGATGCCGTTCACCAGTGCGAGGTTGGACAAGGGGGAAGCCCCGAGGAGAAGCCTTGCAGGCAAAAGATCGGGGTAGGTGAAAGTGCCGTAATAGGCTATGCCGAAGGCTATCAGGAAAACTGCCAGCCCGCGGGCCAGCTGCGGTCTGCTGCGGATGGACCTATTGCCCGGCAATGCTATTGCCCCAATGGACAGTCTGCGCTGTGGCAATTAACCTTTGGGTAGAGTGCCGGGCGGCAGGTGCATACCTGGAAAGCAACCGTTAAATCCAGAGCCTGCCTACAAGTCTTCTGGACGAAACCCACCCAGGAGAGTGCGCGGCCAGAATGGATTTTCACATCATCGGCGCCCCTTTGGACCCGGACGAGCGGGAAGCGTTCATTGCCAGGAAGATTGAGGCCTGCATGAAAGGCTATCCGGGCATCGCGTTCAAAGACCCGGTGGACGGCATGCTGAAGGAGCTTTCGGTGCTGAAGTGTGGGAGGAGCTCCATTGAGGTCGAGTCTTGGATACTGCCGACGCCCCCGAGGGAGATGCTCTTCATGCTGACGGTGGAAAATTTCGTTACCTTCATCGACAGCGATGGCTGCCTTGAGTATGCCAACAGGCTGAAGGAGACCGTCCGCTCCCACCTGCCAGCCACTCCACTCACCGTGGGCGTAGACCACTCCCTCTCCGGTGGCGCAATCAAGGCCGTAGCCGAAGAGCATGGCGGAGAGAACATCCGCCTCATAGTCTTCGACAGCCACTTCGACTACATACCCCCCTCTGTTAGGTGCGCCCTCATACAGTATGACATGGAGACGAACCCGAGTACCAAATTCTCCCTGGACGACCCCTACGTCTTCAACAGACCCGACAGCTACAACGCCGACTCTTTCCTTGGCTTCATGAAGAAGGTTGTCCCTCCGGAGAACACCTACGTTGTGGGCGTCTCGGACTACCCGCCCCCTGCCGCACTGGAGAGCCGAGACAGCCGGGTGAGGAGCTATGTGGATTTCTACAGATCCGTCCAGGAGGAGGGTGTTCACCTCTTCAGAAAGGAGGATGCGAAATCCAAGAGCGAGGAGGTCAAGAGGATCCTCTCCACCACGGACAAGCCCTACACCTACATCTCCATCGATGTGGACATCTGCGCCAATGCCTCTCTGAGGGGAGCGAGGTTCCTGGACTACCACGGCCTTACCGGCTCCGACTTCTATGGACTCGTGGATGCGGTCGGAAGGTCCCTGAGGAAGTCAAGGCTGGCAGGTCTGGACCTCATGGAGTTTGATGTCTTTACAGCCGGGGGAGTGGTCTCCGGGAGAGAGGACAGGACCTACAAGATAATGGGGGAAGCCCTGAAAAGGCTCTTGGCCCTCCAAAAATAGCCTCGCAGAGGGGCAATTGAGCCAATGGAAAACTGCAGGAATTGCCTGAAACGAATAAATAGCACGGACGTCATTTTATGACCCTGCAGCTAAGGCTGGTGGAAAGTGGTGTTTTTTAGAGCTAGGATCCTGCCCCTATCGCTTGTATTGATGGCACTGTTGACGCTTGTGATGGTGCCGTCAGCATCGGCAGAGGCCTCCCCCTCCCCCTCGGACAGCGTGAGCTATTATCCGCCGCTGCCGCAGAAGGAGGGGGAGCAGAGGCTATTGGTCATCCTTGTTGAGTTCCAAGACCTGAACCACACACTCCTCATATCCGCCATCAGAAACAATTTCCTATTCATGCAGTCCTACTACTACCCCCTCTCATTCAATGAAATCTACCTGAACACAACGGTCGACAGCAATTGGTATCGGACGAACGAGACCATCGGAAGCTTCACCTATGGCGGCTCCGGGGACATCTACTCCTTCTATAGCAATTTTGTGCAGGAGGCTGTGGCCCTCGCAGACCCCAACGTTAACTATTCGGACTATGACCAGGTCATTATCCTGCATGCGGGGTCAAGCAGCTACTTCGGCGGCAACTCACTCACCCTGACGGGGCTGAACATCACCACTATGGACAACTGCACTCTGGACACTGTGGCGATAGTGGGCGAGTTTGACCACTGGATCATCATTGCCCATGAATATGGTCACATCCTCGGGCTTCCCGATCTATACAACTATGCCATCTACTCTGCCGGTGGCAACTATTCCATCTACGCTGGGGCATGGGACCTCATGTCCAACGACTATTCCTACGGCACGCCTGGCCTGACATCCTGGAACCTGCTTAGGCTGGGCTGGCTGCCCGCGACCAGGGTAGCAACCGTTGGACCCGGCGGAAACCTGACGGTCAACCTCAACTCTGTGGACGCCATCTCCTCAAACCGCTACAACGCCCTGAAGGTGCCACTTACCAATACCACATACTATCTGGTGGAGGTGAGGCTCCCCACCAGCAGCAACCTCGACCTGTTGGACTATGGCGTCCTGGTTATGCTCGTGAACGAGAGCATCCCGCCCGGCAGCGGGCCCTTGAGGATAATGGACTCCAACAACCTCACCTCCACCCTAAACGATGCCACCTTCGACCTTAGGAAGGGCAAGGTGTCCGTCTTTCTGGACCAGGAGCACAACATCGCAATTGTGGTTAACGCCCTCTTCATATCATCAACGGGCCTCGGCTTCACAGTCTCGGCCACTGACTATGCCACGGGGCAGCAGGCCCTGGCCATCGCCTCCTTTTTGATGGATGTCAAGGAGAAGGTTACGACCATCCCCTACATCTATGACTTCTTCGGAGAGCGAAGCGCCAGTCAGGTGGCCTTCGATCTCTTTGCTTCTGGGGACTATGGCGGGGCACAGCGGCAGGCCCAGCAGGCCCTCAACATCTATTGGTTTGACGTAATCTTGAGGCTAACGGCCATCATTATCCTGGTGACCGTTGCCATCCTGCTGGTGGTCTACCGGAAGAGGCTGAGCAAGTATTACCACTCCTTCAAGAAGCGCATCGATCCGCTGGCATATCCGGAGCGCTCCCCGGACGGAAGGGTCTGAGGGGGCTGCCTGGCTCCCGGGCTCTAGAAAAGAGAGTAGATGAAGAGGTCGAAGTAGAGGGCAACGAAGCTTATGATCACGGCTATCTCGGGCCTTATGCCCTTGGAGAGGGAGGTGGAGAGGGCGACCAGGGCGAGCGAGAGGAGGGTGCCCAGGGCCAGAGCCAGCGGGTAGGCTATGGATGGGCCAGGGCCGAGGAGTATCGCTGCGATTATCAGGAAGAGCGGCAGCCTTGCCACCAGTATCCCCTCCTGGAGGAGCACTTCACCACCAGTCCGCCTGGCCACTGCGTAGGATCCCCCCTCCAGTATCAGGAACATGATGAAGATATTGCCAAGGTAATAGACCGGGAGTGCATCGGTTGCTCCGGTGGAATAGCCGAAGAGGTAGGGCCTCAGGCCCACGAAGAGGCATGCGGCGTATTCCGCCACGGCCACACCAACGGCAATCGGCAGGAGCTTGGCAGGGGAGGAGAAGTACCTGATGAAGGCAAGGTAGGGGGCAACCCGCCTAATGGGGGTTCTGGTCAGCACCTCGTCCCTCACGGTCCCCCTGATGAGCCCGATGCCCTTGGCTGTAGCTTCGTACTCCCCCTTCTCATTCTTGGAGACGAACCCCTTCATCAGGTCGAGGTGGTAGTAGACCGCCGGGACCTTCTGCCCCAGTTCCTCTGCGAGCTCCTTGGGCGTCGCCCCCTTCCTGGCGTAGAGGATCTCCAGGATCCTCCGCCGGATGGGGTTCTTCAGGGCATCCTCGTCCAAGGGGCGCAGCTCCTGCAGATCACTGTGCGATTGAGAGACCCTCCAAGGAGCTATATAACACTTGGCACGGGGGCAATAGTTTTTCAGGGCTTTCAGAAATCTGAAAGGAGTAGCAAGGAAACTGAGCAGTGATATCCTAAAAAGCATGAGTGATGGTGAGATTTTACTCGGTGGAACAAAATGAATCTGGAAGAAAGCCTCTCGAAGGGCTTCAACTACACCCGCAGGCTCTTTGCGAGGGTCAAGGACCTGCTGATACTGACCATCATAAACCTCATACCTGTGGTGAACATCCTGACGCTGGGCTACGCCGGAAGGGTAGTCCGGGACAGCCCCGAGTCGGAGGGGCCGCCGAAGCTGGAGAGATGGTGGAGCATGTTCATAGACGGCCTCAAAGTCGTCTGCGCGATGCTCCTCTGGGCAATACCCATAGCCATTGTCACAGTCCTCCTGACGCTGGCCTTCCTGATACCGACCATAGGACTGCTCAGAATAACGTCCCCTGAATTCTGGGCCCAGTGGGGGACGAACTTCGCCAACTCTACGGTGGGCAACTGGACACACGTTGGCCAGTTCATGCAGAGGGCCCTTGAGCCGCTAAGGCCCCTGGCGCTGGCCATCATCCCCGCCCTGCTGCTCATCGCGCTGGTAGTAGCATTCTCAATGGTCATGGCATTCACTGGGATAGTCCATATGTTCAAGAGGGGGTCCTTCTGGAAGGCCTTTGCCATCGGCGACATCTTCTCGGTAATGGGCAGGATCGGTTACCTCAGGTACTTCGGACTGATAGTCGTCGCGCTCCTGATGGGGGGCGTGGTGGCCATCCTATCGAGGATCCCGCTGCTGGGCTGGCTCATAGGCGGCTTCCTGGGGATGCTGCTCATTGTTGCCGTCTTCAGGACCGTGGGGCTGCTCTACGACGATGCCATGGGAAAGGGGAGTGCCCCAATGGTCATACCCCCTCCAGTGCCCCCGCCGGAGGCTCAAGCCCCTGCAGCCGCCGCTGCCGTTCCTGCGCCAGTCGCGGAGCCGAAGCTGGTAAAGGCGAAGCAGATCTACTGCGTATCCTGCGGCACTGCGAACCCTATGGACGCCAAGTTCTGCAGGAACTGCGGCAAAGAGCTTGTGAAATCCTGAGCCCGGGAACCTCTCGCTCTTTTTACCCTTTTTTCATTCTCTGCTACTCTATTTTCTCCCTGATGTCTTCAATAGGACAATAATCACAATAACAGCCAGCGCAGCTATTGCCGCAACGACTTCAAAATAGATGCCGCCTGCTAACATCTGGGTCGGTTGGTCCTTGGGCAAGTAAAGCACAAACGAGCTGTATCTGAACTCATTGTCATAGTCCTTCGCCGCAGCATAGCCACCGTCGATGAGAGCCTTGTTGACATTGGTGTAGTGGGTCGAGTTGTAGTCGACGTAGACGACGCAGACCAACCTGCCGTAGGAATCCGTACTGTAGAGGTCATCCACATCCAGGTAGACGGTCCTGTGGTAGACAAGGGAATCGAGATAGTCCCTGGCCTCATAGGAGCCTGTATCCCCCAGCTCCGGGGCGTTCAGGTCCGCCAGCCTAACCTTCTCACCGGTGTCCAGCGTGAAGGTGTCCCCGTCGTGGACCGATGCCACATACGAAGTCATATCTATCTCTGCGCCCATGACCCCTTGGACCGCTGAGATGACAAGGGCCAGCAGCGCCGCCACAACCAATCTCTTCCTAATGGCCAATCCCTGCTACTGACCCTATTTACAATTGAAAAAATAAGCATTCCTTCAATCGCTTCTAAAAAAATTATAATATCGTGGCGCTCATTGAGGGGACGAGCTTTCCGTTGTGGATGCTCTTGTCATCGGCAGCTATGTCGATGGCCACCGTCGCCACGATATTTGAGCTTATTATCAGCGGGCTCTTGAAGTGAACCTTCAGCCCAGTCTGGGCACCGCTGGGGATCGTGAGCTGCACCGTCTCGTTGTTGATAACCGCGGTTGCATTGGGGGTCATGAAGCGGATCTGGGAATAGTTTCCAACTGGGACCTCGAAGTTGCCCAGACTCTCGGTCACATTGATTATCTTCATCAGGTCTATTGTCCTGCCCGTGTCGGTGAGCGCTATCCAAGTTTCGTTGCCGTTGGAGCCCACTTGGCAGAGGGCAATCTGGCTGAAGGTGATGCTGATGCTGCTGATGTTGTCCGAGTACTTCGGCGGATCCGTTATCAGAAGCCTGACCATGCCCGTCGCCGAGACCGTCGGGATCCAATTGAAATATGGGACGCTGGACACCAGTACCACCGAAAAAATTATGAATGCCGCCAGCGCGATCCTCCGCATCCAGATCCACCACGAGAAACCTCTCCTTTAATGGATATTAAGCTGCCGTACAGGTTTTTTTTTCAAAAATTCGAAGGGAATTTCGAGAATATTGAAGGACATGCCCATCATGGATCTCCGTGCCTAGGGGAAAGGGGTTGATGCTGCCCTGCCAGCCAGCCGGCTCAGTGGACAATCGGCTTCTTCGGAGCCTGAGGGACCCCAGCGGCCGGCCCCCGCCCCCTCCACCAGAGGTAGACGATCACGCCTGCAAAAACGATCTCTGCCATGACGGCGGCGTAGAGCTCCCAAGACATTGAGAGCGGCTCATAGGCAAACAGCGCCCATGTGGCCACCCTTGTGTTGCCCAGCCCATCCTTGGCTGTCAGCTCCACCCTATGGGCCCCCGCCCCCAGCGATGCGTTGTAATCGACCCCACCTGCAGTCACTTGGGCGCCCGAAACCTCAATGCCGTCAACCTTGAGGACCACCGATGAGGTGTCGATCTCCATACCATCCCGGAAAGAGATGTGGATCCGGACTGGTCCCCCGCTCACCGTAGAGCCATTGGCAGGATAAAACTCGGCCGCAATTGGCAGGTCCATATCTGCGGAAAGGAAGTTGGCTGTGACAGTACCGTGCCCACGGACCGTGATCACTGTGGTGGAGCTAGTTGCATTCTCAACAACCACAGCACCCGTGGTGTCCCACGCCGAGAAGAGGTGGCCGTCCTCAGGCGTTGCAGTGATTGATATTGCGACGACACCGCTGTAGTTGATGGAACCTGCAGGGCTGACGATCCCGCCTTCGCTTGCAAGGAATGCCACCGTATACTCTTTGGCCCCGATGGCCTCGAAGGTGGCAGTAACCGTGGCCGGGCCGCTCACGATCAAAACCGCCGGTGTGCTTAGCGGCTCCGCTATGACCCCATCGCCCTCAATGTCCCATCCGACGAAGCGGTATCCCTCAGTCGGGGTCGCGACGATGGTCACCGATGCACCCTCGGCGTAGTCGCCACTGCCAGACGGCGACACCGTTCCGCCGATAGTCGACTGAAAGAGAATGCCATATGAAGGGACCTCCAGTTGGCCGAAGCTGGCTGTAACCGTGGCCTCGCCCCACACCGTCAATATAGTGGAGGGGCTTTGCAGATCTGCCAGGGTGGCATTGCCATCCACCTCCCAGCCAAAGAATTCGTAGCCCAGTGATGGGCTTGCGGTAAGAGCCACAGTGGAGCCCACCTTGTAGCCGTTGGCGCCCGATGGGGTCGTGCCGCCGCCGGACGATGACCTGACTGTGACTGTTACGATATCGGGAACAGAAATGAAGTTGGCCCTAATCGTGCCCGGACCATTGACCATAAAGATGGTGGAAGCTGCAGAGCTGTTGGCAACTCCAACTCCCCCTGTCGTGGTCCAGTTGGCGAACCTGTATCCTGATGCAGGGACTGCCGAGGCGAAACCTGTTTTACCTTCGGCATACCATCCGGCTGTCGGGAGGTTTGTGATGCCCCCTGCCGTAGACCCGGCGCTGACACTGTACTCAAGGACATAGCTCCCGACCAGCGACCCCGCCACCGATGGTGCCTCGATTGTCCCCGCTTGGAGGCTGGAGAACCCCGAAGTCGCGGACCACCTGTACCTCACCTCAGGTGTCACCATGAGCGGCGAGAGCCAGGAGAAGGAGTGGTTGCTGCCAATAGCCCAGCTG
>CAYZHK010000014.1:0-26220 GCA_964477685.1 uncultured Nitrososphaerota archaeon
TTCCAGACCAAGACTACCCCATCGCCCCTCCCGGCCCTCTCCACCTGGATAATGGGTAGGGATGTCATGCCCTTCGTAACAACCGTATTCGCCAAGGTCTGGGCTCCATAGAGCATACCCGACTGTGAGCTCCTCCCAGAATTGATCAACACAATTCCGTCGATATCTTTTAGAGCGATCTCGTCGAGAGCCCTGCTCACGCTTTTCCCCTTGGACCAACCCTCCTTGTACCTCCTTACCGGTCGCTCCCTACGATAGAACTCCGACCATGCGCTCTCTCCCATTGGCACGGTGATAATCCTGTGCCCCATCCCCTCCAGAAGCTTCCTCACCCTTTTATCCCACCCCTCCGAGATGGGCTCAGCACCCATTGGCACCACGGCTATGATCTTGAGACGTTCCTTCCCCTTTGGATAGACCTCGCTGAGGTTCCTCTGCAGCCACTCGGAGATCTTAATGCTCCCCCCCGCTTCCCTGTACTCATTCACTAGCCTGAGGGTCTCCTCGGTGAACCTCTCCACGAGCCAGGCAGACCGCTGTAGCTGGAGTGCTCCGCTCTTCCTCAGACTCCTGACGAGCCTGATCCTGATGCCGTGGGGGTCATCCCTCACTGCAATGTCATAGAGGAGGAGGAACAGTTGGATCCCTCGGTTCTGTCTACTGTTCCACCGTCAACTTTAACTTTACCATGGACGATTAATGGTTAGTGACTCCCTTGTCCTCATTCGCAGTCACATCCATAGCTCGACACCCACCGGCAGTCATCCTAAGGACTGAATCCTCCGTGACGGAGTCGATCCACCAGTTGGCCGAGAAGAGTGTCAGGCATGCCATCGTCTCAAACGACGGGAAGCGGCTGGATGGCATAATCTCGGCTAAAGACCTCCTCAACTTCCTGGGTGGAGGAAACAAGTTTAAGGTGGACGGCCTTGACCCGTCGACCGACCTCCAGGGGGTGCTCAGCTCCTCCATAGCCCCAGTGATCAATCCTAAGCCCATAGTCGGAAGCACAGCCGCCTCATTGCCCGATACAATGGCTCTCATGGCAAAGCACGACATCGGTATGATACCTCTGCTGGACCCCGGCGGCTGCATCTGGGGTTCGCTCTCCGAGAGGCACCTATTCAAGCTATTCGAAGCCAACCAGATGTTCGTAAGGGTATTCGAGATAATGTCCAAGCCTATAATAACCCTTGATGTCAAGTCGACGCTCCTGGATGCCATGAAAACGATGATAAAGAATGACATCAGGCGCATCCTTATCATGAGGGAGAGCGACCTTTGGGGGATAGTGACCGTCAAGGATATCGTAAGGTTCCTGGATAGCCAGTACATCCGCGACACCATCAAGATGGGACTCTGCAATTACCTGCTCAACATAAACGTCTCAAAGCTCGCCACCACAAACCCGAAGACCTGCGACCCTGATGAGGATCTCTGTGACGCCGTGAAGAAGATGAATTCGTTCAATGTAGGCTCGCTGGTGGTGATGTCGGGAGGGCGCCCTATCGGAATGCTGACCGAAAGGGATTTCCTGCTGAAGCTGCCCAAGCTGAGGGGCGTGGAATTCATCACAGACGTCAGCAAGAACAGGGTCCTCGTGGGTAGGATTCACTTCTGAATGCCACGGAGAGTCATATTTCCGTCATTCGGCAAGATAACATTCAAATGTTTTTTATATTGAAATAGGGATAATTTTATACGTGGTTAGGATGTCGGATCCCGCACTGATGCTCAAGCAGTTGGGGGAGCCTCTGGTAAATTCTGCCTTCGATGAGTTCCTGTCCAGCAAAATCCCCTCAACAACCGGCCGGGAAATACTGGCCAAATTCAGGAGAAAATGGAAGGACTATTCGAGACCAGCTCTCATGATACTGTCCTGCCAGGCAGCGGGCGGGGACCCCAAACTGGTGGAACCAGTTGCAAAGGCCCTTATCCTGATATCCGGCGCCTTCGACATTCACGATGACATCGTTGATAAATCTGTCGAAAGGAAGGGCAAAAAAACCCTCCTCGGTATCTATGGCTACGAGTCCATGATGCTGGTGGGAGATTCTCTGATAATTGGAGCGTTGAGCTACCTCCCATCAATGCATGAAACAATCCCCAATGAAACAGTGATGAGGATAGCCGAAATAATAAAAAATGGGAGCTTCGAGCTGGGCTCTTCAGCCTTTGAGGAGTTTAACTTCATCTGCAACTGCGATGTCACCCCGGAGCAGTATCTTCAGATGGTCCACATGAAAGCCGCTGACGTCGAATCCTACACAAAAATAGGAGCCATAGTGGGGGGTGCAGACGAGAAGACCATTGAGGCATTCGGCAGATTCGGGAGAGTCTTGGGGATGGTGGCCATACTGAGGGACGATATTGAGGACACTTTCAATGACCTAAATGAGTTAAAGGCAAGAATCCTAAATGAGAGTCTCCCACTCCCGATACTCTTCTCTCTATCGGATGTCGAATTATGCCCTATGCTAAAATCTGTTACTCCCAGCACGACAATAAAAGATATCAAGGAAATCATAAGACACATCGAAAAGCAGAAGGGCTTTGAAAAGACAAAGGATGTCATCGAAAAATACATTGCTGAAATGGCTAATAACCTATCAAAATATAGAAATACGGAAAAATTAGTGTCCCTCGTAAAAAAGAGGGACTAAATCCACATACGTACTGGGGTTGGGGTATACTTCTTCACTGACTGACTCCTCCTTCGTGCCTGCGTCAAACAAAAATACGCAAAGTAAGTTTAAAAGGATTTCGGTAAAAATGATACTTTCCCACAATTGTATCTATGTTTTACAATTATACTAATACAAAATAAGTTCGTTTTATGATATCTTTCGCCGTAGTGAACATCAGTCGCCAATTGGTTTAAAAAGAATTATTTTACCATGACTGAGATGAATTTAGCATATTAAATTTCAGTAATCAGGAATAAAACATTTTGCAAATAAAAATTTAAAAATATTTTTGATAAATTAATATAATTTTATTTCATAACCAAAGCGTATTTATATCATCTGCAATTATCAAAAAAACAATGCCGTTGTTAAATAACATTGTGTCTTCAATTAAGACAGGTTGGGCTAATCTAAATAACGATGACAACCTCACAATGTTAACGTTTCTGAGTGTTACCTACATTTTTCTAATCTTCGTTAACTCTTCATTAATAAGTGATGCCATATCAGTTGGGCCTATCACGATTTTTGGAAGCATAATGCAAGCTTCTTCACTTTTCACATTCTTACTCGCATTTTCTGCTTTCATCTCTCTTTTAATCGGCTCATTATTTAGAAATAATTACAATCGGAAAGTACAAATTTTTTCATCCTTAACGGGCTTGTTATTTGGTTTTTTATTATACCTTCCGATTCCTGGAGTATTTGGAATATGCCTTTATTCAATTCTTGCGGGCTTTTTCTCTGGATTTGCATTAGCAAATATACTGGCCGCATTTATTAGCAAAACAACTTTCAATAATCGAGGAAGCACATCTGGGATATTCGTTTTTATGGTCTATCTGATCCTTTTTGTTTTTACTATATTGGTCAGCTCACTTCATGAATTGGCTATTATTTTAGTAATCTTGAAGATATTCAGTTTGTTTTTAAGCTTGAGAATAAAGGATTTTCGATTTAATACTGAATCGATAGAATATACAAAAACTACAAACAACACGAAATCTATGTTTCTCATTGTTTGGGGAATATTTCTCCTATCAGATGTTGCTCTTCAAACATATTTTCGCTATCTTGAAACAATAGGTATAATCCCGCCCCAAGGACTGTTCTCCTATTCGGGCTTACATATGATTAGTCAAATCATCGGGCTTTTCACCATTCTTTTCGGTGGCATTTTAATGGATATCTATGGTAGAAAAAAATTAATGATGTTTTCTTTCGCTTATTTAGGTATAAACTATGCCATCATCTCATCTTCACGGGGGATCCTCAACTATTTCACAATACTTGATGGCATTGCTTTTGGCATTCTTACGGTATTATTCTTATTAGTGCTCTGGGGTGATATTTGTAAACCTTCAAATAGGGCAATCTGGATCGCTTTATGTATTGGCTTATCTATTCTTTCATATCCCGCAATAATAATTGCGCCATATATTGTAAATTCTTTAATTAACATCACAACAAGTGATCTGTTTCCTATTACCAGCTTCTTCCTTTTCATCGCAGTCGTTATAATTTTATACCTGCCAGAAACTCTTCCGGACAAGATTATTCAGAAGAAGGAACTGGATGACTATATTAAAATGGCAAAGAAAGTGAAAGAGAAGTATAGAAATGAATCAAAAGGTTAGAAGAGGTCCAGCTTCGCCGCAACCACCCTCAGCATCTCCGTGAATGGGTGCTTCGGGTTGTTGAGGATGAAAATGTTGCCCCTCTTCAGCCTGCCGACCTCGCAGAAGCATGGCAGGATGCCTATAACCGCCTCCTTGTACCTGCTCTGCAGGTCTTCGATTATCTTGTCCTTCTCAGGATCCTTCAGGTCCGTCCCCCCGATGGCCTTGTTGATGATGATGGCCGTCTCCTTTTCGAAGGTTTCATAGAGCTCCTTTAACATGCGAGTCGTTCCCGCTATGTCCGCATCATCCAGCGTCGACACAACCACCGCCACATCTGCCGCGACGACCGCATTGATGGATAGGTACTGGATGCCTGGGCTTGTGTCGCCAATGACGATGTCGAAGCCGAGGTCGTCGACGAGCTCCTTCCTCATCCTGTAGATCCTCTGGAGTGCCTCGATCTCCCACTTCTTCCCCTTGGAGACCATCTCGCGTATGGCCTCCGTGGAGAAGTCAGCAAAACCCACGTAGAGCTTCCCCTTGTTATCGATCTTATAGGAGCAGTCCAGGAGGACGTCGCCGATGTTCATGCTCCCGTCCAGGACGTTGTTGATATAATTCTTCAGCCCCTTGGGCTCGAAGACTACGTGCTGGGTTGGGGCCCTGAAGTCCAGGTCCAGGAGGGCTACCTTCTTCCCCTGCATGGCGTATATCGCTGCCAGGTTCACCGCCAGGTAGCTCTTCCCGGTGCCTCCCTTGTAGGAGTGTATAGTTATGAACTTACCCATCATGCTTCACCATCTATCGCGAAGTAGATCTGGTGCTTCTTCCGTATTTTCTTTACATAGCCGAGCCTGACCAGCTGGTTGAGGTAACCGCTCTCGATGGCCCTGGCCCTCCCTGTGATGGACGCAACCTCGTCTGCCCTCCCCTCGACAAGTTTGCTGAGGGCAACCATCGTCTTCCTGAGGTGGTCCGGTAGCCTCAGCAGGACGGCGACGCTGAGGCCCGAGCTCCCGTTATCGGCCTCCTCGGGTGCCTTCTCCTCCCTGTCTAGCCTCTGCATCATCTCCTTCTGGAGGGAGATTATCTGCTCAAGGTAGCTCCTCATGGAGATGAACTCTTTCTCCATCCGCAGGAGCGCATTTCCTTCAACTTCAACCTTGCTCATGTGAGGTTCGCCCGTTTTAGTGTCGAACACATAAACTCTTATCTGTAAATACATTTGCTGCGAATAAATACCTTTCGATGGGTGGCGATGCAGGTCCTCGGCGTCCCAGTGAAACAGACTGTTACTCTGAAATTATACACTTTGATTTGATAATAATTTTTTTAAAGAAAAATGGGTAATGTGATGCGGAGATCAAACAGCGCTGGGGGGAACAATCGGCTTTAATACCGGATGTGCATATTCGCTTCAGAGGCAATTGTCATGGGCAGGATCAAGATCGCTTTGGCCGGTGTGGGCAACTGCTCTTCAGCCCTCCTCCAGAGCATCCTCTACTACAAGGATGCCGCGAATGGTCTCATCCACGGTAATATAGGCAGCTACAGGGCTTCCGATATTGAGCTTGTGGGCGCCCTGGACATCGATTCCAGGAAGGTGGGGAAGGACATCTCCCAGGCCGTCTTGGCCGATCCGAACGTGGCGCCTCAGGTGGTGAAGGTGCCGGACCAGGGGCTGGAGGTCGCCATGGGCAGGGTCCTCGATGGGGCGGACGGCGTCCTGAAGGACCTGATCCACATGAGTGGGTCGAAACCCGTCGATGCTGCTGCCTACCTGAGAGATAGGAAAGCGGAGATCTTTATCAACCTCCTGCCAACAGGCGCAACCAAGGCCTCTGAATACTACGCTAAGGCAGCCTTGGATGCAGGGTGCGCCTTCGTGAACTGCACCCCTGCCAAGATAGCCACTAGCAGTAGCTGGGCCAAATCCTTCGCCTCAGCAGGCCTCCCCCTGGTGGGGGACGACCTTCTGAGTCAGCTGGGGGGGACCGCACTGCATATGGGCCTCTTGGACCTCTTCGCCAAGAGGGGCATAACCATCGATAAGACCTACCAGCTGGACATCGGCGGCTCAATGGAGGCCTACGGGGTTCTAGAAGACTACAGGCGCGAGGAGAAGCGGAAGGTGAAGTCAGATGCCATCCGCCAGTCTCTGCCCGACAAATCTAGGGTCGCCACGGGAACATCCGACTTCGTTGCCTTCATGAAGGACAAGAGGACCAGCTACTTCTTCATCCACGGGGCCGGCTGCCTCGGTTCGGAGGCTGTGGTCGACATATACTTCAGGACCCAGGACAGCTCCAACGGTGCCGGCATGCTTCTCGACGTTATCCGGGGTGTCAGAGTGGCCCTTGACAGGAAGCTGAAGGGGCCGGTGGAGAGCATCTGCTCCTACGGCTTCAAGAGCGCCCCTTCGCGGTCAACGCTGACCGGCTCGCAGGCTGCCTTTGAGGCTTTCGTGGCAGGCAGGCGGAAGAACTAGGAAGCTTTATTTGCATCAAAGACCTCCCTTATTGCAAGTTGGAAGAATCGAATGTCTGAAAGCAAGAAGGTTGAAGAACTTAATCCCGGCTCACGGAGCGTCGACGTCCTCGTCAAGGTCGTCGAACTGTACCCGGTCCGGGAGGTTACCACAAAGGACGGCTCATCCCACACGGTTGGGGAAGCCCTGGTGGGCGACGATACTGGAAGCGTGATCCTGAGCCTCTGGGACGAGGCAGCCTCCAGCGCCCAGCCGGGAAAGATGATCCAGGTCCGGAATGGCTACATCAGCCTCTACAAGGGGAATATGCGCCTCAACATCGGCAAGTACGGCACCATGGAAGAGACCTCTGAGGTCATAGGCCAGGTTAACACAGAGAACAACATATCCAATAGGTCCTACGACCAGCAGATCCCCAAGTTCAGGCCCCTCTACACCAACAGCGACCGCGGCCGCTACGGAAGAGGGCGCCGCTAGGGGCTCCCATTTCCTCCCCCCACAGGGATGACCGACTCCATTGCCCATAGCATACCGCCCTGCTGAGGACGTGCGGCAGGACGTGGATGAACTCATCGCTTCGCTCTCGCTGGGTCACATTGATCCATCCCGGCTACTCTGCTACAGGAGCACAGGCTCTAGGTCGCGCCGCGTTGTGGCCAGGTGTTACGCCCTCTCGAAAATATGGCAGGATGCCTTGGGGATACCATCCTACTACATCATCGAGGTGATCTCCGAGCACTACGATCACCTCCCGGAGGAGGAGCGGATGAAGATCTTGATCCATGAGCTGATGCACATCCCCAGATGCTTCGGGGGCGGCCTCCGCCCACACGGGGGGTGCGTTACCCGACGGGCCGTAGAGGAGAACTATAGGCGCTACCTTTCCCGGAAAGAAGGGCGGGCGTGATCCAGCACGCTCAGGCTGGCGGCTTCGAAAAGGTCTTGGTCACGAAACCGATGCCCCTTGCCCTCCCCTCCCTGAAGAGGAACTGGTCGCCCTCTCGGATGTAGACTGGACTGAAGGCTGTCTCTATCCTCACCTGGGCCTTATCCCCGGTCCTCAGAGCATCCTTTGACGCCCAGGCTATCCTGCAGGCTTCCTTGATGGAATGGATGTGGAATATTGCCTCATAGCCCACTCTTATGGTGGTGGGGTGGTGAAGGATGAAGACCTCCGCCTCGAAGGCCCTAACCGGCTCCACAGGAAGACCCTCGCCAATGAGGGCCATCCCCTTCTCCACATCGTCGAAGGCGAGGTCGCTGAGAGCAAAGGTTACGCTCCTGCCAGTCTGAGCCTTGTCTATGTAGAGTCCCCGCTTGGCGTGGATGCTCTTCACCCTCGTCAGTTTGAAAGTGCCATCCCCGAAGGGGCCGATCCTCACGTGACTGTTGACCGAAATACTCCCCTGAAGCACAAGGCCGGCCACAACCAAGCCGACACCCGGAACGTTGAACTTGTCGTCCACGTACGCCAGGAAAGGCTTTGATGCCTCGCTCTCCCACTTGAGCCTCGGCGGCAATAGGTTCAGGAACCTCCGAAGCAGGTAGAGTCCCTCCCCCGTCCTGTTGGAAAGGATGAAGATGGGCGCGACCCTGCCGCTCCCCATGTTCCTGGCTGAGATGGCAACGTCGTCCATGTCCTTTATAGGGATGGGAATCTTGTTCACCCCGGGCGACTTGAGGAGGGTCATCAGGTCCCCGTAAATACTTCCCATGACCCCCTTGGGGGCCAAGTCCGCCTTTGTGACAATTATGAATATGGGGATCTTGAAGCTCAAAGCTATGCCCAGGTGCTCCTTGGTCATGGTGGAAACCCCAGCGTTGCCCGCCACAACCAGCATGATATAGTCTGGACTGTAGGAGAGGAGGCCTCTTACTGCTGTCCTCAGGTACCTCTCATGCCCGCCGACGTCGACGAAGGAGACGAGCTTGCAGCTGTTCAGATACACCTGGGCCTCGTCCAATGGGGATGGCAGTAGATAGTTGACCACATCGCCCTCTTCGTCAAAGCCCATCACCCGCTCGGCCACCGAGGAGGTTCTCCGCATCACCACCTCGTGCTTGTATCGGGCTATCTTCCCCATCATCAGCCCGTCACCGTCATCGGCCTCGCCGGTGACCAAGACGCCCACAGCAGTGGTCTTGCCATGGTCCGCCTGCCCGGCGGTGACTACGGAGATCTGGATGGGGAGCTGATCCCTGCACCTCCTCAGGAGGAGTTCGATTATCTTGCCATCCTTCCCCTTGGCCTCCCTAACCTTGCTGATCCTCGCTCCCGCCAGGTCCGCTGCCTTCCTCAGGTTCTGCATCGAAGCGTCAGCTTCCTCGTCGCTGATGCCGACGGGCTCGCCCGAATCGCTCACCCCCAGTATGTACAGTGCCTCCCCGCCCTTCTCCGCGAGGCGGTACCGTATCTGCGAGGCCAGCTCCTCGAGCCGGTCCCTGCTGGGCTGGATCAGCTTCAGCTTGTACTCTATGTTGCCGTCCTCCCTCTCCTTAGGGAGGTTGGGGAAGAGCTCTTTGGTCATCTTGGCTTCGAGATACTATCGCTGCGCTTCCGTGATAACCTTTGCTGCGCCTTTTTTTTCCCAAAGTGGGGAACCCCGCCTCTCTCCGCCTGAGCAGGCGACTGAGAGACACTAAAATATCCCTACAATTATAGAAACGATTATTAATTAAAAAAGTAAGTACCATCGGGGAATTAAAAAAAATGGCAGCCGCGAAGAAAAAGGAATACAAGAAGAAGGAAGTAAAGGCTAAGAAGAAGAAGAAATAATCAGAGCAAGAATTGGGGAATGAATGGCGCACTGCGCCAAAAATTGACCTTTTTTATTTCATCCACCGCCACTGGGTAGCATACCCTGCTCACCAGCCCATTGAGTGAATAGGGAACTCTGGCCAGTCTTGCCTCCCCCTCAGTGACCCAGGGGTCTATGGCGAAGCCCTCTCCCTTGATCTCCTTTGCGAAGCGCCTTCTCTCTTCGAAGCTCATCATCTCGGCCTCTTTCTGGAGGATATAAACATGGAAACCCCGCCCAGAGTAGACCACCTCAAGCTCCCTCCAGCCCCCCTCTCCGAGCCGCTGGCACAGCTGCTCCGCCTGCTCTTTCGCCTTACTGAAGCAGATATAGCAGAACTTGAACATTGACGAGCCCTTGACTCGGTCATCGAGTGTGCCGCAGTTCGGGCACTCAATGTTCTCAGGATCGATATCAAACATCAGTTCCTGACCCAGGATCTTATCGCAGGAGAGACACCCCTTCCCCCTCCGTTCGCAGTCGGCGCACGCTTTGGGATCCTTGTATATATTCCTGTCGTAGTAGAGGTCCTCGGGCAGGTAATCGAGCACCATCTCCCTGAGTTCGGCGTAGTTCTCCACATCGAAGTAGACGAGCCTACCCACTATGTCCCTGTATTCCTTTCGGAAATAGCGGGTCTCGTTCCCCACATCTATGTGGAAAATGGGTTTCCTGAGACCTTCGGTGCGTGTGCTGAACCAATCCTCAATCAGCTTGAAATCCAGCGAGGAGTAGTACCTTCTCCTCTCGTCCAGCTTCGCCGGTCTGTGGTTTACAGGATAGCAGTGGCAGAGCCGCGCCATGAGGAGCACCTACACACCCAGCGATCCAAGTAGCAGCGGGAGGTTGATCGTTACATCGCCGAAAACTGTAACCTGCTTCGCAGCCGGTCTCAGCTTCCCCCAGGATATGGCCTCCCGCGGGAGCGCCCCCGAGAGGCTACCGTCGTACTCCTGTGCAGTGGTGAGGTAGATGCAGTAGTCCAGACCCTCCCTGAACTGGTTCCACCAGATCACATGGTGTTTACTAATGCCTCCCCCGATGATCACTGCGCCAGTCTTCTTGGAATCCATAACCGTGTTGAGTATCGCACTCATGTCCTTGAACATATCCAGCTTGAACTTGTTTGTTTGGGCATAGAAGAAGAGGTTCGTTCCGAAGGAACCATCAATGATGCCGGGGATATAAATGGGGACATTCCTCTCATAGGCAGCCCGGAGAATCGAGTTTTTGTCGCTAATTCGTGAGCCAAATTCCCTGGCCAACTCGCTGGGTGAGATGCTGTCCCTGCCCTCGAGTATCTCTGGCAGGGCTGACCGCATGACCTTCTCCACAAGCGGCCCGTAGTCCTCCAGCGGTATCAGTACATTGCCCAGCCTGTGGATCTTGAGGTCGTTAAGCATGACGTCATCGCACTCGAACTCGCCGCAGGAATACCTTGCGCCATGGGCTCTCGCCAAATCGTGGTCCAGCGTGCCGCACGTGGTTATTATGACATCGACCATGCCATCCTTGACCATCTGGGCCAAGACACCCCTTAGCCCTGTGGAGACGAGGTTGCCTGTGAAGGAGAGGAAGACCGTCGCCTTGCCTTTCCTCATCTCCTTGAGGATCTGGGAGGCCTGAAAAAGCTTTGGTGCCATGAAGCCTCCCATAGACCCGTAGCCACTGACCAGCTGGAGTGCCGTCATATCCCTGCTGACAGTCAGGTCAACAACCTTTGATGCTATGAGCTTCTCCCTAAGCTTCTTTTTTTCTGCCCCCGTCAGTTTCATCCGGTATTCCGCCATCAAAACAAGATTAATAAACGAGGCTTATATAGTTCTGAGTGTGCTCCCCGTGGATTACACTGTGAAGGACAACGTGCTGATAATCAAGATCGACGAAAAGGCATCGGCGAGTGTGATGTTCCACGCCGAGGGGAAGAAGATGTACCTCGACTCCACCTACACCCCCCATGCCCACAGGGGGAAGGGGATAGGCGGGCAGCTCATGCTGGCTGCCTTGGACTATGCCAAGAAGATGGGCTTAATGGTAGTGCCGGTCTGCAGCTTCTCGGTTGAGTACTTCAAGAGGCATAGCGAATATGCCGGCATGCTGTGGAAGGAATGATGCGGAAAATGGATACAACCCGCCTGAGACTCTTCCTGAAGGCCAATGGCGCCTACCTTCTGGTGGCTTCCTGCTTCCTCCTCCTGGGGATTCTCTTCGGAATAATAACGCCCAAGGGCACAGAGCCGGTGGCCAACGACCCCATTTCTGGAGTTTTGGAGCAGTGGGTTCAATTTTATGTTCCCTACAACCCCCTGACCATCCTGTTTCTCTTTGCAAAGAACACCCTCACCGCCGGGATGTCCTTCTTCCTAGCGCCCATTATAGTAATTCCGCCCGGCGTCCTCCTCCTCAATGGCTACGTTGTGGGCTTCTTCGGCAGCGCTATCGCCGAGCAGCAGTCGCTCCCCCTCGCCTTCCTGGCCCTGGCGCCCCACGGCATCTTTGAGATGCCCGCCCTCGTCTTCGCAGCGGCCGGAGGCCTCCGCTTCGGGATCGCCCTCTACCGGAAGGTCGCCCACTCGTTGAAGAATATCGAGTACCCCATCCGCAGCGAGTTCATGGGTGCCCTCCAGCTCTTCTTCATATCCATGGCCCTGCTGCTGTTGGCCGCCGTCATGGAAACCTATGTCACGCCATACGTCTTGGGCTATGTGCCCAGCTGATCTGATCGCCTTCTAGCCCCTCCAACAGCGCCTTCCGGCCAAAAAGACGCCTGTGGTCCTGTTCCAGCACATCATGCCGAACTTTTTACCACGGGCATCAGCTGGGCTTCCCAGGACTCTTCGCAAACCTACCGTCGTCCCTCGTCACCAGCATCTTGTGAATATTTCTCTTGTACCAGCCGATCTCCACGCGATCTCCCGGATCAAACTGCGGAACATATGGCTTAATGTCGAGGAGGGGAGTACTATCAACAATGTCGATATCTTGGATGCGGAGCACATTGCCCTCGATCCCCAATAGGCGGACAGCGGAGATACCTATGGAGTTAGGTCTACCCGGGCTACGTATGGCAAAGACTCCATGGGAACTATCGTCCATGAAGGGCTTTTCCACAAGTTCTCGCTTCCGGACGAGATGGAAGTGGTAGATGAGTATTATATGCGAAAACCCGCCGAGGTCTTTCAGCCCTTCCACAAACTCCTGGAGGATCTCCACTGTGCCCTGAATGCCCCTACCACCCGGGGGCTGTATCGGTGTCCCCTTGGGCTCCCTGAAGGGGGTCCGGATTACACCTATCGATCTGTATTCTATTATCGAACCCATTGATGGCTAAACCCCTTGCAATAGATACACCCTCAATACAACCAATCGTAAAAAAGGTTTCCAACCTGCCGCTGTCTCATTGTGGAGCGTTCGGGCCCTGACGAATTCTTCAGCAACCCCCAAAGCGAGATCACCTCAGAACCCATCAACGCGAATCTAGAATACCAGAACAGGCTGTGATCCGAGTAGCTTTATATCCCTTTTATCGGAATAGCAGTCTATGATGTCTTCCGAAAGGGATCACACCTGCTCTGCCAAGATCTGGATAGAATATCAGGGAAAGCCATTGATCGGTCCAGGCACGGCGATGATCCTGCAGGGCATAGCCGATGAGAAATCTATTTCAAAAACAGCAAAAAAGCTGGGCATGTCCTACTGCTATGTTTGGGACCACCTACAGACAATAGAGCAGACGCTGGGAAAGCCCATCGTCACGACCCATAAGGGTGGCAGTACTGGCGGAGGGGGCGCAATCCTGAATGAGCTGGGTCTAAGCCTGCTGGCAGAGTATCTCAGGGTTCGGAAACAGCTGGATGCTGCGTTATTCTCAGCCTCCCCTGAAGCAGCAGAGGAGAAGGACGAACCAATCCTCCTCAAGGGCAAGATCCTCTCGGTAGAGAAGGGGATAGCCGCTTGGAAGCTATCTATCCAAATGGGGCAAAGATCAGTCATAACGCTGAAGGTGAAAAAGGAGGCAATGGAAGGCCATGGAATCGGGGGAGGTGACGAGGTCGAAGCCAGGATCAAGGCTCAGAAAATCCAGGTTGAGAAGTCTACCCGCGCCTGACTTCCAATGCCCTTACCTTGTCAAGCATCCTCCTCTTCTTGTCTCTCCTATCGTCGACCTTGATGTTGGTGCTCACCCTCATAGCGCCTTCCTCAAAGAGGGCCTCATGCGCCTTGACCACAACATCCATGGCCTCCCTCATGTCCCTCGCCTCGAATATTGTACCCATGGGCGTGACGGTGAACGGCAGGCCCGATCCCTTCACCGCCCTGCAAGCCTTCGAGACTGCCCCGCTGAGACTGGTGCTCCCTGTTCCGAGGGGGACGGTGCTAAACTCGACAATAACGCTCAATTTCCTTTTCTGCATCTGCGTTTCCTCCGCCGCACTACTGTGAGAATCTAGCCCTGATAGGCAGATATGCTTGACTGCTAATTATTCTCGCACCCTGAAAAGGGCAAAATGTCATACTCGTAAATGGGTAGATACTCTTAAATAGAAAAATCTCCACTCCCCTATCGAAGCTGATAGGGATGAATGCCAGAACCATTGCCGTCCTGGGTGTTTTTGCAGCCCTCATGATCGCCCTCAACCTCTCCCCCCTGAAGGTTCCTGCCCCATATGCCCCCTTCCTGATCTACCAGATCTGGGAGATTCCAATAGTGGTCGCCCTCTTCATCTACGGGTGGCGCATTGCCGCCGGCCTCGCCGTGCTCAACACCCTTGCCCTGCTCATCATATTCCCTGGAGCGCTCCCCACAGGCCCATTCTACAACTTCGCTGCGGTCATCAGCATGATCGCAGGCCTGGCCCTGGTGAAGGGGTTCCTTCCCGCCCGATTGAAGGGGAAGAGGGAGGCGATCGCAGTGGGCGGTCTTACAGCCTCCGGCATCATCATGCGGACGGTGGTGATGCTGGTCGTCAACTATACGTTCCTCTCTTACCCACCGCCGGTTGGGTATAGCCTGCCTCAGGACGTCGTGGCCCTCTACATGCCCTTCATCGCGCTCTTCAACGCGTCGCTGGCCCTCTACACCATTCTGGGTGGCTATGCCCTCTTCAAAATTGTTGCCCCTATGGCCACCAGGATCCGGAATCAGACAGTCCCCTAGGGAAGGCCCAATTCGGCCAGTTTCTCTGCGGTTGGTACTCCATCCTCGCCCCACCCCCTTGCTCTGTAGTAGGAGGGCAGCATCCTCTCCAGCTCCACCACCATCCCCCTGCAGCCCCCGTCGGGGAGCGGCATGCTCAGGAAGCGCCTGGGGAGGCAGTCGTCCTTCGGGGTCATCCCGTAGCGGCTGTTGATGAGCCTCTTCAGGTTGTAGGCCCTCTCCCCCGCCCTCAGCAGCTCGGGGAGCTTCATGTCCCAACCCGTGACCATCTGCAGCATGGCCAGAGCAGAGGCTGGTGGCACCATGGCGAACTTGCACATGATGAGGGCGTCAACAACATCGTGCCAATTCTGCATGGCTATCACTGGCTCCGCCTTGTCCTCCAGTGTGAACCGCTCGTACCTCTTGTGGATGCCGAGGTCAGGCACCCGCTCCCCCTGCTCTATGTGGTAGAAGAGCCCCCTAAGGTGGCAGGCTCCCCTGTGGGAGGTGGCATACTGGAGGCCCATGCCCTTGAAGGCCCTGGGGTCGTGCATGGGCACCTCCAGTCCCTTGACGTGGACCGCGATCTCCTCAGCCCCCTTACCTATCCTCCGCGATGCCCTCAGCACCCCCTCCCCCAGAACAGCGCCGAACCCTTCCCGCTCGCCGATCTGCCTAACGACCTCTACGATAGCATCCGGATCGCCCCATTTCAGCTCTAAGCCCAGCTCCCCCTTCTCGATGAACCCCTTCTCGTAGCACTCCATGGCAAAGGCCACAGCGTTACCCGTGGATATGGTGTCGAGGCCGTACCTGTTGCAGAGGTCGTTGGCCTTGGCTATGGCGGCCAGGTCGTCGTTCATGCAGAGCATACCGAAGGCCGCGCAGGTCTCGTACTCGGGGCCAGCCCCTTCAAGGCCCGCGTACTTGCCGCTGGTGACCTTCACCTCCCTCCCGCAGGCAACGAGGCAGCGGTAGCAGGCATACTGCTTCAGGTAGATGGTCTTCGACATGGCCTCACCGTCGATCTTCCTGAGTCCCTCAGGCCATTCCCCCTGAGTGAAGTACTTGACAGGAACATCGCCGTACTCGTGCATCATGTCCATTATGCCGTCGGTGCCATAGCAGGTGTAGATCTGGACGATGGGGTGTGACCTTATCGAGACATAGATCTTCCTCAGGTATTCCCTCAGCTGGGCCTCGCGGGCCGCCGGGAAGACGTTCATCCGCGCACCTCTGACCACTACTGCCTTGAGGTTCTTCGATCCCATCACGGCTCCCACGCCGCACCTACCGGCCGCCCTCCCCAGGTCATTTATTATGGACGAAATCCTCGCCAGCTTCTCCCCCGCCCTGCCAATGGACGCCACCTTGACCTTCTCGTCGTTGAGCTCCGCCCTGAGGGTCCCTTCGGTTTCGTAGGTGTCCTTTCCCCAGAGGTGCTGGGCATCCTTCAGTTCATATGACCCGTCCCTGACGAGGAGGTAGGCCGGCTTCGGAGACTGGCCGGTGAAGACGATGCCGTCAAGCCCGGCGAACTTCAGCTCAGGCCCCCAGTAGCCCGCGGAGTGGGCCTCGGCCCAGATGCCGGTAAGGGGAGAGCGGGTGCAGACGCAGTACCTGCCGCAGGAGGGACAGGCCGTGCCGGTCAAGGGCCCGGTGAGGAAGATGAGGAGGTTCTCTGGGCTGAGCGGCTCCACGGATGGATCGAGCTCGTCATAGAGCAGTCGGGCGCCGAGTGCGCTACCGCCGATGTAATTCCTGAGAACCGATTCGACCAGGGGCTCCTGCCGGATGCTTCCGCTTCCCAGGTCGACCCTGAGCAGCTTCCCCGTGTAGCCTCCCTGGAAGGTCAGGGTCTGATCCCCCGCCTCACGCCCTTGTGATGGTTTCAAGCCCGTTCATGTAGGGCACAAGGACCCTGGGAATATCAATGCCCCCCTCCTCGCGCTGGAAGTTCTCCATTATGGCCACCAGCGCCCTCTCCGTCGCCACGAGCGTGCTGTTGAGGGTGTGGACCCAGCTGGTTGGATCGTTTGTCCTCTCCCTGTAGCGGATATTGGACCTGACCGCCTGGTACGATGTACAGTTGCTGCAGGAGACTGCCTCCCTGTAATTCCCCTGTCCCGGGAGCCAGACCTCAAGATCATACTTCTTGGCGGCAACAGTGCCTAGGTCTCCCGTGCAGACATTCACGACCCTGTAGGGGAGCCCCAGGCTCTGGAAGAACTCCTCTGCATTCCTGATCAGCGCCTCATGCTCCTTGGGAGAGTCGGACGGCCTGCAGAAGGTGAACTGCTCCACCTTCTCGAACTGGTGGACTCTGAAGATGCCCTTGGTGTCCCTCCCGTGGGCCCCCGCCTCCTTCCTGAAGCAGGGGCTGATGCCGCAGTAGCGGAGCGGCAGCTTTCCCGCCTCAAGGATCTCACCCGAATGGAGACCCAGGAGTGCATGCTCCGCCGTCGCAAGGAGGTGGAGGTCCTCCCCCTCTATCTTGTAGATGGTGTCCTCGAAGTCCGAGAGAGCTACTGCCCCCTCGATGACCTTCCGCTTCATCATGTAGGGCGGCTGGAACGGGGTGTATCCCCTGCCGGCCATGAAGTCGAGCCCGTAGGTTATGACCGCGTAGTTGAGCCTAACCAGCCCCCCTTTCAGGTAGTAGAACCTGGCTCCCGCCACCTTGGCAGCCCTCTCCATGTCCACCAGGTCCAAGGCTGATGCAATGTCGATGTGGTCCATGGGTTTGAAGGGGAAGCTCCGCCGCTCTCCCCAGGCCCTGATGACTACGTTCTGGGAGTCATCTACGCCATAGGGGACATCCGGCTCGATGAGGTTCGGAAGGACCATCAGAAGGGCGTCCATCTTCCCCCTCTCCTCCTCCATCTGCCGCTCTACCTCCTTCAGACTCTGGGGTATCTCGGCAGCTTCCCTTAGCTTCTCGCCGGCGTCCTCGCCCCGCCTCTTCAGGGCAGCAATCTCTGTCGTGACCCTGTTGCGGCTCTCCCTCAGCGCCCCCGCCTCGGTGAAGAGCCTCCTCCATTCGCGGTCGTGACCGAGGAGGTCGTCGAACTTCGCGAGGATCCCTGGGTCGTTGCGCCTTGCCAGGTTCTCCCGGGCGGCAGACGGGTTTTCTCTGACGACTCTGATGTCGAGCATTCTTGGACAGCCCCATAATCAGATCCTGTAGAGCTTCTTGATCAATTCTATCTGATCTGAGGGTATAAGCCTAGCTCCGCCGAAGTGGGACGCCACGAAGGTCATGGTGGAGACCTCCTCCAGCACCTCTATGGTGGTGAGCGCCTCTATGAGGTCGAAGCCCACAGCCACGACCCCATGGTTCATCAGTATCACGGCCCGGTGGCCCATGATGCCATTGGCGACGATCTCTCCTAGCTCCTTCGTCCCCGGATACCGGAATTCAAGTATGGGGACATCCGACAGCATCACCGCCGACTCCAGGGTGATGGGCTCAATCTTCTTTCCCGCCAGGGCCAGCCCCGTTGTCATGGGGCTGTGGGTGTGGATTATGGCGTTGATGTCGAGCCTCTTCTTGTAGATGGCGGTGTGGAAGTGCCATTCTATGGATGGCTTGAAGATCCCCTCCTTGACATTGCCCTCGAGGTCGATCTTGACCATGTCCTCGGGCTTCAGGTCGCCCTTGTAGAGGGCGCTGGGCGTTATCAGTACCTCGTCCGACCCCTCCAGCCGGACACTGGCATTGCCGCCTATGCCGGTGATCAGGCCCCTTACGAGGAGCATCTTCATGCACCTTGCGAGGTCCTCCTTGATCGTTGGCTCGTCGAACGACATCTCCTTGTCCTCCTTACACTGCAGAGTAATACCTTCACCAAGTTAAACATTTAGCCCATGCTGGTTGCACAGCTGTCTCCCGCCTGATCAGCCGTGCGGTGGCGTCTCGACGAACTTGAAGACATAGAACGTTGCCTTCCCGTCCATCTGGACCTGGACTATCGAGGCGTGCTCGCAGAAGGGGCACTTGATCGGGAAGGTCATGGGCGAGATGGAGATGTTGCTGGGCTGCACCAGGTTCTTGCATTCGCCCTCCTCCAGCGAGTCCTGGAGGACGACAACGTTCGTCTCTTCCGTCACCTGCGTTGCACCCTTTGGGAATATCTCCATCACCCTATAGCCGATGGAGCTGCCAAGCGTAGGTATCTGAACTGAGTCGCCCTCGACATACGAGACGTTGAGCATCTTATCCTTGACATAGAGGGGCCAGTTGTGGTCATAGAGCAGCCTCTCGCCGGGGGGCATAGGGGACAGCTTTATGGTCTTGATCGCTTGGCTCGACAATATCTCAGCCACCATCACCAACTTTGCAGCCAAGCCAAGAAAAGGCTTTCGAGGAGATGGAACAGGTGGGTAAAAAAATTGACCCCCCACCAGAGTGATGAAAAATGGAGAGTCTACAGGCTCGGCCCTGCAGGCCTGCTGTCAGGACTCTCACTGCCTGGTGGCTTCCCAGAGGGCCCTCACATTTTCCAGTGGAGAGCCGATGGGTATGTCGCAGCCGGCGCCGAGGGCAAAGCCCACCTTTCCTGCCTTGGCAAGGCATGCCTTCGCTTCGGCAAATATGTCATCGTGCTTCCTGAGGAGGAGGCCTGTGGTGTCCACGTTCCCCAGGACTGCAACCCTATTTCCCAGGACTGCCTTTGCCCTCGCCAGGTCCACCTTCGTATCGACGCTCATGAGGTGGGGCGCTATCTCAAGGATCGTATCCAGTCTGTCCGTCGTGTTCCCGCAGATGTGGACGAAGGCCCCGAGGCCCATCCCCTTCGTCTTCTCCACGAGCCCCTTGATGTAGGGGACTGCGAAGTTCTTGAAGTGTCTGGGGGAAATGAGGTCCGCCGAGGCTGTGGGATCGCACCAGAATATGGCATCGACCCCGCTCTCCTTTGCTGCCTTGGCGTACTCCAGGAGCACCTTTGATGAGTAGTCTATTAGCTTGTGCACCAGCTGGGGGTTCTTCAGAATGTCCAGCATCATTGCCTCGACCCCCCTCAGCTCCCCAGCAAGGGTGAACGGTAGCGCCAACGTGGCGTAGGTGTAATTCCCCTTGGCATACTTCCCGACCAGGTACTCGGCCACCTTGAAGTCGCTGACCGACCTTGGATGGCTTTTAACATCGGGGAGCTGGAGCTTCTCGACATCCTCGATGGACTTGACCACCCGCTCTACAGTCACCGGGTTTCCATCATCAGGTATGGTCACCTTACATCCGCAGGCCTCGACGGGTGAGAGCCAGTCCCAGAGCACCTCGAAACTGTCGAAGGGGACCTTATCAAGCATAGCGATCTGGGCTTCGGCCCCCTTCATGGGCTCCCTGAAGGTTTCGGAAACCTTGAACCCAGCTGCCATCAATGCCCAGAATCCCTGGAACGGAGGTATGGTGGGGACGATATCCACTTCCCTAAATGCCAGAGCAGCCTCAACCCTTTCCCTGGAATCCATATTGTAAAACCCCTCTCCAATTAATGACAGGCTTGCTAATAAAAAAAGGTTGGGGAAGGCCCTATAGGGCCCTCTCGACCAGTTCCATCAGGTCCACGACCTCCATCTTCGCGCCGCTGGCTGTCGTGGCGTCGTAAAGGTTCCGCTGGCAGAACGGGCAGGCACTGGCCAGGACCGTTGCTTTCGTCCTCTCGGCCTCCTTCACCCTCTCCACGCCTGTCCATAGGGCGAAGTCGCTGAAGGCGGACTTGACTCCGCCGCCCGAGCCGCAGCACCATGCCGCGTTCCGGTTCCTGTCCATCTCCACCAGCTTGACCCCTGGGATTGCCTTCATGATGTCCCTGGGCTGGTCATAGACTCCGGCCTCGCCGAAGTTTCTGCCCATGTGGCATGGGTCGTGGTAGGTCACCGTTGCGTTTATCGGCTTACTGAACTTCACCCCTCCCTGCTTCATCATGTCCGACAGGAGCTGCGCCGAGTGCTCAACCTTAAAGTCGTGCTCGATGCCCAGCATCTCGCCATAGTGTTCTTTCGAGTAGTCCAGCGCCCAGACCTTGTAGCAGCCGGGGCAGGCGGTCACCACCCTCTTCGCGCCCGTCTTCTTCACCTCGTTGATGTTGTGCTCCGCAAGCTCCTTCACATGGTCCCACTGGCCGGTCCTCAGCAGGGGGGAACCGCAGCAGTACTCGTCTTCCATCACGGTGAAGTTTAGACCCAGCCTCTTGAATGCCTTGACAGTGGCAATGGCTATGTTCTTCTGCCTGTAGGAGGCTGTGCAGCCGACGAAGTAGACGAAGTCTGGGGTCTTGGAGAGCTGGGTCTCGCCCACAGCGTCCTTGAGCCACGAGGTTCTGGAAGCGTGCTCCTCATTGTAGGGGTTGTGCTTTTTGGCGGTGTACTCTCCGAATCTCCTCTGCGACTCGGGGTTTAGGCCATGGGCGACCGCGTCGGCCCTGACGGCCTCGAGAAGCGGCAGCGCCAGCCTGTAGATGGGCCGGTCGCCGTTGGGCTCCAGCACGTAGCACTGCTCAGAGCAGTTGCCGCATAGGGTGCACTCGAAGAAGGGGTTTGCGATCTCCTTGGACCACTTCACGCGCCCGTTGATGAGGCCCATGGCAAGCTGCATCTTGCCGCTGAGGTAGTAGGGGTCGAAGCCCTTCCATTCGCCGCTGGGGCAGACCCTGTCCCAGTTCTTGGACTGGTACCATGTTCTGCAGGTCCCGCAGTGTATGCACTGCTCAGGCACCTTGGCTTTCTTGAGCTCGTTCTCGATATACTTCATGGATTTGGGGTATTGCATTCCTGTAGCCTCCTAGATGTCCATCTGCCCTGGATTCATGATCCTGTTGGGATCGATCTTGTTCTTTATGGTCTTGATGAGGTCCATAGCTGCCGGGTTCGTCCTCTCCCAGTTCATCCTTGCGAAGACGGCCGGAGCCTTGTAGAGGATGGTGCCGTGGTCGCGCATCGTCTGGCCGATGTCCCTGAGGCAGGCCCTGTGCCTCTCTACCTGCTCTGGGGTGTCGTCCTTGCTCCCGAAGATGTTGTACCTGATGATCCCCTCGTGGCCGTGGTCCATGAACCTGTTGTATGCCTGTATGGGCTGACCCTCGGCGGTATAGCCCCACTTGTCATAGACCTTCTCGACCGCCCTGTAGACCTGGGCGTTCAAGGATGGCGGGCAGAACCCTCCCACCCACTGCGCCCTGCCGCCCCTGGCGCCGCTGATGTCGTTGGAGAGCTGCATGGGCAGGTTCTTGAAGAACCTGATCTGGTCCCCCTTTGTGAAATTCTTTATGCCATCCTCGAAGACTGTCATCATGCCGCCTCCATCCTTAACGATCTTCAGGATCAGCTCGTTCTTTGCCTCCATCTCCTTGACCGTGTTCCCGCTGAGGGCGATCCAGGAGCCGAGCTCTGCCTCGCCCTTCCTCAGAGTCTTGTCGGTGAAGGGGATCTTCTCGCCCGCCTCCACCCTTCCCCAGCCCCAGTTGTTGGAGGCGATGTCGTCAACAACGCCGGTCCTGGCGCACATTCGCTGGATCTTGAAGCCCCGCTCGACCGTGTCCGCATCCATGAACCAGTCCGTCCTGTAGGGTCTCTTCGGGAAGAGCTTGATGCCCGCCTTGGTAACCACTCCTGTGGTTCCCGTCCAGCCAATGAATAGGCCGTTGAAGCCATAATCCGGCACGGCAGAGTGGTGGCTCCAGTAGGGAGACGACATCCGCGAGCCGGTGTGGATCACATTCCCGGTGGGAAGGACCGCCTCGAAGGCATTTATGAAGAAACTGGCGTCGCCATAGGCCATGGAGAGGTCCGTCATCCCAAACAGCAGGGAGGACGCTACGTAGCCGCACGAAGGTGGGGCGAAGGTGACTGGAACCCTGTAGTCAGGATGGTGCTTATTCATGTAGCCCACGACGTCTGCGGACGTGGCTCCACCCTCACAGACGAAGTAGAGGTCCTCCTCGTTCACTTCCAGCACCCTGTTCATCCTCTTGAGGTCGAGGACTATACCGCCGCTGAGCGGCGTGCAGAGGGCGCCGATGCTGAGGTTCGAAGCCCACGGGATGACCGGGACCCTCTTGAGGTTGGCCAGGCGCACTATGGCCTGGATCTCCTCCGTGGTCCTTGGCATCACAACATAGTCTGCCTTCCCTGGGGGCTGGAAGGTCAAGAAATCCTCCGAGTAGGTGTAGAGGACATCCTCGCTGATGCTCGCGTTTCGCGAGCCGACGATGGCCACCAGCTGCTCGTAGATCCTGGTATCCGGCTCATTCTTACTGTAAACTTCCACCATAATAACACCTATACCTTATTTGGAATTTGCAACGGTATTAAAGAATTGTCTTTTGGACTATGACAGTTATCTCCTTCATCACAATTCATTCGCCTGAACCGCTTCAGGGGACCGCATCTCAGCCACCGATCATGGGGAGGAGGACATCTATCTTGTCGCCCTCGCTTAGCTTCGTTTCAAGGCCTTCCATGAACATGCAGTGCCTCCCATTGACCAGGATCGTGATGTCTGTCCGCAGCTTCCCACCAACAATAAGACGTTCCTTGAGGCCGGGCTTCGCCTCAATGACCTTTCTGATGAGCCCGCCGATACTGTCCCCCACGGCATCCATCTGGACAGTCGCCATGTTCGGAGGCACGCCTTTCCCGTGAAGGCCGAAGGTGATCAAACCACTCACCATTGATCTTGAAGCTCCAGGGTCCTCAGCCTCTCAGGGGTGGGGATCCCATTCCTGTCCCAGCCTCTCAACTCGTAGTAGGTGTCCAGCAGCCTCTCGAAGTCTTCCTTGGTAAGCCTCCAGCCCGTGTCCTTCCTCCCCTCGTACATCCTCGCCGGAAGGTAGTCGTCTTTTCGCGAGAGCCCCTCCCTTACATTGAACAGCCTGGTAAGGTTGTATATCCTCTCGCCGGTCTCATAAAATCCCTTCTTGTCCAGCCGAATACCCACTGTGGCCAACATCTCTAGGGAGATGTCCACCCACTCCTCGGGATTGCCTGTTGTATTGGCTATGACATTGTCACAGCCAATGAGGGTCCAGAGGGCGGCGTTCCTATCCTGAAGGAATTTCGTTATGTGGGCCTTGCCCTTTATCGTGAAGGGCTCGTTCAGCTCAGACGTGATGGTCCATGCCCGAAGGTGGCAGGCACCCCTGTCTGATGTGGCGTAGGCCAAAGCCATTCCCACGGCCCCCCTCGGGTCGTAGCCAGGGAACTCTAGCCCCTTGATCTGCAGAGCAAGGTCCTCAGCGCCCACCGCCTCTGAGGCCTTCTTGACGCCATCGGCCAGGATATTGCAGCTCCCCTCTCGCCGTGCTATCTTCCTCAGCATTGCCTCGTGCCTTTCCAGCTCGCCGAACTTGACCCCGAAGTCGTAGATACCTTTCTCGGTGCACTCCATGGCGAAGGCTGCCACAACGCCTGCACTCATGGTATCCATGCCCAGCTCGTTGCAGATCCTGCAGAGCCTTATGACCTTTCTGAAATCCACATAGCCGCAGTTGAAGCCATTGAGCGCCACCGTCTCGTATTCGATCCTGTCGACCTCATCGCTTTCGAACTTGACATGGACCCCGCATGCCAGTGGGCATAGTGGGCAGGTGTGCTTCTTTACCGTCACTTTCCTTATTTCCGGCACCGCCATCTTCTCCCAACCTTCGACATAGCCGGCGTTAAAGTTCTTGACTGGCAGGACCTTTGCCCCGGCGCACATTTCCACAGCCGGGAGGTTGCCCCCCAGATCTATACCTTTGACAACGTATGCCCTCATGTAGTTGATGGCCTTAACGTAGACGGCGCTGACTTCCTTGGCCTTCTCGGGCGGCACGAGGTCTCTGTCCTTGAGCTTACCACGGAGGGCGATGGCGTCGAGCTTCTTGGAGCCCATTATGGCCCCCAGCCCTCCCCTCCCTATCACGCCCGCCCTGCCAGGACCGTCCATGTCGTTCATAATGCAGGCGTAGTTCACAAGGTTCCTGCCCGCCTCTCCTATGACGGTTGCAGAGAAGGGCTTCAGGGTGGCGCATCTCTCGTAGGCGTTCTTCCCCTCCAGCGCCGTGCTCGCCTCAATGGCGATAGAATCCCCATCGATCTTCAGGTAGGACCACTGGGGAGCCTTCCCCTCCACAATGATCCCCATATAGCCGGTCTTGGCCAGCTCCTGCCCAAACCTCCCCCCGGAGTAGGCGTCACACCATATGCCAGTTGCAGGAGACTTGGAGGCGACCACATACCTTGTGAAGCCGGGAAATATGCCTGTGAGGATACCATTGAAGAAGAACAGCCTGTTCTCGGGCGCGAACGGGTCCATACCCTGCCGGATCTCCCTGTAGGCGTAGTAGGCGGCAAGGCCCTTCCCGCCAATATATTTCCTTATTATGCCTTCTGGGATGACCTCTTCCACGAAAGACTGCTTCCCCAAATTAACCCTCAGCAGCTTCTTCCGGATTGGACAGGACACTGACTACACCGTAAGTCTTCTTTCACCCTTCATTATATTTCGTTTTCTGTGATGGCTGAAAACAAAGCCTAACGGAGCGCGATCTATGTGTCAAATTTATACAAACATGGGCTCTGCATAGTATTTTCTTTATAAATTGTCACGATAGTTTAGGGAATTGTTATATATTGAACGCTTCACAGCGGTCTGTTAAGGTGGTATTGAGTGGACAGTAATACACCCCCTACTGCACAGTCGACCGGACAGCAACCGGCGCTGCGCAAGGCAATGCGGCTGTCAGTTCTTTGGGCGCTTGCAAGCGCCACAATTCTGGGACCCTGGCTGGTCATGGCCAACTGGTGGTTTTCCCTAACAGGACCATCCCTGTCGCTGGCATTCGCCGTGACAATGTTGCTCATGATTCCTGTGGCATTCTGCTATTCAGAGCTTGTCTCAATGTTGCCCTACGCCGGTGGATCCTACAACTTCATCGGCCATGCCTTCAACCCCATGGTTTCATTTGTCTTCATGTGGTCTCAAACGATCTCGTACTATGCGGTGACAACGTTCAACATCCTGGCCACGATATGGATTCTCCAGTACATGGGAGTTGTTCCCAATTCGCAGGAAGCTCTCATCGCGGCAGGTTTGGGATTCGCATTGTTGTATGCCATCCTCAATTGGTTTAAGGTGGAGCTGAGCGCGTCGATCCAGTTCCTTCTCTTCTGGCTTCTCTTCATAACGGGCTTGATATGGAACGGGCTCGACCTCTTCGCCAAACCGACATTCTCCACAGCATACTTTGGAGATCTATTCCCCTTTGGAATTAGCGGCTTCATGGTGGCTACCGGAGTCATGGTCACCATGTACTTCGGCTTTGAAGTCGTGGCGCACATGTCGGAGGAGGCCAATTTCCCCTCCAAGAAGATGCCTATACCTGTTATGGGCGCGATTGTAACTGCCGGTACTGTGTACATTGTGACCCTAACGGCAATGGCTGGCTCCACCCCCCTGGACTGGCTGGTAAACACCCCCAATATGCCCGCCGAGATCATATAC
>CAYZHK010000015.1:0-25648 GCA_964477685.1 uncultured Nitrososphaerota archaeon
GTACCGGTGGGTGGACAGGTTCAGGAAGTCGGCAGGCAGTATGTTCTTCTGTGCGGCGACTCTGCGGGCCAGGTAATTCCAATAACTGGCGGCGGCATCAGGACGAGCATGGCAGCGGGGAGCATGGCCGGTTCTGCCATTGCCGAGGCCCTGGAGGCGAGCAACATGAACCTCCTCCAATCCTACCCGGAGAAATACGGCGAGTACTGGGGCTCCAGGATCCATAAGAGCCTGAGGGTCCTGAAGGCGCTTGACAAGCTGAACGACGAGGATCTAAACCTCATGGCCACCCTTGTCAACGGGGATGACATCGTGGATCTAGCCAATGGCTTGGACATCCGGCGTGTGACCTCAAAGCTGATGAAGAACCCGATGGTCGCGATGAAGGTAGCATCCAAGTTCCTTTGACATGTGGGCATTTTATTGGGGGATCACCCTTCGCCCATGATCTCCACAACTATGCGCCTCCCGCTTCTCGGGCCGTCCAGCTCCAGGAAGAATATGGACTGCCACGTACCGAGGACGGGGCGCCCCCCTTTCACGGGCAGAGTTATGGAAGGGCCGATGAAGGCCCCCGCCAGGTGGCCGTCTGCGTTGTCGTCTATCCTGTCGTGATGCCAGCCCATCCCGGGGGGATAATCCTCTGACACCTTCCTCAGCAGGTCAACGCGGAGCCCTTCTTCATTTTCATTGATGACCAGGGCGCTGGTAGAATGCAACGAGTGGATCAGGCAAATGCCATTCCGGATGCCGCTTTTGGATATGGCCGATGCAACCCGCTCGGTGATGTCAACCAGTTCCTTCCTCTTCCCTGTGTCCAGCGTTATCTCGGAGAAGGTTATGCCCATCCCATGGCCCCCCTGGTTCCGCAGACGCCTCCCCTCATGGGGATCCCTTCAGCATCTCCTGCGCCTCAAGGACTACCCTCACTAGGTCTAGAACCGCGACCTCCAGCAGCTCGGCCCCTTTTTCAGCCTTGGCCTTCCTCGCATCCCCTGTCAGGGCCATGGAGTACAACCTCCGGTCCAGCATCCTGGAATAGAGCCTGTAGCGCGGGTATTCCACGATATGGGCCCTGGCTGCCTCCATCTTCACCCTTTCGGGCTGCAATGCCATCATGGCGCTGGTCTCGTCCTCTCCGGCATGGCCGGGGGCTTCGAAGGAGCTAAGCTTGCTCAGGCCCAGCTCCCTCCACCAGTCGATCACTATGACCGACAGATCAGTCCTGCTGGAGATGTCCCTGGCAGCCATGGAGAGGGGGGTGGTATTCCCTCCATGCCCATTGATGATGCAGAGAAGCCTAAAGCCGTTCCTGTTCACCTCAGATATTAGGCTCCTCACAAACTTGTAGAGGCAGTCCGAATCGAGATCGAAGGTCCCGCTGAATGGCTTCATGGCCTTGCAGGAGCCGTACCAGAGGGTGGGCAAGACCGGGCAGCTAAGTCTCTCAGCCGCCTTCCTGGCAATATGCTCCGGCAGGAAACCGTCGGTGCCCAGCGGCAGATGGTCCCCGTGCCTCTCAACGGAGCCCACTGGCAGGAGAACAGTGCGCTTCTCAAGCCTCTCGAAATCGGCTCCAGTCATTTCGGCTATTCTCATAGGAGTCACTGCTAGCTTCTCCATTTGAGGGGTTTTTTAGCGTTTCCTATTTCCTGACCGACCCTGAACGGCCTTCTTTTTTTTCCACGGAAGACATTATATCAGACCATTGGTCGTATTATTGCGAGGATTAGGGATGCTTAAAATCGGCATAGTAGGCAAGACGAACACCGGTAAAACCACACTGTTCAACGCAGTGACGCTGCTCAACGCCGAGATCTCCAACTATTCCTTTACGACCAAGTCGCCCAACATTGGGATAGGCTACGTCAAAACCCCCTGCGTCCATCCGGAACTGGGGGTGAAGGACAACCCGAAAAATTCCACCTGCATTGACGGCTGGAGGTTCATACCCATCGAGGTGATCGACCTTCCCGGCCTCATAAAGGGGGCCTGGGAGGGCGCTGGGCTGGGCAACCAATTCCTCTCGGTGGCTGCCCAGGCCGATGCCCTTCTCCATGTGGTAGACGCCTCGGGGAGCATCAACTCCAAGGGGGCTATCTGCGAGCCCGGCATGGGTTCCCCCCTGGCAGACTACTATGACATAGAGGAGGAGCTGATCAAGTGGTACACGAAGAACCTCATGGAGAATTCCGAACAGGTCTCAAGGCTCTTGGAGGGCAAGAACATGGATCTCACCAAGGCCCTCCTTGAGATCCTCGCCGGGATAAAGGTGAAGGAAGAGCACATCAAGACTGCACTGGAGAAGACCAAGCTCATGGGGATACCCTTCGGGGATTGGGAGGACGAAGACTTCCGCACCTTTGCCGCCGAGATCCGCTACCTCTCAAAGCCGACGCTCATTGTGGCCAACAAGATGGACATGCCTGTCTCCGACAATAACTTCAAGGGCCTCCAGGAAACCTTCGGGGAGCGGTTCGTCGTCCCATGCTCGGCGGACGTTGAGCTTGCGCTTAGGAAGGCCGAGAGGTCAGGGATCATATCCTACATACCTGGCGAGGAGGGCTTCAGGATAAAGGACACCTCCCGCCTTACGGCAAAGCAGAAATGGGCCCTTGACTATGTGAGCGACAGGCTCTTCGAGCGGTGGCTCAGGACCGGGGTCGACCATGCCCTGTCCGTGACGGTGTTCAAGCTGCTCCGCATGAACGTCGTCTATCCAGTCGAGGACGCCAAGAGGTACTCTGACGGGAAGGGAAATGTCCTCCCCGACGCCATAATGCTCCCCCACGGCTCGACTCCCCTCGATCTGGCAAAAAACCTCCACTCAGACCTGGCAGAGGGTTTCCTCTACGCCATAGATGCGGTCTCTGGGATGCGACTCCCCAAGGACTATATCCTTAGGGACAGGGATGTCATCAGCATCGTTTCGGCTACAAAGAAAGCCAAGCCAAAGGGCGAAAGGAAATAGGTCTTCCCGATGACCAAGCCAGAGAGTGAGGAGGTCATTTCAACCGAGAGGCCCTTCTCCGGCAAGCTCCTGAAGGTCAGGGTGGACGAGGTCCTCCTGCCCAGCGGCAGGCACTCGAAACGCGAGATCGTTGAGCACAGGGGAGCCGTGGCCATCGTCGCCATGATCGGGGAGGGGGTTCTTTTGGAGCGGCAGTACAGGCATGCCGCCGGCAAGGTTCTGTGGGAGATCCCTGCCGGAACGCTGGAGGCCGGGGAAGACCCCCCCGTGGCGGCTGCCAGGGAACTGGAGGAGGAGACTGGGTATTTCCCCGGCCGTCTGGAAGAGCTGGCCCACTTCTATGTGGCTGTGGGATACAGCACCGAGGTAATCCGCCTCTACCTGGCAACAAAGCTGGAGCAGCGGGCCGAGCGCCAGGAGGAGGATGAGAGGATCGAAACCGTGATCATGCCGCTGAGGGAGGCCTTGGCAATGATCTCCTCCAACGCCATCGAGGACGCCAAGACAATTATAGGGCTGCTTGTGGCTAAGGATAGGGTTGGAGGGCGCTGAATGGTATCCGACACTGTCCATGTCTCGCGCATAAGGAAGAGCCGAGGGCAGGGGTTCGAGAGGGACCTTGTTAAGCGGTATCGCAGGGCGGGCTGGTGGTCCTACAGGACGGGCGGCAACAGCGCCTACCTGCCTGACGTAATGTCCACAAAGGATGATACCGGGGAGCTGGACATCATCGAAGCCAAGGCTGGCGCCAAGGATCACCTGTACATCGACTGGGACCAGTTAAACCGTGACATTTTCATGATAAACGGCTTTAGGAGGTACCCCAACCGCCATATCATACTCGCCTTCAAGTTCCTCTCGAAGAAGAGAAAGGGGAACGGGTACGAACATCGGCAGCTGCGGGAGTACTACAAGCTGCTGCCCGAGGAGAAATGGAAGGAGTGGGAGGGCAAGACCACCTGCTGCCATTACGAGAGGGGCTGCCCTGACCTTCCGGACTATGGGCCGCCCTTCAAATTCAAGGGCAAGGCATGACCCCCGCTGGTCCACTGCTGCTCCGCCTTTTTTGGCAGTGGGTTCAGGAAGGCCTGATACCAAAGCTTATTTCTTCCATTCAATTATGTGAGATGGGTATTCACGATGGGTGATGATGACTTCGATGACCTCGCCGCAATAAGGCTGAAGAAAATGCAGGAGCTCCAGAGGCGGATGGCGGCGGCGCAGGAAAAGCCCCAGCCGGTGAAGGAGAAGGGGCCGGACGACCTGACCCTTGTGCGGTCAAAGCTGATCAACAGGGGAAACGAGGTACTTGATGCAGCGCTCTCGCAATATCCACAGGCAGCCAACGAGGTCGTCATTCAGATTGCCAAGCTCATCAGGGCAGGCAAGCTTAAGGAAAACATCCCTGGCGATGAGCTGCTGCTGCTCTTCCAGGATCTTGGCATGAGGGTCCACATCGAGACTACAATCAGCTACATCAAGGACGGTAAGAGGGTTTCCCTGAGCGATAGATTCAAGAAAGGCACATCCTAGGGCGGCAGTGCCGGGCTTCTGCCACAGGTGGTTTGGGCCGCAAAGGTCACGGGCGAGCAATAAGAAACATATATATTTGAGTCCGATATATAACAATCAGAATTAGAAGTGGGGAACACCTTGGAGAAGCCAACGCAGCCGCAGAGCGAAGCCGAGTCAGGGCAGAAGCCCCAGGAAGATGCCGGGGTCAATGAAGAAAAGACTTCGGACCATGCGCTTACAGGGGACCAGGTTGACAGGCTCATTCTCGCCTTTGCGAAGGAGAAGGAGGCCTCGGAGAGATGCGCAAGCAGGCTGAAGTACCTCCAGGCTGATTTCGACAACTATGCCAAGCGGATGGACAGGCAGATGGAGGATGTCAAGCGACGGACTTCCGAGTCCATCTACGCAAACCTTCTGGATGTGCTGGACGAGCTGGAGCTGGCCATCCGCAACGGCCGCTCCAGCAGCAGCGCAGAGGCGCTATTGGAGGGGGTCGAGATGACCCAAAAGAAACTCAAGAAAATGCTCGCCTCTGAGGGCATTTCGGAGATCGCCTGCGTAGGCCAGCCGTTTGATCCAAAATTCCATTCCGCTGTCAGCACAGAAGCATGTGGGAGCAATGAAGAAGGTATGGTCCTGGAGGAGCTTAGGAAGGGCTATACCATCCAGGGGCGCGTGCTGCGGCCTGCCATGGTTAAGGTGTCCGTTAAAGAATCGCCATCAAATGGTAAAGATGATGATAGAAGGAGTGATGAAAAATGAGTACCGCTAGATCGGGAGAAAAAATATTGGGTATTGATTTGGGCACAACCAACTCTGCCGCTGCCATATTCGAGGGGGGGAGGTCCACGGTAATACCAAGTGCAGAGGGGGCGACGGCAGCCGGGAAAATGTTCCCTTCGGTCGTTGCCTTCACCAGGGACGGAACCCTGCTGGTGGGCGAGCCTGCCAAGCGGCAGACGACAGCAAACCCCGAAGGGACTGTCTATGAGATCAAGAGGAAGATGGGGACTGACTACCGCGTCGATATCTACGGCAAGAGCTATACCCCTCAGCAGATCTCTGCCTTTATACTCCAGAAGATCAAGAAGGATGCCGAGACATACCTGGGGAATATGATGCGCAAGGCCGTGATCACTGTACCGGCGCATTTCAATGACAACCAGAGGCAAGCCACCAAAGATGCCGGCGAGATTGCCGGCTTCGAAGTGATGAGGATCATCAATGAGCCCACAGCCGCCTGCCTGGCATACGGGATCGACAAGCTGGACAGGGACATGAAGATAATGGTCTTCAGCTTCGGCGGCGGGACCCACGATGCCACAGTCATGGACTTTGGGAAGGGAGTCTTCCAGGTTCTTTCCACGAGCGGCGATACCGAGACCGGTGGCGCAGACATCGACAAGGCCGTAATGGACTTTGTGAGCGCCGAGTTCCAGAGGCAGACCGGCATCGATCTCCGCCCTGACAGGACCGCAATGGCCCGGCTGAAGGAGGCTTCGGAAAGGGCAAAGATCGAGCTATCAACGATGCTAACCACCGACATAGACCTTCCATTCATCTACTCGGATGCAGCGGGTCCGAAGAACCTCCATGTGACCCTGACGCGCACAAAGCTTGAGGAGCTGGCCCAGCCCATAATCTCCCGGACCGAGAGGACCCTGATGAAGGCCCTCACAGATGCCAAGCTCGCCCCTGCCCAGATCGACAAGATTATCCTCATAGGTGGCACCACAAGGATGCCCGTTGTCCAGAGGTTCGTTGAGAGGGTTATGGGGAAGCAGGTGGAAAGGGGCGTTGACCCAATGGAATGCGTTGCCATAGGCGCCGCGATTCAGGGGGCCGTTCTGTCAGGCGAGGTGAAGGACATCCTCCTGCTGGACGTCACGCCTCTATCCCTGGGTGTGGAGACATTGGGCGGGGTCTTCACGAGGATCATGGAGAAGAACACCACAATCCCGACCCGGAGAAGCCAAGTCTTTTCAACGGCGGCCGATATGCAGACTGCGGTTACAATCCATGTGCTCCAAGGTGAACGCCCGATGGCCAGCGACAACGTCTCGCTCGGCATGTTCAACCTCGAGGGCATACCCCCGGCGCCAAGGGGTGTGCCGCAGATAGAGGTCACATTCGACATGGACGCGAATGGCATCCTCAACGTTACGGCCAAGGACCGAGGAACCAGCAAGGAGGCCAAGATCACCATCTCAGCTTCCACAAAGCTCTCCAAGGAGGAGAAGGAGCGGCTGATGCGGGAGGCGGAGCAGTTTTCTGCACAGGACATCAAGAAAAAGGAGCAGGCCGAGACACTGAACATGGCTGACGGGCTGATCTACACGGCGGAGAAGACCAAGAGGGACCTCGGGGAGAAGATGACCGTTGACCAAAAGGAGCGTGTCGACAAGGCCATAGCGGCCCTTAAGGAAGCGCTCCCTTCGAAGGAGGTTGACCGCATAAAAGCCAGGGCTGACGAGCTCTCAAAGGTGCTCCAGGAGGTTGGCACGGCCGTCTACCAGCAGGCCACCGCCCAGCAGCAGGCCCAGCAGGGGCAGCAGGGTGCAGGGCCGCAGGCTGGACCTTCTCAGTCGCAGCCGCCGCCGGGGCAGCAGGACGAAAAGGTTGTCGACGCCGACTACAAGGTCAAGTGATCCGCAGGTGAGGGCAGGGGCAGGGCAAACACTTTAGAGCTTCTGCCTTCTACCTGAGATAGGCTCAGGGCGCTTTCTCATGGCAGAAAAAAGGGACTACTACGAGATACTCGGGGTCTCCCGCGGTGCTTCCAAGGACCAGATCAAAGATGCCTACAGGAAGCTGGCCCTTCAGTACCATCCGGACAGAAACAAGGCACCAGAGGCCGAGGAGCGCTTCAAAGAGATCTCTGAGGCCTATGCCGTCCTATCGGACGACCAGAAAAGGCAGCAATATGACACCCTGGGGCGGGCCGATTTCAGCCAGCAGTACAGCCAGGAGGACATCTTCAGGAATGCCGATTTCGAATCCATCTTTAGGGATTTCGGCGTCGGCATGAACTTTGGCGATATATTTACCAGCCTCTTTGGCGGCGGCAGGTATGGCTATGGCGAGAGGCAGGCAAGGGGAGGCGACATCGGTTTCGAGGTTGAGGTCACGCTTGAAGAAGCCTTCAGGGGTACAAACAAGGAAGTAAAGATTCCCAGAACCGAACGCTGCGATGTCTGTTCCGGCTCCGGCGCCAAGCCGGGCACCTCCCAGAGGACATGCCCCAGGTGCAATGGAACTGGCCAACTGAGGGTTGTCAAGAGCGCAGGATTCGCCCAATTTGTCCAGGTGGGCGTCTGCCCGACTTGCCGGGGGCGGGGGGTGGTGGTTGACACCCCCTGCAGCCAGTGCGGCGGCTCGGGTACGGTCAAGCGGACCCGGAGGATCACCGTCAGGATCCCCCCGGGGGTCGAGGAAGGATCCCAGCTGAGGCTCAAGGGTGAGGGCGACTCTTCGAAGGAAGGCCTGAGGGGCGACCTTTTCCTCTTGGTGCACGTACTTCCCCACAGCCACTTCACTAGGTCGGGAGACGACCTCTACTATGACCTTGAACTCGGCTATGCCCAGGCAGCCCTCGGCGCTGAGACAACCGTCCCTACAATGGAGGGTGACGTCAGCCTAACCATACCGCCCGGCAGCCAGCCCGGGCAAATACTGCGCCTGAAGGGCAAAGGGATGCCTCGGCTCAATGGCTACGGCAGGGGCAACCTGCTAGTCAGACTCAAGATCACTGTCCCAAAGGAGCTTACGCAGAGGCAGAAGGAAATCCTAGAGGAATTGGCCACAGAGATGGGGCAGAGCGTGAAGAGCTCCAAGGGTTTCTTCAGATTCTGATCCCCTGATATCTGTCTCCCGATTTGACATGCAGGGCAAAGGAGCACCTGTACAAAACGCGATGTGTTTTCCAAAAGCATTCTATAAGAAAAAAATTTCATATATTAAAAATATATAGTACCTAACAAAAAAATCTATGCCTTTAGGGACCACCAAACTCCTCTGACTGAAACTGAAATTTTCCCCAGTCTCCGCATACGGTCGCCTGACCGGGTTTTGATTAAATAGACTGGAGGCAGAATAACCTGCAAGGGGAAAAAAACAGATGGGTTGGGGCAGTTTCGCCGAGAGGCTTAACAGGACAATTGGTGGATACGGTCCCGCAGCCGAGGAAAGTGTCAACCATACGAAAGAGGCGGAGCCGGAGATAAAGGTTGAGCCCATTGAGGCTCCGCCGATGCAGCCCAAGGGGCCGTCGCCTGAGAATGGCGGAAAAGCTGGCAGCTCAAAATGGGCGTCCAGCAGCGGTATTTCGATCTATGATGCTCCTGCAATAACGAGAGAAAGTATGTCTGTTGCCAATGCGGCCCCGTCGGCTCCAAAACCAAAGAGGGCCAAGAAACCAAAACAGAGGCATATGGCGAAAGAGCCGGTCGCTGCAACCGCAACATAACCAGTCAACTCAACGTTTCTAGTATCTACCAAATGACTTTCTTTTACTTGAAAGGCATATTCTGTCAGTAAAAACAAAATAATGTGTTTGTTTTCAATTCACTGAATTATTTATGCAATATATAATAAATTTTAACTTTACATAAACCCTGCTGGATATCCGTGAGGTATAGTCGCCCGGAGCGTGGTAACTTAAATACAATCAATGATGAATGGGATAATGCCGTAACAGTAAGGGGTGAATTGGGGCGGCCAAAATATTGTGGTGAATGCAGGAGGCGATAGTGCCTTGCCTGCGAAACTGGGGGCCTTGAATCACTGACTCCCTCTTGAATATGAGAGGCCTCTGGGAGTAGGGCAAGCATCGCTCATTCTTACGTGCCTCCGGCTTCACCGCAATATTTGGCGTGTCTCAATTTGATGATTTGGGGTGTGACCATGAACCAAGTTGAAGAGATCCTCCTTGAAGCCTGGCAAGTCGTCCACTACAGGAGCCCCAAGGATAACCTCTTGGTTCGGTAGTGATGCGAGTAGCCAATAGCCGCTGTGCTTCACCCATTGGCTCGCTGGGGGCTGATCATCACCTTCAATGAGAAATTGCACTGGCGGGAGTGACAGGCCAATGGCTAGCCAGCTCCTGTTTCCATCTGGCTGCCTTTTTCAGGGCATTTTTCCGGTAAGGTTTCCGTTGAGTAGATATTAATAGTAGGTTTTCAGAGAATATAGGGTCTGGTCGCTATGGTGGAGAGGATACTCTATTGGAGGGGCTGCATGTCCCGCTTAAGGGTAAAGTACATTGCAGACTCCACTGAAAAGCTCCTCTCCAAGCTTGGTATTGCGTACGAGACCCTTGGCGATAGCGAGGGGTGCTGCGGCTCTGTGCTCAGAAGGACAGGGCAGACAGAGGCGGCCTTGGCTGTGGCGGAGGAGACCAAGAACAGGATCGTTTCCAGGGGTTTCAGGGAAGTGGTCACGAGTTGCCCCGGCTGCTACAGGACCATGGCCAGCGAATACAAGGCCTACTTTGGCCAGGCGCCTTTCATAGTTGAGCATATTTCACAGTTTTTGCACAGGCGGAAAGGGCTGCTGAAGGGGCATCTCAAGCCAATGAGCATCAGGGTGGCTTACCATGACCCATGCCACCTTGGACGCCACATGGGTGTTTACGAGGAGCCCCGTGAGCTAATACGGCTGGTCCCAGACGTAGAGCTGGTGGAGTTCAAGTACAATCGGGAGAAATCCATCTGTTGCGGCTCGGGCGGTGGAGTGAGGTCAGTCCTTCCTGAGCTTTCTCTGGAGGTCTCCAGAACCGTGCTCGCAGAGTTGCCCGACGTGGACCTGCTCGTGACCTCCTGCCCATTCTGCAACTATAACCTGAGGCAGGCGGGAAAGGAGGTAAAGATTCAGGTGCTGGACCTGCCAGAATTCATTCTGAAGGCTTGGAGGGACTGACTTTGCCAGAAAAAGATCCGAAGTGGATGGCCCCCAAACGGAAGGAATTTCACGCCTGGATGGGCGACGCAAACAGGCGAAAGGGGCTGGACAGGGCAATCAACGCCTACCGCACCGCAAGGGATTATGCTCTGAGCCACCTCCCGGAGCTGGAGGAGTGCCGGAAGGAGATCCGGAAGACCAAGGAGTACTCCATAGAGCATATGTCCGACCTGGTCAGGGAGGCTATGGAGAACATAGAGCTTGTCAATGGCAAGGCGTACCTTGCAAGGGATGCATCTGAGGTGAGGCGCATCTGCCAGCGGCTCGTTGGTGAGGGGAAGCTGGTCGTGAAGTCTAAATCGCTGGTAAGCGAGGAGGTGCATCTCAACAAAGCGCTTGAGGAAAGGGGCAACAGGGTCTACGAGACCGACCTTGGCGAGTTCATAATACAGCTGAGGCATGAGAAGCCCACCCATATCATCAACCCCTCGGTCCACGTCCCCAAGGAAGAGGTCGCAAAAACCTTCAGCAAGCTCCTGGGACGGAAGGTCGAGGACGACATTCCAACCCTCGTCGGCGTTGCCAGGGAATTCCTGAGGGACAAGTTCTGCAGTGCCGACGTGGGCATAACGGGGGCAAATGTAGTGGCTGCCAATACCGGCACGCTATTCATCATAGAAAACGAAGGCAATGCCCGCTTCGTAAGCAACGCCCCGCCGGTCCACATCTGCATCACAGGAATTGACAAGGTCGTGCCGACTCTGGCCGATGCCTTCAATGTGATCCAGGTCCTGCCGCCCTACGCAAGCGGCGTGCTCATGTCGGCGTACGTTTCGATGATAACGAGCCCCAGCAGGACTGCCGACATAGAGAAGACGCTAGTCTACGGCGCCCATGGCCCAAAGGAGCTGCACGTAATTTTTTTGGACAATGGAAGGACGGAGATGTTCAAGGATCCGAATTTCAGGGAGGCCCTCTACTGCATCAGGTGCGGCGGGTGCATGTATGAGTGCCCCATTTACCGGGTATTGGGCGGCTCGTTCGGCCACAACTATTTCGGTGGCATAGGCATAATCTGGAGTGCCTTCACCGATGGCGAGGAGGCAGTTGCTGGCGCCATTAACGCCTGCACCAAGTGCGGCAAATGCAAGGTGGTATGCCCCGTGGACATCGATGTGCCCGAAATGGTGGAGCGGCTAAAGACCCAGCTGGCAAAGAAGGGCTACCTCTTGCCCAAGCATGCTGCTTTGCGGAAGAACATCCTTTCGAAGGGCAATCCCTTCGGAGACTAGAAGCCGTCCATCAAGGTTTCCCTTTCCTTCTTTGCGGCCTGGGGGGCGCTAGGTCTCCCTTGGCTCACCACTTCCCCAGGGATGCCAGGCAGGCTTCTGGAGAGCCTCATCTCTGCCATGTAGGAGGCCTGGCTGAGTATTTTCGCCCCCTCCTCGGTGGCATAGGCGGGGTTGCCTCCGCTGGCCTGCTGGCATGCCTCCACCATGAGGCCGTCGAGGAGGTCCCCAAGCTTCACTATCGATCTGTCAGCCTCCGGGACCATCTCGCTTATTCCGCCATAGATGCTCTTCATCGCAACCACGGCAGGCGCAACATTTGCTGCAAGGTCGCCATATTCCTTAACAGTGCCGAGTCTGATCACTATCTGCTCGAGGGCAAGCCTGGCGGTTGCGATCTGCTTAGCCAACTTCCTCACCTCCGCCAGCTCATTGGCATAGATCCTGGCCCGCTGCATGTCGCGTGACCTGTAGTGGGTTATCACCCTCTCGAAGAGGACACGGTCGTATTCCCTGACCCGAGCCGACCGATGATCCAGGCGCTGCATCTGCATATTGATAATTTTTATGGCTTCCTCGAGCTGAGGACGCAGCGGTTTGGAGTTCTTCGGGTACTCTTTCCTGTCCTCCCACCGCTTCAGAAAATCCATAGCATGATCCAGACTATTCCTATGGTCATGACGCTATAAAAGGGTTGGCAGCCATGGTGGAAGCGCCGAAGTGGGAATAAAACCAATTAATACTTATACCCGCCGCACGTGAATATAGCAGAAAAGGTGAGAGATGATGTCACTGGGCTCTGGGCATGTGGGGGTATGGCTCGGTAGACAGGCTTCCAAGGAGAATATAATGGCTTCTTGGGAGCACCTGAAAAGGATTTTTGATATCATTTCACTCATTCGGGAGATGATCGTCAGTTTCACCAATGACGACAATGAGGAGGCTGCGAGGAAGGCCAAAGCCATTGTGGAAATGGAGCGGGAAGCAGACGACATCAAAGAAGAAGTGATCGACAAGCTGATGAACAGCGCGCTCCATCCCCTGGACCAGGAGGAAATCATAAAGCTGATTATGACGGCCGACGACATAGCTGCCCACTGCAAATCGACTGCCCGCAAGCTTCTGTACGTCCATTCCAACGAAGTTCCACCCCATATCAAGGAGGGGTTAAAGGGCATAGTCGACCTACTCTACGATGAAGCAAATGCACTTCGCCTCACCATAGAGGCGCTGGTCAAGGGCACCAATGATGTAACTGAGAATGCTGAAAAAACCGAGAGGCTGGAGGAAGCCATCGATGATGCCCGAGTGGATCTGTTGGCCCAGATTCTGAAATGGGGAGACATGTCCGAGCACGTTAGTGATTGGATCATGCTCAAGGAAGCGGTTGAGAACATAGAGATAGCATCGGACAAGATAGAGGATACCGCCGACGTTCTGCGGGAGATAGCGATTATGAGGGGGAAACCCCTCTAGCCTCTTCAGAAAAATAAATGCAGGACATTATATAGGACGATGCAGAGCAGGATGTTAATTGGGACGGTAAGTATCCAGAAGCTTGTCAGCTTGAGTATCGAGGATCTGCTGACTGACCTTGTGTTATTCGCCAAGCCCGCACCTATGATCGCGCCGACCGATGCGTAGGAGGAGGAGATGGGGAGGCCATAGCCGATCAACAGGAAGGGTATGGTTGCGAAGGCATAGACAACAACGGCGTTGCTGAGGCTAGCTGCCAGCGCAGTAGGTATGTCCAGCCTCGTAACCTTGTAGGCCAGTGTTGCAATGACCTTTTTACCAATTGTCAAACCCCCTAGGACCAGCCCAACGGCCCCATAGATTGAGAGCAGCACCATCGCTGCCTGATCGGAAATATTGGCAATCGTCCCTGCTATCTTAAAATATACGCCGGTGGCATGGGAAACATCGTTTGCCCCGAAGGAATAGGCAGCGAAGCAGAGCGATAAAATCAGGAGGTATTTCATATAGCGCTCTAAGCCGAGTGGGTTGCCACTGTACCTCTCTGCGATGTGCTTTATCATCTTAAAAATTAGGATGGCGACCACAAGGGAGCAAAATGGCGAGGCTATCCAGCTCAGTCCTATGGAACCCAGCGTGCTTAGGCTCAGTCCCTGAAAGCCATAGGCTGCAATACCATAGCCTATGACTGCGCTCACTATGGAGTGGCCTGTGGATATCGCCATGCCTCTGAGGGTGGCGAAGAGAATCCAAATATTGGCGCAGACGACTATCGAAATCGCGCCAACCACATCGATGGAAGCGACTATTCCAGACCCTATGGTTTTCATAACCATATAGCCTTGAAGCGAGGCCCCCAGAATGGTGAAGAGGGCAAAAATGATCAGGCCGCGCTTGATGGTTAGAACACCGGCCCCAACGGGGGCGCAAGTGGGATTAGCTGCATCGTTGCCGCCGATGTTGATTGCCGTTATGAATGCCAGAATCAGCCCTATGATCAGTAGTAGCAGCTGGACATCCATAGCATCACCGAAATGGCGTCTGGCAATAAGGGACGTTTAAGGGACGCAATTAAAATAGATTGTCTATATATAATTTTAACCCAGCAGAAAGGCCCCTTTGAATCTGTTTATGATCATTCCCACAGCTATTGCCGAGAGAATGAATGCCATTATCCTTGAAATGATCGTCGACCCTGTTTTCCCTATTATCTTCAAAACTCTATCGGAATAGATCAGGAGCAGGTATTGCAGGATAACGTTCGTGATGATCGAGAAGAGCGCATAGGTTGGTCCGAAGGGGAAGGCCATCAGGTAGATGACGGAATAAATGGCTCCCGGACCTGCCATGAGGGGGATGGCCAAGGGAACTATTGCCACATCCTCGCTGCTTATCCACCTTGCCTCTTCTCTGCCGAATAGCCCCTCAACCGCGAGTATGAAGAGCAATACTCCCCCTGCTATCATGAACTCGTTGATCGATATCTTGAAGAAGCTCAGGATGAAGACCCCACCTACGGCAAAGAAGACCAGTATCAACAGCGCAACGACGACTGAGGTCTTGATTATTTTTCTTCGCAAAGCTGTCTCATACTTGAGCGTCAGACTATGAAATATCGGTATGTTGCCGATGGGGTCGAATATGATGAAAAGAATCACAAATGCCTGCACATACACGTTGATCCATTCGTAGGCCATACGGTCTTCCGATAGAATCTCTCATCAAGAGATATATCTATATTGGCATAATGTGATATCGATGCCCTCCAAAATAAGGGAAAGCCCTCTCCCATCGCCTCTCTCCTTCCTGGACAAAGTGGCGAACCTTGAGAAGGAGCAGGGGCGAATGATCATCCGCTTCGATCTGGCAGAGCCGCAATTCAGTCCCCCCAAAGCTGCCATTGAGGGCACGATAGCGGCGCTGCGGGATGGCAGGTTCCGATACAGCCCGAGCCGTGGGCTTCCTGAGCTCATTGACGCCATCAGGACCTACCTTCGGGAAACCCGAGGTCTGCAATACGGCGAACGTGAAGTCCTGGTGACAACGGGCGGAAAATTTGCGAACTATGCTTTTTTCTCCAGCCTCTTCAGAAAGGGCGATGGCGTCGTTCTGCTCAAACCCTACTGGACCAGTTTCGCCGCAGTCCCGGAGATGCTGGGGCTGAAAAAATACGAAGTCTGGTCTGACGCGCCCTATCACCTGAACAGCGACCTTCTCCTTGAGGCCATGACCAAGAGACCAAAAGCCATAGTGGTCAATACACCCAACAACCCGACGGGGGGCATTCTCAATGGCGACGACATCAAGCTTCTCTGTAACCTGGCCACAGATTATGACCTATGGGTCCTTTCGGATGAAATCGACTGGGCATATACTTTTGATGGGCGAAAGCACATATCCCCGGCATCTCTGGCAGAGCTACGGGACCGTGCCATTGTAACCGACGGATTCTCAAAGGTTTTTTCTATGACTGGCTGGCGTGTCGGCTTTGCTGCAGGGCCAAAGGGAGTCATTGAGAAAATGCATAGCATTCAGGAGCACTCTATCAGCTCCCCCACGACTTTTGCCCAGTGGGGCTGTGTCGAAGCTATTAAATCAAGCAGGGAGTACATAGCCGATATGCTAAAAAAGTGTAGCCTCAAAAGGCTAAGCGTTATGAAGACGCTGAAGACCATTGCCACTTTGGACTGCCCCTTGCCCGAGGGAGGCTTCTATGTTTACCCGAGGGTACTGGATCGCGGATCGAAAGGCTCCTTAACCTTCTGCGAGGAACTGCTGAGGCATGGGGGGGTATCGGTCATTCCAGGATCTATGTTCGGCGATACTAGGGCTACCTTCAGGCTTTGCTACGCCGTGAGCGACGACCTCCTCGATGAAGGGATGAAGCGTCTGGTAAAATACTTCAACAGTAAAACTGGAGCGAAAAAATCAAAAAAAGAAAAAATGAATGAGGCTATGTGAACTTAATTACTTTGAAGAGGCTCTGAAGTAAGCACCGCAACTCGGGCACTTATACAGGCCAACAGTGACTGCCTTCTTTCCCTTTGGGGCCATAGTCCAGCTCTTCTCTGGTTTTGCTACTTCTGTTCCGCATTTTGTGCATTTTGCCATTTTTTTACACCTCAAACAAAGTTACTTCCCTAATGAATATGTAGTGCTTAAAAAGCTTACGAAATGGTAAGATACAATAAAAAATTATGGAAAAAATCAGATAGTGATTCAAACTTTTCAACAATAATGACGCTGAAAATCATTCTATCAATCATCGGGGATTCCATAAAAAAACTTTTTATGACCATTGATGCAGTGTGCTAAGTGAGTGACAATTGTGCCCAGCACATTCTCCACGGACTCAAGCGTTTGTGGTCACAAAACCAGCATCACGGCTAAATTTAAAACTGCCAATAAGCTCGAAGTGGAAATAGTCTCCGATTGCAAGATAATAAATGATTATGCTGCCCTAATTAGGGAGATTCCCCTGAAAGAAATTGGCATGTTGATGGCAAAAAATCCCATTATTCTCAAGGCATCGGAGGCACACATCCACCCCAACTGCCTGGTTCCCTGCGGGGTTGCGTTGGCCACATGGACCGAAGCCGAGCTGATTTCCAAAACGCTGCTTCTCCATCACAAATCACAGTGCATACTCTTTGAGGGGAAGACGCCCTAGCACTTCGAAGCATATGTGATTATGCCTGTATTGGAAAGGGCTTCCAGAGCCTTCTTGACATCATCCACCTTCAGAATGACCTTGGAACAGTCCATGGTGTATGCATAGTCGATATTGATCCTGTTATCACCAAGCACATGAACTGCCTGAGGCAGACTCTCGAGATCTGCTATTATGACCTCTGTTTGGTTAACTGCGATATTGCCCCGTCGCATTACATCGATGGCCTTCTCATCGTTGTCAACTATCATTCTAACAATTCCATAGTTCCCCGCCTCTGCAATACCCATTGCTAGCACTTTGATTTTGCTGGCATTGAGCATGTCGATAAGATTGGAGAGCCTTCCGGGCGCATTCTCGAGGAAGACGCTGAACTGCTTGACCATAAGAAACCCTCATATCTTTCTCATGTCTACAATCCTTTGAGCCTTTCCTTCGCTCCTGGGAAGTTTTTTCGGCTCCAGCAACTCTATGCTAGCGTTTATGCTCAAGACATCCTTAAGGTCGTCCTCCAGCTTCCTCTGTAGGGCCACAAGCTCATTCAGCTTATCTGTCCGGAAGTCCTCAGATATCTCAACCCTCACCAACAGCCTATCCATGACCCCCTCCCGGTCAATGACTATTTGGTAGTGGGGAGATACCCCCTGGGCCCCTGTCAGGATTTCTTCGATCTGACTAGGGAAGACGCAGATACCCCTCACCTTTAGCATGTCGTCTGTTCTGCCCAAAATCCGCCTGATCCTAGAGTGGGCAAGACCGCAATCGCATGGATCTTCGTCAAGGATTGTGATATCTCTGGTTCTATACCTCAGGAGCGGCATCCCTTCTTTTGTGAGGGTCGTCACAGCCATCTCTCCCTTTTCACCAGCCTCAAGGGTTTCGCCGGTGTTGGGGTCAATGATCTCGACAATGTAATGGTCCTCCCATACATGAAGACCATTCTTTGAACGACACTCCATTGCCACCCCAGGCCCATTCAGCTCAGACATCCCATAAATGTCATGTGCAGACTCGACAAGGCCTTCTTGGAGATGTTTGCGGGTGATCTCTGACCATGGCTCAGCCCCAAAGACGCCTACCCTTAGCTTCAGATCTTTCTTGGCCCTAAGCCCCTCGTCCTTGGCAGCTTCAATGAGGAAAAGCCCGTACGATGGTGTGCATGCCAGTACCGTCGTCTCCAGGTCTTTCATCAATTTCAACTGTCTTTTTGTATTGCCTGTGCTCGCAGGAATCACTTTGGTTCCCAGCCGCTCTGCGCCGTAGTGGAGGCCCAGCCCTCCGGTGAAGAGCCCATAGCCGTAGGCAACTTGGACCACATCATTGGGCGTGACGTCTGCAATCTCAAGGCAGCGGGCATTCATCTCGGCCCATGTCTCTATGTCGCCCATGGTGTAGGCAACCACCGTAGGGTTGCCGGTCGTCCCTGAGGATGCATGCAGTCTTACCAGCCGCGATCTGTCCACAGCGATGAGCCCCAGCGGGTAATTGTCCCTCAGGTCAGCCTTTGTGGTGAACGGTATTCGGGCGAGATCCCGCTTGGTTCTGATGTCCTCAGGAGTTATGCCGGCATCATGGAGCCGCTTGTGATAAAACGGAGAATCTTCATAAACGCGCCTTATCAGTGCGCGCAGCCGTTGCTCCTGCTCCTGCAGCAGTTCTGCACGGGGCATGTGATACGGTTTCAAGGTCATAGCGCGTCATGGGAGATTCATGCTTGACTTTATTTATTGCTTGTGGCTAATCCTTCTTGGCTATCTCTAAAGGCGCGATTTTACGCATATGTATTTTTTAAAATATGTTCAGTTGCAATGTGACTAATTTTTGAGCATAATGTAATCACAAACATAGCTTGCTAACATCCTTGATAATTGTTTATTGTGATTATTATCACTTTTAATAGCCATTATAGATGGTTATTGTGATATAGTTACTGCTGTCACCGCAAATAAATGGCCAACGCCCTAAAGTCACACTAGTTCGCAGGCAGTAATACATCACTGTCCGATTCTAATTGCATCGGACACCTCTTTCACCCTGTCGCTGATTGCAAAATCCAAGTATACCTTGACAGTTTCGATTCTGGAATGGCCTATTAGCCTCCTGCAGAGTTCTATATCGCGAGTCTTTTCCAAAATCCTGATGGCAAAGGCATGCCTGAATGCATGGTTGCGCATCTTTCTGCCGAGTATCGCCTCAGTGTACCGATGGGTAATATTCAGGACCTGCCTGCGCGTTAGGTTGAAAATGCGGTCATCCTTTCTGAAGAGTTTGAGGTACTCTTCCAAATAGGGCTGAAGATCTCGGCTCAGCACGGTCTGCCTCACGAATTCCCCCTTCTTTTTCAGCTGGGTAACCGTAATCAGCCCTGCAGGCATATTGAAATCCATTCTCCTCAGCAACAGGAGTTCTGACGTGCGGATCCCAGTTGTTGCCAGGAGACCTTCGATGCAGAGATCCCGAAGAGAGACCTCTCCAGCCTTGTATTTCTTCTCCATAGTGCCCACAATTCGCTCTATCTCATTCCAAGATGGAACATCCTTGAGGTCCAGCTTCTGTCTCTCCGGCATTCAGGAACTCCCTGCAAATGATGCGCGCTTGCTTATAATAAGCTAAGACGTAGTGTTGACATTTAAACCATGGGTATTCTTATGCTTGAGCTGGAGAAAAATAGCTAAAAACCCAAAGGCGATTCTTGGTCGTCGCATCAAAATATGAAAATACTAAGCTATTTAAATCTCTGAGGATAGTCTCTTCTTCGTACATGATTTTACCGGGTAAGGAGACCTAAGGGATGCCATACTGTTCGCAATGCGGTGAAAAGCTAAATCCCAACATTAATTTTTGCCCCAATTGTGGTGTTTCTCTTGCCCAGGTTCCGCCAATAACCACCTTGGCTCCACCGAAGCGGGCAAAGGGAGAGGAAGCGGCGGAACAGCCTGAACCGCAGGCGCAGCCAGCAGCGCCTACGCCCTTCCCGGAGTATACTGGACCGACCTACAAGGAGCCAACCAACGAGGATCTTGTCGTTACAAAACCCATTAAGGTGCATACCGTGACTCGGGCAATGGCAACAACCGTTGCGTCCATAGCCTTCTTTGTCGAGGGCATTATAGGAGTTTGTGTTAGCGTTTTCCTGATGCTGGTCATCGGCTCAGTTATGGGAGGCGCAATCAGTCCTGATTTCATGATGGCAATCCCCTTCCTCAGCAGCGTGATAGCGCCCAATATCACCTGGTTCACCCTTTCATTCCTGCTGCTGCTCATTGCCGTGATCCATTTCATTGCAGGCAATTGGCTCTGGCAATCCCTCAAGCGGGGGGGAATACTGGGGCTGACCCTCACGGCCTTCAACGTCGGCATATCCATAATCGGGCTCATACTGTCCCCCGATGTGGCCACACTTTGCTATATCCTCATAATGGTGAACGGCCTGCTTTTGCTGCTGGTCCTCATTGGCTGGAATTCCCTTCACGTTAACACCGAGGAATACTCTGCGTGAGCAGGGCGCCACCAGTTGAGCAGCCTACGCCGAAACCGGACATTGGCGAAGCCCTCACTGACGCTCCTGCTTTTATCCCCTATCACAGGTGAACTGTTGTCGGCCTCGTCCCCCCCCCTGCTGCATTCTTCACGCCCTTTTCCCTCTTCATCCTCATCGGCCTCTATGGATGCGGTGCCCTATTGGTCAGAGAATATACTCGCAGATGGGAGAGGAGCTGGGCATGCATCGTCCTGCTCGGTGTTGCCTACGGCATCATAGAGGAAGGGTTAGCCGCAAAGAGCTTTTTCGATCCCAATTGGATGGACTTGGGAATCCTTGGCACCTATGGAAGATGGCTGAACATCAATTGGGTATGGGCGCAGGGACTTTCCGTATACCACGCCTTGGTGAGTATCACAGCCCCGATAATCTTGGCCCAGCTCACATTTCCTGCCATGTCGGAGGCGAGATGGCTTGGAAGAAAGCCCTTCATCGGAGCACATGCCTGGTTCGCAGCTGTTGTAATTTTCTGTTATGCGCTGATCACCGACTTCCGCCCCAATATGGTCCAAATCACAGGCTGCATTCTGGCTGTTGCCATCTTGGCATGCGTCGCGAAGAAGCGAACGTTTAAGGTTTCAACTGCAGAACGAGGTGCCAGCGCCAAAAAACTGTATCTTCTATCCCTGCTGATGATGATTACCTTCTTCCCCCTCATCTATTGGATTGGGGCCTATGTGGTTGCAAGCCCAATGGTCCTCTTCATAATTGGTTTGGCTGCATGCACCGCATTCATCAAAGCCTTCGGAAGATGGGGGCGCGGCCAGCTCTCCGAATCCCAGCTCCTTGGCATCGCGGGCGGCATTGTTACGCCTTGGATATTTCTCTCGCCACTGCAGGAGGTGACCCTATCCAACCAGGACAGCACGGTTGGGATGTCTGCCGTTGGCATCGCCTATGCAGCCTACGTCATATTCCTCTCACTCCAGATAAGGCGAAGACGACAAGTGGGCAGTCGGGGGATCGGCACCGCTGATCAGCCAATACAGCACCACGCGCACCTATCAGCTGCTCTTGCCATTGAGGATCAGATGCCCCCGCCTCAGCATCTTCAGCAGTATGAAGCCCAGTATCGTGCCGGGTATGCTGCTCATCCAGAAAAAGATAATGAAGAGGAGCCATTGGGCGTCGATGCCAAGGAATGTGGGCAGAGGCGGATTGGCCAGCAGCGGCGAGACCAGCAGAGCGCTCAGGAGCGCCCCCAGGGCAGTGCCCAGGGGCTCTGACAGGGCAGCCGCGTCCCGCCTGCACAGGTATCTGTAAACAAGTCCAACCACTATTGCTCCGGGGATGCCCCCCGTCAAAGCGAATATGGTCCCGGTCCCTGCAGAGATCCTCAGGATGCCTATCGAGAGGGCGATGAAGGCCGCATAGCTTGGCCCCAGGACGACACCCGCGATGGCATTGACCATATGCTGGAACGGGAAAACCCTTGTGGGTCCTATGGGGATGGAGCCGGGGAAGAAGGAAAGGAGGACCCCGAGGGCAATCAGTAGGGCGGACAGCACAATCTTCCGGGATCTTGGAAAGCCGCCATAGTCCTTAGCCTGCAAGTCCACAATTCCCTCCGCAGGGATTACCCCGATCAGGTTCCTAGGGTCGATGGCTGCACTGCCATCCTCTCAGCCGGTCTGAACCAGCTCCCCTTCAGAAAATAGAAAAGCCCGCTGAGTTATTTGCTTTCCCTCCCTGCAACATTTTTAATTACTGAATCTAAGAAACGGATATGGATATCACGATCATCTGACAGAATCCATTATTGCCAGAAATAAAGCCCCCTTAGACGTTCACCATCATTTGTCGGCCATCCGCCATAGGCCGTAAAAACCATCCTCACGGCGCTGTGTGCTGTAAAGCCTGCTACCCGCCCCCCTCGTGACTGGGCAATGCTGGGAACCCTAAGAGGCCGAGGAAGCAGTATGCATGCCTACCATCATTTCCCATTCTGTGGCATTTTGGGAAATGGTTTGATGATGGATGGGGAGAGGTCAATGGAAATAGTGCACTTGTAAATGCACAATAGGTGCTGGAGTAAAACCTCCCCTATAACTATTAAAAAAAGTAATTATATCAGTTATTAGCAATACGTTAATGACAACTGGTTGTTAAATTCCGCTGCGCCATTTTCTGCGGGCCCTTTTGGGGGATGGCGAAAGGGTGCGGGGGAATTTCCATTGAAAGTATACTTGTAAATAAATTTACAATTAAGTGTAGAAGCTAGTAGTATTTCCTGATTCTCATGATAGCTGTTACCATGAGTTATTTACTTAACTGCCATAAAAGCTTAATAGTGAAAAAATCATATGTAACACCCATGGCCCTTTCCACAGCCTCTCAGGAGATCCTCAGGGGGTTAGGCGGCAAATGGGACCACCCCGTTATTGCCTCAAAAACCTGGATCCTGACCTTCTTCTCGGAAGGCCCTCCACCCGTTGCCGTTGCCCACCTGCGCGGGAAGAGGGTGAGGGCGTTCTACGAGGAGTTCGTTAAGCTATTGGACGTTAAGAAATCCTGGGATGCAAGGGCGCTGCTAGTTTCTGCGCCCGGCGCCCTAAATGCCGAGGGGGTGCAGCTGGCCACCAACTCTGGCGTTTACGCCATCCTCGATGGCGACAAAGAGAATTTGGAGGCGGCGCTGGGCGGCAAGGATATTTCTGATGTGAACCGTGCGACCCAGGCGATCCTGCTTGGCAAGAGGAGCAGGTCCGCCTCCCGGGAATGCCGAGGGGGGGTGCTGGAGCTTCTCTCCAGCAGGTGGATGACGCTCCGCGAGCTGACCGAACAGCTCCAGTGGCGGTTTGATGCGAGGACAGTTAAAAGACAGGTCAGATCGCTCCAACGCGAGGAGAGAGTCTGCCTGCGCGGAAGGACCATTTCCGGCGAGGGTCTCCTCGGCACCCCAGCGGGGCACTATCGCATGAGGTCCGATCTTTCCACCCCCACCGCAAGGAATCTACTGTCCACTGAGATACTGGCACTATTGGAGGGAGGAGGGGGGACAATCGACTATCGGGAGATCTCCGGGAGGCTTGGTATTAGGACCCATGTGGCAACCGCCTCCCTGAGGCGGCTGGCAAAGGAAGGTGCTGTGGAGAGGCATGGTGGCGGCTGGAGACGCAGAAAAAAGGAGTGAGCCCTATGAGAAAACAGGATTACCGAACAGACATGAAAAATGTTTTAAAGACTTAGGTTGTAGGTTCGAGAAGGGAGATCTTCATGTGGGTGCCGGTTCATCTAAGTGACCATTTCTATGACCCCCACAGGGATTACTGCGGGCTCTATCTGGTCTCGAAGATCGAACTGCCTGAATTCGGCCCCACGTCCGAGCTAATCAATATCTTCAACAGGCGGAACATCAGTCTTCTCTCCATCAATTCCCACAGAAAGGGCGACTTGGCCTATGACTTTGTCATAGTCGACCTGACGGGCAAAAAGAAGATGAAGAACGAAATCAGGAAGGAGATAGTCGAGCAGTTCGGCGACAGGCTCCAGCTGTTCGAGTGCGTCGAGACGGGCATCCAAGGCTTTGTCTACAACAAGAACGGCTTTCCGCTGGTCTTCAACTTCAACGACGAGTACACCCAGGCGGCTGCCATCGGCATCTACGGCTGGAAGACGCTCTTCCAGGGCCTGATCGAGAGGTTTGGGGAGGGTGGGATGGTTATCATCTGGTTCATGGGAATGGACATGGGTGAGAACAGCGCCAGGCGCGTCATGCGCCTGAAGGGGGAATTCAACTGCTTCGAGAGGATAAGGATCTCCCTCTCGCGACTCCAGAGCCTCGGCTGGGGGAAGTTCGAAATAGCCGAGTGTAATGAGGACGGCAAAAAGATCATCATAAGGGTGAGGGACAGCTTCGAGGAGCTGATCACCAGCGAGATAGAGGGGTACGAAAGCACCTTTCTGAGAGGGTACCTTGTCGGCTTGATCAGCATCCTTTTCGGCAAGGCCTGCAGGGGGACCGAGACGAAGTGCGTCCGAAAGGGAGACGAATTTTGCGAGTTTCTCATCCGCTGAGACTCAAACAAGAGGTTTAGGCTCTTTTTCACCATGCGCCGGAAGCCGTTCCACCTTCACCAGGAGCTTGAGCTGGGTCTCCCGAATCTTCTCGGCTATCAGGTCCTTTCCCCTCTTGGTGAGGGCGAAGACCGGTATGGAAACTCCTGCCTGCAGGAGCGCCACTTTCCCCGCAAGCTCCCTAACCCATCTGGAGGCGCAGCCTGCCAGAATGTCCGAATACTCCAACAACAGCTCTGCGCCCTCCTTGGAGATTCCCGTCAGGTGAACACCAATTATCAGGGCATTGGGGTCAGCCTCCCTTATGGCAGCCGCGTCCTCTGGCTTAGTCACAGTCACTGCTATACTTCTATATCCAAGCGCTTTGGCAAGGGCCGCCCCGCCCTGCTGGTCTATGGCAGCGGAGGAGGGGTCAAGGACTCGCCCCCCGCATCTCTCTATCCCCCCTATCACCTCACTGATTGGGGATGTCTTCACTAGGCCGGACATGTTACCGCCTATCCCCTGAACCAGGCTCGGGTTGGTCACAACTACCGTTCCGGCGCCGTCAGCGGCGATTATGGCGGCATCTATAATGCCTGCCCTCAGCCCGGTGGCTATGAGTTCGGACGCCCCGAAGGGAACAAAGTCTTCGGAGCACAGAAGTTTCCTATCCTTGGAGAACATGCCAACAGTTCTTATCCTCTCTTCGATGTTTGCCCTTATGGAATCTTTGTTGAAGCTCTCCACGGGACGCGCAAACCGCTTGGCCAGGGGGCATTCTTCTATGAGAGGCTCCCCCACCTCGACGACCTTCCCCTTTTTTATCACGACCCTCGCCTTGCCAAGGGCTTCCATTATGTGCTCGTCTTCATCAGGCATTGGAGGGTGCACCACTCCGGTAATCGAAAGATTGATACTCCCAAGGCTGTATTATCTTTTATGCCGATGACGATAGTCATGCAAACCGATGGAAAGATGAGGGCCCCTTGGGTATCTGAGGCAAAAATGCGGATTTTTTTCAGCTGCCATTAACAGGATCAGTGCTTCTTGCTCTCCTCTTGCTGCTTGAGGAGGTATTTTATGACGTAGTCCATCGTTTTCCTCCTCCGGTCCCGGGTCTCTTGGAACCTGAGGTATTTCTGGAGCTCCAGCATCTTGATGTAGGTATCCTCTTTGACCCTGATAAGGAAGGTCCTCTCGTCCTTCAAAAAAAAGCACCAGATAAAAAAAGGTTAGACGAGGGAATACATAAGGATTAGGACTAGGAACAGGATGGCGATAGTATTCAT
>CAYZHK010000016.1:0-25250 GCA_964477685.1 uncultured Nitrososphaerota archaeon
TGGGCATTGCAATGAATGACGGAAAAAACCTAACTACCGTTTGAATTGAACTTCTTCAGGACCACCTTTGTGTTGGTCTCAGTCACGCCCTTGATCACCCGCAGCTGCTCCAGCACCTCGTTCATCTGACTTATGGAGTCCACATTGATGAGGGCTTCGATGTCAAAATCACCGCTGGTCTCCAGGACCTTCTCAACGCCCTTTATCCACAGGACCCTGCGGGCGACTGCTGTGGTGTAGACGTTGGATTCGCATTTCACCATCACCAGCGCTTCGATCTTCTTGGGTATCTGGACCTCAAGCCTCTTTCCTGTGGCCCTCTCGGCCAGTTCAAGAAGGTCGACATCCCTGTAGCTTCTTATCTCGGGCCGATCCTTGATGGCAGCGATGACTGTCATCAGCTCATCATCATTCAGAGCCACACCCATTCTCTTCAGCCTGTCATCGACGGCCACCTTCCCAGAATACTTGCTGATAACGATCTCCCGCTGCCGCCCTACGATGTTGGGCGGGAAGGCCTCATAGGTCTGCGGGTCGAATATCACTGCGGCTGCATGGACGCCGCCCTTGTGGGAGAATGCATTCTCGCCCACAATGGGCTGGACCGGCGAGATGGGGACCCCGCTGTACTTCTCCACCAGAAGGGATATCTCGGGTAGCTTCCCCAGGTTAACCGTGTCAATGCCCTTGAGCACCTTCAGGGCTACCGCAAAGGGCTCCATGGGAGTTATGCCCGCCCTTTCACCAAGGCCATTCACCGTGGTATGGACGGCTGTTGCTCCGCCCTCAACGGCTGCGAGCGCATTGGCAGTGGCCATCCCAAGATCATTGTGGCAGTGCGCATCCAGCTCCGCGTCCAGCCTTTCGGAGAACCACGAGAAGGTCTCCCGCATTGCTTCAGGAGTCATTATGCCCACGGTGTCGGGGATGCTGATCCTATCTGCGCCAGCCTCGATGGCAGCCCTGCAGATCCGCACCACGAAATCGCGGTCCGCCCTCGTGCCGTCCTCTGCTGTGAATCTGACCTTCACCCCATGGTCACGTGCATGCTGAATGCTCTTGACCGCCGCCTCGATGGCCGTCTCCTCGGTCATCCTGAGGGACCTGAGCTTCATCTCGGTGACTCCAATGAAAATGGCAACCCTAGAGACGTTGGTTTGGAGTGCCGTATCGACATCCGATATCATGGCCCTGGAGTGGGCCAGTATCTCTGCGGAGGGCTTCTCGGCGCAGATCTTCTTGACGGCATCGGCCACATCCTTTGAAACCGCCGGATGCCCTGCCTCTATCATCGGGATATTGGCATCGTCCAGCCCCAGCGCGATCTCAACTTTCTCCTCAATGCTGAAGGATACGCCGGGCGTCTGCTCCCCCTCCCTGAGGGTCGAATCCAAGATTAGCGTCTTTGCCAACATGGACACCAGTACAAGGTATAAAATTCGAACATTATATAAACTTTTTCGTCTCAATAATGCGTATTTTTTGCTTTTTTAATCTTACCGCCACCATAAAAAGCAATAAAAAGTACGAATTTCGTATTAATTGCTGACATAGGGGGGAGGGGAGAGGAGAATGCCTCCGAATCTGTTATAAATAGTGGGTCCAGTATTCTAAAGAGAGGTCGAGCTTTTGTCCGCTCCAACTCCTGTGGGACTGATAGAGGGGGCCACGAGCACAGAGTCATTCACAATTGCCATCTCAAGGGATGGAATCGGCAAGAATGATTACCTTCAACTGGTCCACGAAGGCTCCAGCTTCCTGCTCATAGTGAAGGAAGTACGCAGGGTTGGTGATAAATCCCTTGGGAGCTGCATTATTGTTGGCAGACAGCCGAAGACGCCTTTCGTTCCCGGGGCAGAGGTCTATCCGGCGTCTGAGGAGACCCTCCGACGGGGCCTGGGTATGGAAACACGCGAGGCTGAGGGGCTCTACGTCGGGAATCTGAAGGGGACCCAACTCAGGGTATGGCTGCCGATAAGGAAACTAACAAGGCTCTTCGTTGTTGGCAAGCCAGGGGCTGGGAAGTCCTATACCATGGGCGTGATTGCAGAGGAACTCCTGAAGAAGGGCATACCGCTGGTGATCATCGACGCCCACGGTGAATATTCGAGCCTGAAGGTGCCAGCTGACATTAAGGACGGTTCACCGGTAAGCCCGAGCTCCTTCTCGGAGCAGATAATGGAGTTTGGGGAGATGGTCTTCAATCCCGGAGCCGACATCAACATTTCAGCCTTGGATGGCACAAGGGCAGAGGATATGGTCTGCCAGATGCAGTGCACCATCATCAACCTGAGGGGGCTCCCCCTGGAGAAGCAGCATTCAGTGGTTTCGAAGGTGCTGAAGCAGCTCCTCGAGGCAGCCATGCTGATGAAGATCCCGCCTTTTTACCTCGCCCTTGATGAGGCCCATCTCTTCGCCGGAAGAAACAAGACCGGCGAACCTGATGTCCGCGAGACCCTGGAGGTCGTGAAGCGCTTCGCCCAAGAGGGGCGCAAGTTTGGCGCCAACCTGATCGTCCTCACCCAGCGGCCCCAGCTCCTCGACATGACCGTCAGAAGCCTTTCGGCCACCTGGATAATTCACCAACTCACCGACCCCAACGACATCCGCATAGCCATGGAAAGCGGAGGCTTGGGGAAGGAGTGGGAGGGGGATATCAACTGGCTGGAGTCCGGGGATGCCATCGTGACGGGCGATGTTGTGGAGAGGATCCCGCTTCTGCTTAGGATCCGGCCTAGGGAGACCCGGCACGGAGCCCCCGGCTTCAACCCCCTCGACTTTGTATCGCCAGAGGAGAGGGAGAAGATGAGGAAAAGGATGGCGGCCCTGAAGGAAAGGCTGCTGGCCATCAAGGTAGCCTCCGGCGATGCCCGTCCCCTGCCCTTAACGCTGCCGTCCCTTTACCTCCCCGTTAGGACTGACGAGACCAGTGTCCTCGCTATACTGAAGGAGAAGCAGTCGCTGGACGGGATCGAACTCATCAGGTCAGAGCTCCGTTATATGCCCGCCCTATTTGCCGAAGTGACTGTGAATTCGGAAAGGAGCAACCCGGACATTGTCTTCAGCGAAAGGGTCAGGAGGCTTGTCCCGGCCGATGCTTCCGTTGCCTCCCTGGACTGGAGGCATGAATCTGCCTACCGCATGACGGCAGCCGAGGTGATGGACTACCCCCTCTCACCCACGCCATCTCGCACCGGCCGGCATGAGATCCCCACAAGCACACTGCTGGACCCCTCCGGTGTTGAAGGGCTTAAGGGGACCTTGAAAAATTATGTGGCCTCAAAGCTGACTCAGCCCATCTACCACAGCAAGGCACTGGACGAATATTCGCGCCCTGGCGAATCTCTGGACGTTTTCAAGTCCAGGCTAAGGGCAAAGCAGGAAGAGAGGTCTAGGGCAGGAGCTGCGGAGATTCGATCAAGGTTTGCGGCTTCAGTGGCAAAGATAAAGGAGCGATCCAAAGCTGACAGGGATGAATTGAACAGCAAGGAGAAGCTCCTTGGCGACATAAAGTCAGAGCTCAGGTCGATGGAGAGTGAGAAGGCGGATGCCGCAAAGGAGGGCCGCTCAACCCTTAAGCTCTCCTCCCAGATCCAGCTGCGGGAGGAGAGGTTGGCGAGGCTGGAGAGGGGAATCGCAGAGCTGAGCGATGGAATTGCGAAGGCCAGACGCGAGGAAGGGCAATTGGAAACAGAGATGCACCGCGAGCTCTCCAGAACGGAACGCGAAAATGCGGCCCTGATGGAAGCACCGATCGACAGCATAATCTTCCAGCCAAGGACAGAGGAGATGGAAATTCATGCCATGCAGCTGCTTTGGGTGCCTGTGATCGAAACCCTCTTCAGGGGCATCTTCGGGAAGACAAGCACCGACTTCAGATCGGAATGGAATGCGGTCAATGGCCGCGCCGACCACGGCAGTTGTGCCGAATGCGGGGCATCCATATCCTCCCTTGACGGTGAGCTCTTCTGCTTTGTCTGCGGCAAGATGTTCTGCGACGGCCATCTCAGCGCCTGCGCTGTATGCCACAGGTCGGTCTGCAGGGATCACGGGAGAAAATGCGCGGATTGTGGCGCGACCATATGCATAGAGGAGGAGCCACTGAAATGCGTAGCCTGCGGTGCTCTACTCTGCCCAGCCTGCGCCCGCCATTGCACCGACTGCGCAGACAAGGTCTACTGCAAAAGGCACATCACCGAATGCGCTGTCTGCAGGAAGAAGTACTGCCCCGAGCACCTTGGGCTTCACATTAAATACTGCCAGAGGTGCGGGAAGGGCCTCTGTGTCAAGGAACAGGTCCTCTGCAAGGAATGCGGCAAGGTCTTCTGCAGCGCCGATTCGGTAATATGTTCTGCTTGCAGCAGCAGCATTTGCCAAGAGCATGCCCTTCGCTGCCCTGACTGTGGAAAGGCCTACTGCAAGGATGAGGCATTCTACAAATGCAGGGAGTGCGGGAAAAAGGTATGCGCTGACTGTGTGACCTTCTGCTCAGTCTGTGGGGAGCCGATCTGCAATGCGCATGTCATTGTCTGCCCCAATTGCTCAAATAAGGTCTGCGCCGGGTGCATGGTCGAAACCAAGCGCCTGGGCATCTTCAAGAGGGCCCTCTGCAAGACCTGCGCAAGCAGATGAGGGCAGGGCCGCAGGTGAAAAAGGCCTGCCATGCAGTTCTACTCCTATGCTGACCTTATCATGACAAGGAGCATCTTGAACCGTCCGAACGCCTTGAGGGCATGGGGCTTGTTGGCGGGCATTATGGTCATCTCGCCGGCTTTAACACGGATCGGCTTGGACGCTATTGTTATCTCCACCTCCCCATCGATAACTGAAACCAATGCGTCATAGGGAGTGGTATGCTCGCTGAGCCCCTGGCCCTCATCGAACGCAAAGAGCGTGACTGTCCCAGCAGTCTTGTCCAGAAGGGTCCTGCTGACGACAGCGCCCTTCTGGTATTCGACCAGGCTGGCTGTTTGCGATACCTTGGAGAGTAGGTCCTCATGGGATTCTGTTTTTTTTACAGACTTCATTATTGGCTACCTCAGGATACCATCGAAGTGCCCATATTTATATGAAACGACTGCGAATTTTCACCCATGGAGCCAAGAATAAGCGCTCACGAATCGGTTAGGGCAATGTATGAAAAGCTGAAGAAGGATGGCTTGACCACTGTCTGGGACCGGTGGGCGGCCCAGGAGCAGGTCCGGTGTAAATCCTTCTGTGCCAAGGGCCTCAGCTGCCAATTCTGCAGCAACGGCCCCTGCCGGATAATACCCGGGAAGCTGGAGCGGGGGACCTGCGGTATGGACGGCGACGGAATGGCCATACGCTATATGCTCCTCCGGAATGCCATGGGCCTCTCCACCTACACCTACCATGCCAGGGAAGTGGCATTGACCCTCATTGCCACGGGAGAAGGCAGGACTCCATACACAATCCGCGACGAGGGGAAGCTAAGGCTCCTGGCAGGCGCCCTCGGTCTTAATCCCTCAGACCCTGTGAAGAAGCTGGCTTTGGAAGTCGGTAGGGAGATAATGGAGCAGATCAACAGCAGCCCGCGGCAGGGCCTGAAGATAATAGCCAAATTTGCCAGTCCAGGGAGGATCGACCTCTGGAAGAGGATGGGCATACTGCCGGGCGGTCCCGCCAATGAGCAGATAGACGCCATCTCGCACTGCTTCACAAACGTTGATGGAGACTATGTTTCGCTGGCAAAGACGGCTCTGAGGCTCAGCCTCTCCTGCATATATGGCTCGCTGATTCCCTTGGAATATGGCCAGGACATACTCTTCGGAACGCCAAAGCCCCATCCAATGAATTTTGACCTTGCCCTGCTGAACCCTGGATATGTCAACATCGCTGTCAATGGCCACGAGCCCTTCATAGGGATGGCCCTGATAGGGCACTGCAGCGATCCCAAGGTCCAAGAGGAGGCCATCCGGGCCGGAGCCAAGGGCATTCGGGTGATAGGGTCCATCGAGACAGGTCAGGAAATCCTGCAGCGGGAGGAGATGAGCCCTGTATTCGTGGGCATGACAGGGAACTGGCTCTCCATTGAGCCCCTCATCGCCACAGAGTCGATTGACCTCTTTGCCATGGACATGAACTGCTGTCCGCCTTCACTCGAGCTCTATGCCAAAAAATATCTCACGACTTTCGTTTCAGTCTCTCCGCTTGTCAACATCCCCGGCATTGAGAAGCATGTGGACTACAGGCCTGAGGAGGTATCTATCCAGGCAGCCCGGCTCGCATCCATGGCGATTGACAACTTCAGGGCACGGAAGGGACGGGGCGTCCGGATCAGCCAACCCCCCCAGCATGCGGTGGTCGGGTTCTCCATGGAATCCATCATCGATGCACTTGGCGGATCCGTCGCGCCTCTCGTTGACGCCATTAAAACTGGCAAGATCAAAGGGATAGTGGCCCTCATTTCATGCACTACCCTAGGCAATGGCCCACAGGACGTTCCCACCATTACCATGGCCAAGGAATTGATAAAGAGGGACATCCTGGTCCTGTCAATGGGCTGCGGCAATGCCGCAGTGCAGTTGGGTGGCCTCTGCACAAAAGAGGCAAGGGAACTGGCCGGAGAAGGGCTCCGATCGGTCTGCACTGCCCTTGGGGTTCCTCCGGTACTCTCTTTCGGAACCTGCAGCGATACCGGGAGGGTATCCGTGCTCGTTACTGCTATAGCCAATGCCTTGGGCGTTGATGTCCCTCAGCTGCCAATAGCCGTCACAGCCCCCCAGTACATGGAACAGAAGGCCACAATAGACGCGGTCTTCGCTCTGGCCTTTGGGACGTTCACCCATGTCTCCCCAACACCACCGCTCGTTGGTGGGGCGCGGCTTATGAAGCTCCTAAGCTCTGACCTTGAGGGTCTCACCGGCGGCAAGCTCTACCTGGAGGATGACATGAAGAAGGCTGCGGATGTCATTGAGGGACACATAGCGGCCAAACGGGTGTCGCTGGGCATAGGGTGAATGCGGCGGCAGCTAGGAGAGGTGCCTCAGATCGACAGCTATGGCATCCTTGTTCTCCAGCACCCTCCTCCTTATCTCCTCAGGATCCCTGCTTGATTGGCTGAAATCTGCAATGACCATCCATTCGGCCAGTTCCCCCTTCTTCATGGTCCTGGAGGTGGATGAGAGAAGATCCACACTCAGCTCACTGAGTGTTCTGGCAACCCTGGCCAGCGCACCGGGTCTGTCCTGAATGCGCATCCTCACCTCCACAAGCTTTGCCTTGGCGCCCGCGAATAGGCCGATGCTGATGGCCCTCTCCTCCCTGTTTATCCTTATGGCCGCATAGGCCCCCTCCCTAATTCCCAAGTCCCCGCGCATGTAGGCGGGTATGGTGACCCTTCCCTTGGAGTCTACCCTCACAATCTCCTGGTCATTTACCATGACTCCCACTAATGTCCCACATGGTTCTTATTTTTTTCCATACCGACCCTCTGATGTCAGAATATCTTAAATAGCATGTGGGTGCTAGTCATATCTCGCACCTGTACTTTGCGTTCGGAGGTGAATCATCGTGGCTGAAGGCGCACCAATACCTGAGAAACCAACCATGCCTAGGGATGTTATCCTCGTCGGCAAGAAACCGGTGATGAGCTATGCCATGGCTGCTCTCATGCAGCTGACGGAGACTGGGGAGATAACCATAAAGGCCAGAGGAAGGGCAATCTCCTCCGCGGTTGATGTTGCAGAGGTAGTTTCGAAGAGGTTCTTGAGCGGCAGTGCCGTCGTTAAGACAGTGGACATCGGCACCGAAGTAATCGGAGAACCCGCGAGGAATGTCTCTACAATCGAAATTAAGGTCTCAACAAAACCGAAGAAGTGACACTTGGCAGGATGCCATAAAGTTAAAACCTTTTTTACCCTTTTTATCATAATCCCTAAGAGGTCCCGAATCATGGTCAGAATAATACGCGCAGGTGCGGTTGTTTTCCAAGAAATGGAGGAGCTAGATCTTGTAGGGATGTGGGAGGTGCTCGGTTCCACCCGCCGCCTGTTCCGGGACGGGGTTTTCAAGGATGCCTACTTTGAGCTGGAGACACAGGGCGTGACTCCAGGGCCCCTGAAATGCTACCACGACCTAAGGATTCTGCCGGACAAGCCCCTTGGCAACCTGGCGCAGTACGACGTGGTATTGGTGCCCGGAGGGCCAGGGAGGCTGGTCGTCCAGAAGGACCCGAAGCTCCAGGCCGAGGTTAGGGCTGCCTACGAAGCAGGCAAGCTGGTCTGCTCCGTCTGCACCGGCGCCTTCATACTCGCCGAGGCCGGCATCCTCAAGGGGAAGAAGGCGACGTCGTTCCATGCTGTGGTCGACAGGCTGGCGGAGTACGGCATAGAGCCGGTTCGGAAGAAGGCGGTGGTCCAGGGCAACATTGTGACTGGGGCCGGCATATCCTCATCAATGGATGTTGGTCTGAAGATAGTTGAGATAATGATGGGCAAGGAAGCATCCAAGACAGTCGCCGAGTGGGTGGAATACTGCCCACGGGAGTAGGAAAGGCTCTGGCCAATGGGGGCTAAGGCACATTGGCCAATGCCATTAACCGATGACTGATCAAGATGAAACAAAAAATTAAGATGGTATCCTTCGACGCTGATGGCACCCTTGTAACGTCAGCCTATGCTGACCTCATATGGCTGGAGGTTCTCCCCGAGATGGTGTCAAAGGGATGGAGGATATCGGTTGACGATGCCAAGGCCAAGCTCTACCGGGACTACGACTCCATTGGCCCCCAGAGACCCGAATGGTACGATCTCCCCTACTGGCTCAAGAGGTACCGGCTGGAGGCCAGCCCCCGCATACTGCTCCAGCAGTACAAGTCGGCGGTTACGCTCTACCCCGAGGTTCCCGACGTCCTGGAGCGGCTCGGGGAAATGTATGAGCTGATTGTGACCTCTAACTCATCCAAGCTCTTCCTTGAGATCACCACGGAGGCGCTGAAGCCGTACTTCAAGCATATCTTCTCCACCATCTCAGACTTTGGGATGATGAAGGACACTGAATCCTACATCGCAGTTTGCGAAAGAGTGGGAGTGAATTCCAGGGAGATGGCCCACATCGGCGACAGCCTCGAGCTGGACTATTCCAGGGCCAGACGTGCAGGCGTTAGGGCCTTCTACCTGGACAGGCAGGGAAGGAGGAGAGGCAGGAATTTCGTCAGGGATCTTCGCGAGTTCGCAGCGAAACTGCTATAGGTCTCCAACGCCTTCACGGATTGATGCTACCAAGGACGGCTAGGTCCTCATAGAGCTCGACCAGCACCTTTGCCTTGACTTCCCTGTTTGTGAACGGGGGCATCTGTTCCCCTAGGTCCAGCGCCAGCACAACGGGGTTGCCCAGGGAGTCTGCGAACCTTACCTCTGCCATGAACTTCTTCTTGGCGCCTGCCTCCGCTGTCTTTGTAAGCGCCTCGTAAATCCTGCTCATTGCCATCTGCATCGAGACAGGGCTGGACATGTCCTGGGGGGTCAGCGACACCTGGGCAAACTGGGGAATGACCTCCCCAAGCTTTGCAGTGCCAACGAAAATTCCGCCAACAGACTTCTCCTTATCGAAGGAACCTGACAAGATCTAGCACCTTGGGGATAGAGGCGCCAAGGATGCTTTTATCCTTATTCAGGGAGTCGGCTTTCCAGGTCAGGGGTGGTTTCGCCCCTCCTCTTCCAGCAGCTTGTTGGTTGCATTGATCACGCTCGAGGGTGTTAGCTCTGCGTACCCCCGGCTGAGGACCGACTTGAGGACCTCACCCACCTCCTTCATGCCGTTCCTCCCCATATCCTCAAAGAGCCTGAGATCGCCTACGCTCCAGTATTCGCCAAGGTACTTCTTCATTGCCTGGACGTCCCTTTCGGGTATCTTCGGGATCTCCAGCGCCTTAGGCGTGGGGGGCTCCAGCTCATCACCATTCCCTGAATACCCTTCCGGAGCCCTCAGCTTCCCTGCATCGATCAGGTCGCAGACCACTGTCCGGAGGGTATATTTACCGATCTCAGTGAATTCAGCCCATTTCTCCATCTCTAAAAAATCCATCCTTCCCCCCCGCTTCTCCAATGTCGAAAGCACCTGCCGTGCGACTTCGTCAAAAGGATCCATATGGACTGCCCTGTCGCGTTTTTCCCCTGCCTCTTCCAATCCCCCGCACCAGATCAACCCTTGCGCTCTACATCTTTATATCCTATCTGTGCCGATGCAACAGGCCTGCGTCAAAGCTAAATCCTATAAGCTCCCCAATGGAAGCAGTGATAGCGATGCCCAGCAACAGGGGAAAGCGTGTAAAAGAATCCTCGCTGGTCTCCACCCGCTGGATGTTCCCATCCGATGCGAATCCAGCCGGCAATGTCTTTGGTGGAGCAATTGTGAGGTATATCGACGAGATAGCTGCTGCGGTGGCGCAGAGGCATGCCCGCAGCAACGTCGTAATTGCTTCCATAGATCGAATGGACTACCACCATCCGGTAAGAGTGGGCGATCTCCTCACCCTAAAGGCATCAGTCAACCATGTCGGCAATACCTCCATGGAGATTGGCGTGAGGGTGGAGGCTGAGAATCCCCTGACCGGGGAGACCGTACACGCTGCATCGGCCTATGCAACCATGGTGGCCCTTGACAGGAACGGAAAGCCCACGCCCGTTCCACCTCTTATCCCCGAGACCGAGGAGGAGAAGCGCCGCTTTGCCGAAGGGGCCGTGAGAAGGAATAAGAGGAGCGAAAAAAGGGGCTAGGCGCAGACCCGGGCTAGCTCCAAGGGCATTTCATTTCTTGTAGAGCTCTTCCCATTTCGGGCAGTCGTACTTGCCCTCGGGACAGGTCTTGCGGGTGACGCAGAAGGGACCTGCACCCCCGAAGATGGTGGGCGCCACTGCCTTGACGAGGCGGAGCATCTCGTCTGCCAGCTGCCTGATCTCCCATTGGGCCGAGAGGCAGCAGCGGAGCTCAAAGAAATTGATGAGGGAGCGGGCATTCATTGTCATGACTATCTTCGTTGGCGTTGCGTTGGGCAGCACATAGCGGGCATCCTCTGCTGGCATTCCAGCCCCCACCAACCGCAAATAGGCATCTCTACAGGAGTCGACCGCTTCACTGAATATCCTTTCAGCAGCTGGATCTGCCGCTATTTTTTCTGGAACAACGAAGTCCATTTCCTGGAGCCTGACGAACCTCTGGCTCTGCTGGGAGTATGATGCTATCCTGTGCCTGACCAGCTGATGGCTGCAGGCCCTAGAAATCCCCTCTATGGCGAATGTGAAACTGGCGTGCTCCAGCACCGAGAGGTGGCCGTTTTTCAGGATTATCCCCAACTGCTTTCGAATATCCTCTGGCGTGAATTCCGCGAATGCCTTTGTGGCACTATGTCTGGAGTAACACTGCCTTGACGCCGCCGCGACTGCCCTTTCGGGATCAGGAGTATAGGTCAGCAGACTCACCTTCAACAGCCAACGCCACCCAACGCATGTTTATGGCTCGCTCGTTAAAAATATATTCACGCCCTTCCCGACCTGAAAGCCCTGTTCAGGAGCAGCCTGATGTACGCAATTATGCCGTTCTTTTCAATATACTGGGCAGCCTCGATCCAGTCTATTTTGAAGATTATGAAGATCATCAGCAGCATAAACGCCACCGACAGCGCTGTAATGAGCAAGATATTGTTTCCGCCCACAAACCAGGAGATGACCTCCCAGCCATAGAATGCGGCATAGGCAACTATGAATCCTAGGACGAGCTTGCCCAAAAATAAGGCACACAGAAACTTGGGAAAACTGTACTTCATGAGACCGAAGGGTATGATCACAATGTCATCCGGAAGCGGAAGCGAAGCGAAGAAAAAGACCGCAATCGCCCCGTATTTGCCGAGCATGGCGCTGAGGCATTCCAGCTCATCCTTCCGGTTTTTGCCCAGCAGACTATGTCCGCCCCTGCCTATCAGGTATGATATGCACTTCCCCAAGGTTGCCCCCACAGCCACGCAGAGTGCCACAAGGAGGGGATCTAGGTATGGCGCAAGAAGGAAAATGGCCACAAGGTACGGTACTGGGAGAAAAGGCACCAGGTTCCCCACAATGGAGATGGAGGTTATCCCGACATAGCTGTACTGTAGGAAGAAGCCTATGAGCCAGCTGAAGTCCAATCGGGAAACCTTCCTGAGCTGGTTTTTTATGCGCCTATGAGCCCGGAATGAGCAGAGACCCTGACGGAACTCTCTGCCCCTTGGCTATCTCAGACCTGAATATGATCGCCCCGTCCTCGATCACGGCATCGTCGCCAATCACCACAGGCCCATGGATTATGCAGGATTCCCCGATTTTAACATTCTTGCCGATCATAACGTCTGCCCCTTTGAAAGTCTTGATGACCCCGTTCTTCCCCAGGGTAACGTTGAGCTTTGCGGACCCCTTCAGGCTGTGGAAGACAGTGCCTTTGCCTATGGAGACACCCTCCTCGAAGACCAATGGCCAGCCTTCGTCCCCCCTGATGGAGACCATCTCGCCAATCTCCGCCTTGCCCTTGAATATGACGCCTCCTATTATCCGCGCAGTGCCTGTCATGTGGGCGCTGCCCATGTCCGGGAAGAGGTAGTACTTTGTCCAGCTTGTCTTCGGGGAAAAACCAACAGATGCGAACTCCGCTGGGCCCTTCTCCTGGTAGGCCTTAATGTAACCCATTGCCAATTCCGTATTGACCTCAAGCACCTCGTTCTTGAAGTTCTTGTGCCCCTTCTCCACCTTTTCCTGAGCTTCCTTCCCGCCCGGCGGTACGTAGTAGTCTGGCTCAATGTTCATCCCCTGGATGACCGCCCCATGGGAGATGTAGGCCCCCCGCCCTATTCGGGAGTTGATTATCTTGGCATTGAAGCCGATAAATGCGAAGTCATTGATGGTGGAATTGTGCACCTCTGCCCTGTGGGCTATCGAGACGTTGTTACCGATGAAGGACGGACCGTATATCTTGACACCGTCCTGAATGTTGGTCCTCTCACCAATCCTGATGTCCGGTTTAGTGGAATGGAATTCTGCAAAGGGAGCAACGTAGACGTACCCTCCCTCCATGACCACAGGATTCTCCATTGTAACCGTCGGATCTATGAAGGAGTTGTTGATATGAACAGTTCCGGGTTTGATTGTCTCCATGCCCATCACCAACGGTTATCATAACGTTGAACCCCGAAGCATATATAAAGTGTTCGTAATGGCATGGGTCAAAGGTTTTGACGGCGGGAAGCATTTGTATATATGCTGCCATGTTTAGTTACTCTGACTGCCAAAAAATTGACTAGGAAGAGTTGACGTTTGGCGCCCGAAACCCCGGATGTCATCGCGACGCAGGATCTTTGGAAGATCTACCAAATGGGTAAGCTGGAGTATGCCGCCCTCCAGGGTGTCAATCTCAAGGCCAAGATGGGCGAGTTCATATCCATAGTGGGGCCGTCCGGGAGTGGCAAATCGACCCTCCTCAACATGATAGGGGCGCTGGACAGGCCAAGCAGAGGTCATGTCTGGATAGATGGCGTAGATATATCGAGCCTCAGCGATAACCGACTTGCAATGCTGAGGAACCGCAAGATCGGATTTATCTTCCAGACCTTCAACCTCCTAGCCTATATGAGCTCATCGGACAATGTGGAGGTTCCGATGGTGGCCAACGGCTTAGCCGCCCCCGACAGGCAGGCCCGTGCCTACGAGCTCCTCTCCATGGTAGGCCTGAAGGGATTCGAGACGAACAGGCCCAATATGTTGAGCGGAGGGCAGCAGCAGAGGGTGGCCATCGCCAGGGCTCTGGCAAACCAGCCCTCCATACTGCTTGCCGATGAACCGACGGGTAACCTGGACTCCAAGTCTGCGGCCGAGGTTATAGAAATCCTCAGGAAACTAAACTCTGATGGGGCAACAATAATAATGGTGACGCATAATATGGAGCTTACAAAATTCAGTCACAGGATATGGTACATATTGGACGGGAAGGTGGAGAAGGAGGTCGTTCGCAGTGCATAAGCTTGAAAAACTCGCTATGAACCAATTGAAATGGAAAGGATCGGCTGTATTATTTTTACTTACACTATTGGTGGCATCTTCATTCATGGCTCTTCCCGCCGTGAGGGCGGAACCGAGACTTGATGTGTCTTCGGATTCGCAGATCCTTGTGGCGGGCACCGTAAATTCGATTGTCATCACTGTTGCCAACAGTGGCGACTCTACGGCCAATGACCTCAACGTCACAGTGACAGTCCCTGCCAACAACATGCTGTTGATTGATAGCGACGGTAACTACGACTTCCTCAACCTGCCCATGGGCGCATCTGTAGACATCGCGTTGCAGGCCTATATTGTCCCGTCCGCCGCAGGAAGCCTAATCCAAATAACCGTGAGGCTCGATTACCGCACGACTGTGTCGCAGCACGAAACCAAGACCCTGGGCTTCAGTGTAGCGGCTGAGGACCTCAACGGCTCTTACCTTGTGCCGTATTTCACTGATTACGACCTCCAAGCATCCCAAAACAACACCGTTTATCTGGTGGTGGAGAATCAGGGTGGAAGGACGGCAACGAACATATCCGTTTCTCTGGGAACTCCGAGCGGGCTGGGATCCGGGGCTGGCGGACTGCAGTCATTGACCTCCCTGACCGGGACGTCGTCACTCGCGTCCGGCTCTTCGCAATTCCTGCTCTATAACAACACCGGCAGATGGAATTTCGAGACCCTGCCCTCCAACGATTGCCTCATACTGCCCCTGACGATATTTGTTATGCCCTCGGCTGCAGGCTCCATAGCCATGTTCCCGGTGGTCCTCACCTACACTGATGGTTACACCTACACCCAAGCGACCAGGTATGCAGCTGTAAGGGTCCCGTCGGTGCCAAGCACAGGCATCAGCTTCCACGTGAGCATTACCCCCCAGGACCTCTACTCGGGAGAGATCACCAATGCCGTAATGAACGTCACCAACATGGGCCCAGCCGAAGCGGACGCGATCACAGTGCAACTGAGCATGTCGGGCAGCAGCGGCTCCAGTATCAGCGACCTGCTTTCCGGAGGGGGATATTCCGTGCCTTCCGTCTCTTCCTCGCCCTTCGTTCTGATGGGCCAGGACGGCTCATGGTACCTGGGAACGGTGGCTGCAGGCGAGACCCGGTCATTGCCAATCGATATCTATACCTCCTCCTCAGCAGCCGGCTCAGTATCATCGGTATCCGTGAGCATCTCCTACACAGATCAGATGGAGGAGTCGAAGAAGGAGACGAAAACAATCGGGTTGGTCATAAGGGGCTTTGTGGACATATACGTGCTGGACACCTCAACATTCCCCCAAACCATCACCGTCGGTAAATCCTTCTCTGCCTCAGTCAACATCATCAACCTTGGAACCTCCATAGCGGAGGGTGTTATAGTCTACCCCGTTGGGAACGACGTCCTCGCCTCCACTTCCGCGAACAGGATTTTCCTGGGGGATGTCGAGGCCAATATACCCACTTCCCTCACGATCAGCTATATGCCCGGCAATGTCACCAACGGCACTTACACCCTCAATATCCCCTTCAGCTACAAGGATAGCCTCGGTGGAACGGCAAATGGCACCCTCACCGTGCCCCTCAAGCTGACGGTGGTCAATGCCAGTGCTTCACAATCGTCAGAGAACGGCAGTGGTGGACTTTGGGATTTCGTTGCCGCCTATTGGTGGGCACTGGTGCTTCTCGTGGCCGTGGCAATCTTCTTGGCCTATTACGCAGTGCGCCGAAGGAAGACCAGAACATGAAAACCGCGGATACCATTAGGTGGGGAGTAAGAGGGATACGGCAGCGGAAGATGAGGACCGCCCTGACAATTCTTGGCATAGTAATTGGCACTGCCGCGGTGATTGCCCTAGTCTCCCAGACGGCGGGCATCCAGTCCAGCATACTCGGGCAGATCGACAAGCTCGGCCCCAATACAATCACCATACGCCCCTCCTCGACCACGGTTACGCTCACCCAAAGCGATGTCGACAGGATCTCGCAGATACCCGGAGTTGAGTTTGTCGTGCCCATAGTCGCTTCGTCCGTCAAGGTCTACAGCGCTGGGACATCCAAGAGCTTCACCCTTGTAGGCGTCAGACCATCGCAGCTGCCCCTCCTGATCGACGGGGTTATCATCGATTCCGGCAGGATCTATCAGTCCCTGAGCTACACCGAGATCGTGGTAGGATCCAACGTCATCCAGCCGCAGGATATGACCTCGCCGTTCCTGACGGTCGGCCAAAGCACGACAATAGAGGTCGGGGTGATTAACCCCTCCAAAAAGATAGTGCAAGTGGTGGGCAGCCTGGCGGAATATGGCGCCGTCTCCGCCGTATCTGTGGACGACAGTGTCTTCATTTCCCTTGAAGGCGCCCTGAACCTCGTAGGAAAGAACACCTATTCGTCTTTCTTCATAAAGACTATCGATGCCGACAGCGTCGATTCGGTGGTATACAACATCAAAGCTTTTTACGGCACCAACCTGAGCATCCTAACCGTTAAGCAGATCACATCAATAGTCTCTTCCATCACCAACATGTTGACGGTGCTGCTCGGGGCAATCGCAGCCATATCCCTCTTCGTAGCCGGCATAGGGATCGCCAATATAATGTTCGTTTCTGTGATCGAGAGGACCAGGGAGATCGGCATCCTAAAGGCGCTGGGGTTCACCAACAACAACGTCCTTTCCATCTTCCTTTCCGAGGCCGTGCTGATGGGGATAATAGGCGGCATGCTTGGTATCGGCGTGGGGGTCGGCCTCTCCTATCTCATGCCTTTTATCTTTGCTTCTGGTATCAGCAACACGGAAAGCACGACCAGCGGCCTAAGCACCTCCACTTCCGGCTTCGGGTCGTTCTCCTATACACCTGTTGTTCACCCAGAGATCGCAATGGCCGTCCTAATATTTGCCATTGTAGTGGCCCTGATTGCAGGATACTTGCCGGCCCGCAGGGCATCGAAAATGGACCCCGTGGTAGCCCTCAGGCATGACTAAAAAAAGGGTAAAAAAGGCAGCTACCTGAGAATAGCTCCGGTCGAAGCGGATGTCACCATTCTCGAGTACCTGTGAAGCGCTCCTGTGGAATACTTCTCCTTCGGAGGGGACCATTTGCTCAGGCGCGATTTCAACTCTCTCTCTCCAATATCGGCATCCAGCCTCCTCCTCTCTATGTCAATTGTGACGATGTCGCCATCCTGGAGAACAGCCACCGGTCCCCCCTCTGCAGCCTCCGGCGAGATGTGGCCCACCATCATGCCATGTGTGGCTCCAGAGAACCTGCCATCGGTGATCAGCGCAACATCCTCTCCTAGCCCCATGCCCACAATGATCGACGTGAGCGACAGCATTTCCCTCATACCTGGTCCCCCCTTGGGCCCTTCATACCTGATGGTGACCACGCTCCCCCTTTTGATTTTACCCTGCTCGGCAGCTTTCATACCATCTTCCTCACAGTCGAAAACAAGGGCCTTTCCCGTAAAGGAGGTCTTTTTGAGACCAGCCGTCTTTATTACAGCCCCCTCAGGGGCGAGGTTTCCGCGGAGCACAGCCAGCGCACCAGAGGGCCGTATGGGCCTTTCAAGCTTATGAATGGTGTCACCATATGCAGCTGCGCTGCCGATATTTTCGCCAACCGTGCAGCCTGTTGCCGTAACGCAGCTCAGTTCAATCAGCCCGCCTTCTGCGAGCCGCTTCAGGATTGCCTGCACGCCACCGGCACGGTTCAGGTCCTCGACCGCAACCTTGCCTGCAGGCATCATGTCAACGATCTGCGGAGTTTTTCGGCTCACCGAGTCGAAATCTTCAAGATCCAGCCTGACGCCCGCCTCGTTTGCTATGGCCATCAAATGCAGCACTGCATTGGTCGAGCCCCCCATTGCCACATCCACTGCTATGGCATTGCGGAGGGATTTTGCAGTCACTATCTCCTTGGGTTTTATTCCCTTGCGGAACAGATCCATCAGGGCCAGGCCGGACTTCTTCGCAAGCCTTGCCCTCCGCGCATCAACAGCCGGTATCGTTCCGCCACCCGGGAGCGAGAGACCCATTGCCTCGATCATGCAGGCCATGGTGTTCGCTGTATAGAGCCCCGCGCAGGATCCCGCGCCCGGGCAGGCGTACTCTTCAATCTCCTTGAGCTCTCCGTCGCCCACCTTGCCTGCCATATGGGCGCCAACGGCCTCGAAGGAGGAATCTATGGTGAGCCTCTTTCCCCTAACAAAGCCGCAGAGCATGGGACCGCCTGTGACAAAGATGGATGGTAGATTCAGCCTTAGGGCGGACATGACCATTCCGGGCTCGATCTTGTCGCAGCTCGATATGAATGCCATCGCATCGAAGGCATGCGCGCGGCCCACAACCTCCACTGAGTCGGCGATGATTTCCCTGCTGACAAGGGGACTCCGCATCCCTTCATGCCCCATGGCAATGCCGTCGCATATGCCGATGGTGTTAAATTCGAGAGGGGTGCCACCGGCCATCCTGATACCTGCCTTAACTGCCTCCGACAGTGTCCTGAGATGGATGTGTCCTGGGATCAGCTCGCTCCACGAATTCGCCACACCCACTATCGGCCTCTCCAACTCCTCATCTATGAGGCCGGTCGCCTTCATCAGCGCCCTGTGGGGGGTCCGTTGGATGCCCTTTGTAACCCTGCTGGAGATCATTTGAGCCACAGAAGCCATAATGAAGAAGGTTGTAAAAAAGAATATCTACTTAATCGATTTCCTGATCCATACAGACTCCTTTAAGAAGGCCCCCCTATGGATCCCATCTCAATGGTCGTAATCCTCCTTTTCGGAGTCTTCGCAGGCAGCATCGGCGCCATGCTGGGGTTGGGCGGGGGCGTCCTGCTAGTGATCTTCCTGATTCTAGGCGTGAATGTCCCGCCGCATGAGGCTGTGGCCCTTAGTCTGTTGGCCGTTATCGCCAGCTCCAGCATGGGTGGGAGCGTTTATGTTAGGGACCGGATGACCAATGTGAGGCTTGCCATGGTTCTGGAGACCTGCACCGTCACAGGAGCTGTGCTGGGTGCCTATGTGGCGTTGGTCCTTCCAATTCTATTCACTGAGCTCGTACTAGCGATCGCCATACTGACATCTGCCCTATTGATGCTGAAATCGCCAAAGTCTGAGACGGTTGTCCTCACCAAAGCGGAGCAGATCATGCTGTCCGGCGAATACTACGATCAGCGGAAAAAAGAGACGGTGGCGTACAGCCCCATCCGCCTCAAATTGGGCTTGCCTATCAGTCTGCTAGCCGGCTCCATCTCAGGGATAGCTGGCATAGGTGGGGGGATAATCAAAGTGCCAATAATGAACCTATTGATGAAAGTCCCAGTCAAAGCCGCAGCGGCAACAAGCAACTTCATGGTGGGCGTTACGGCAGCTGCCAGCGTCTTCGTCTATATCATTGCCGGCTATGTGGACCTCTACGCAGTTGTGCCGATAGTGGTGGGCATAATGATAGGCGCCTATCTGGGCACCAGGATCCTTGTCTGGGCCGAATCGATAACCATAAAGAGGATGCTGAGCGCCGTGCTGATATTCTTTGCCATCGTTCTGCTGCTTCGGGCTGGAGGCGTCATTTCATGGTGAATATAGAGGTCGTCCTGTCCTGGGTCCTACGGGTCGGCGTTCTGTTATCCGCTACACTAATGTGCATTGGGTTTATAGCTAGTCCAAGCATTCTGACGGCGGGGGTGCTTGTACTGGCCGTGACGCCGCTGGCGAGGGTTGCCATGGCCGGCCTATTGTTCCTTTACAATGGCGAGAGATTTTTCTTCACAATTGCCCTATATGTGATATTGATACTTGTGATTAGCATCTTGTTATTCAATATGTTGTGATATATTGCAACGGATTTTCCAAAAGGTCTCGGATTAATGAATAATCGAAGGCAATCACAGCAATAATGACTGATGATGTGATATTGAAATAATATCACTTTACTGTACGTTAGACTTTAATATTGAAAATTGAATATTATGTGTGGTGGAAGTTATGGTCAAAACAACGCTTAGCATAATAAAGGCAGACGTGGGATCCCTTGCAGGGCATCACGTTGTCCATGCAGACCTGATAAAATCTGCAGAGGGGAGCTTGAGGGCTGCAAAGGACTCGGGGCTGCTCTTTGACTACAGAGTTACCAACTGCGGTGACGACCTTGAACTCATAATGACCCATAGGAAGGGCGAAGACAATGATGAAATTCACAAGATGGCGTGGAATACGTTCAGCAAGGCCGCATGCATTGCCAAGGATCTGGGTTTATATGCTGCGGGTCAGGACCTCTTGAGCGATGCCTGCTCAGGCAATCTGAAGGGGATGGGACCCGGCTTCACGGAAATAGAGTTTGAGGAGCGGGCAAGCGAGCCCCTGGTGGTATTCATGGCAGACAAGACCGAGCCCGGCGCATTCAACCTGCCACTCTACAAGATCTTTGCGGACCCGTTTTCCTCAGCAGGACTTGTGATTGATCCCAGCATGCACGACGGCTTCATCTTTGAGGTCTTGGACGTGATCGAAGGCAACTTATATGAGATCTCCACTCCTGAGGAGGCCTATGATCTTCTGGCGCTGATAGGGACCACTGGCAGGTATATCCTAAAGAGAATCATGCGCAAGGGTGACCGACTGACAGCCGCATCGGTCAGCATAACAAAACTTTCCCTAATAGCAGGGAAGTACGTGGGCAAAGATGACCCCGTGGCCATCGTCAGGGCTCAGCACGGACTTCCGGCCGTAGGCGAAATTCTCGAGCCTTTCAGCTTCCCACACCTTGTCGCAGGATGGATGCGCGGCTCCCACTATGGGCCGATGATGCCAGTGGCCCAGCGTGACGCAAAATGCTCCCGCTTCGATGGTCCCCCCCGGTTCATGGCCTACGGCTTCCAGGTCAAGGACTCGAAGCTTGTGGGGCCTGCCGATCTCTTTGATGATCCCGCCTTCGACTATACGCGCTGGAAGGCTCTGGAGGTTGCTGACTATATGCGGAGGCATGGTCCCTTTATGCCAGGCAGGCTAGGACCAGAGGAGATGGAATACACAACCCTGCCGTTGGTGATGAAGAAACTCAGCGGCAGGCTGAAGAAAGAGTAGGCAGAGTCGCTATATTTATAATGCCTACCCTTCTTTTTTATTATACTGGTGTAAAGGATGCGCGTTAAAATATCATATCTCTCAATCCTCAGTGATGTCACAAACAGCAGGGAAGAGGAGCTTGATGTGCCCGACGACACTACCGTGGAAGGATTGCTCACGATCCTTTTAAAAAAGTACGGGGAAAAGCTGAAGCCATTCCTGGAGTCTGACTCGGAGATGGGGCAGGGAATAATTATCACGCTGAACAACGAGCTGCTTACGTTATCAGACCACAAGAGGACCATACCGAAGGATTCGGAACTGATTATTGGGCTGCCACCATTCGGCGGCTAAGAATGTCCTAAGCAACCGATTTAAGTGACAAAAGATAATTTTTCCATAGGAGGATCTGCATATTCCATTGTTAGAAACAGATGTCCTGATTGTGGGCGGCGGGATGGCCGGGCTCTGCGCCGCCATATCCTCGGCCTCGGACCTGTCAAAGACCATGATCGTCACAAAAACTCTTGTGGGCGGGGCAAATACCACATCGATGGCCTTGGGTGTGATATGTGCTGTGACTAAGTATTCTGCCGGGGGGGATACCCTCGAGAAGCACTACGAGGACACGCTGAAAGGAGGCGGTGGCATAAATGACAAGGCCTTGGTCAGAACTATGGTCAACGACATTTCAAAATACCTGGACAGGCTGATCGACTATGGCGTCGAGTTTGAAGGCGGCGAGACGCCTGTGCCGCGTTTCATTCCTGGCCATTCCTTCTCCAGGGCCTATTCTGTGAAGGGCGGCGGCGTAAAGATCCAGAATGTCCTGAGGAAATATGTGGAGACGCTCGGGGTTGAGCTTCTTGAAAGAACGACAATCACCAGCCTTGTGAAATCTGGCAACAGGGTGATCGGCGCTGTCGGCTATAGGGCGGATACGAAAGAGATCGTGGGAATAAGGGCTAACTCTGTAGTACTCGCAACAGGAGGGCCTGGAGAGCTCTACGCGAGGACGCTAAATCCCGCCGGTTCTACAGGCTACGGCGGCAGCCTGGGGCTGAGGGTCGGCGCAGAGGTCGAGGATATGGAATTCGTTCAATTCTACCCCATGATGGTGAGCGAAGCTGGGCTTCCAAAGGTATTCCTTGACTATCCGCCCCTGCTAAAAAATGGGGCTTTTATCGCCGACTCTCAGGGCGAGGATGTGATGAAGAGGAGGGGGATTGCCGAGCCGTTTAAGATCACCCGGGATGCCTTTTCGATTATAATCGCCCAGGAGACAAGAGGAGCCTCTGGAGAAAAACCAATCTTCCTGGATTGCACCAAGGTAAGCAGCGAAGGCTCAGCGGATACCCCCACAGCAAACGCCATGAGGAGCCTCGAAGAAAGGGGAGTCCCGGTGAAGACCCGCAAGTTTGGCATTTCACCCTATGCGCACTTCTTCATGGGCGGTCTCAGGACGGACCCCGACGGTGTCACAAATGTCCCCGGCCTCTTTGCCACGGGAGAAGCCATGGGCGGCGTTCATGGGGCCAACAGGATCGGAGGGAACGCTTTTGCAGCGTGTGTGGCCTTTGGCTTCAGGACTGGCCTGGCATCTTCTCTGTACGCAGGCACTGTCGATAGAGCCCCTGAGGGAATCTTCCTCGAACCTTTGTCTTGGGTAAGGGAGGCGATAAATTTCGATAGCCCCATTACTTCGGACTTGGGGGCGATACGGGGCAAAATACAGGAAATAATGTTGAACAGGGTGGGAATACTGCGGAACAAACAAGGGCTTGAAGAGGCCATGGCGAAGTTCAACTCCTTCAGGGGGGCCATATTCAAGTCGAAGGATCCGCTGGAAGGCCTTCTGCTGCCCCTCATGCTTGACACGGCAGAAGTTATCTGTCTGGGTGCGATGCTGAGGGAAGAGAGCAGGGGATCCCACTACCGTGAGGATGCCCCCGTCTCAAAGCCCGAATGGAATAAGCGCATTGTGCTAAAGCTCTGCGAGGGCAAGTGTGAGGTCCGCTACGACTCCAATTGAGCTGCCTATGGGGGCCCGAAGTCAGACCTCGACTTTTTTCCCTTCATTTTTCGATTAATTTAAATATGGCATCCGTTTTTTCTTATGCTCTAATAGCGTGAGGGATAAAATTGGACGCGTTTATGTTACTCCCTTTGATAGCTGGCGCAGTAGCTATCCTATTTGCAGGCTATTTGGCCATGGGCGTTTTAAAGGTTGATGAAGGCACGGAGGATATGAAGAGAATAGCTGGCGCCATCAGGGAAGGTGCCAAGGCTTTCCTGAAGAGGCAATATACCACAGTGTTTGCCTTTGCGATTGTCTTGGCAGTGATAATCACCCTAGCAATTAACTGGCAGTCGGGTGTCGGTTTTATAGTTGGGGCAGCGTTGTCTGCCCTTGCGGGATTCATTGGCATGAACATCACAGTTCAGGGCAACGTCCGTACAGCTAATAAGGCGAAAGAGGGGCTCGGGCCGGCGCTCTCCCTAGCCTTCAGGGGAGGCGCAGTGACGGGCTTCGCCATAGTCGGCCTTGCCATCCTAGGACTCAGTGCATTTTACCTTTGGTTCGGGAGCGCTCTATATATGGTCGGCTTCGGATTTGGGGCATGTCTAATAAGCCTCTTCGCGAGGGTAGGAGGGGGGATATACACCAAGGCGGCCGATGTCGGCGCGGATCTTATTGGCAAGGTCGAGGTCGGCATACCCGAAGACGACCCGAGGAATCCGGCGGTAATTGCAGACAACGTCGGGGACGCTGTGGGTGATTGCGCAGGAATGGGGGCAGACCTCTTCGAGACCTATGTTGTGACGGCCTTGGCAGCCATGCTCCTTGGCACTGCGTCTGGGGTCTACCTTACATTCGGGACCAGCGGCATCATATTGCCCCTTGTAATTGGCGGCATAGCCATTTTTGCAACTGTTGTGGCAACATTCTTTGTCAGGCTGGGAAAGAGCCAGAACATTATGAATGCCCTGTACAAGGGGATCATAGCAACATCCATTATTTCCGCCGCGGGTTTCTATGTTGCCAACCTCTACCTTACGGGGGGCAATATGGGCATTTTTGCCGCAGCATTAATTGGCCTCATTGTCATGGCGATTTTAGTTATCCTGACCGAGTACTTCACTGCCTACAGGTATAGGCCGGTGCTCTCGGTAGCGGAAGCATCCAAAACAGGAGCCGGAACAAATGTTATCGCTGGGCTCGGGATAGGGCTGAGGAGCGCTTTCTTTCCGGCCATCGTGATTGTTGTGGCCATACTGGCCTCCTATTACGTGGCAGGCGGATTCGAGCACTACGAGATGGGCGTATATGGCATATCCATTGCAGCGGCCGCAATGCTCTCGGCGACAGGGATGATAGTTGCCATCGATTCCTACGGCCCTATAACGGACAACGCAGGCGGCATTGCAGAAATGGTCGGCCTCCCCGCAGAAGTCAGGGCGGTCACTGATCCGCTTGACGCAGTTGGCAACACAACGAAAGCTGTGACAAAAGGCTATGCCATAGGTTCTGCCGCTCTTGCGGCACTCTCTCTCTTTGCCGCATATAGAGAGGGGATCATCGCTTATGGATTGCCCATAAGCCTCTCTATTGATTCTCCGCTGGTCTTGGCGGGCCTGATGCTTGGGGCCGCCATACCCTTCATCTTCACCTCCTTTCTGATGACCGCTGTGGGTAAGGCAGCATTTAAGGTGGTTGAGGAGGTGAGGCGGCAGTTCAGGGAGACAAAGGGCATTCTGGAAGGTACCGCAAAGCCAGACTACGGGAAAGCTGTCGACATTGTCACAAAGGCAGCGCTTAAGGAGATAGCCCTGCCGGCCATAATAGCCGTAATCTCGCCACTGCTTGTGGGCTTTTTACTAGGTCCCTATGCCCTAGGCGGGATGCTCATAGGTGTGATCCTCTCCGGGCTCATGCTAGCTATCCTGATGACCACGGGTGGAGCAGCTTGGGACAATGCCAAGAAATACATTGAACTCGGCAACTTTGGCGGGAAGAAGAGCCCCACTCATGCAGCAGCGGTAGTTGGAGATGTGGTCGGGGATGCGTTCAAGGATACGGCAGGACCGGCAATAAACCCCCTGATTAAGGTCATGAATACTATCGCCATCCTGTTCCTAGTCCTAATCCTTATGTATTCCCTCGTCT
>CAYZHK010000017.1:0-21996 GCA_964477685.1 uncultured Nitrososphaerota archaeon
CCTCACATTCGACCCCTCTCCTCGCTTCAAAGTATTTACCAGAACCAAATTAATATATAATATACATATACATACAATAATAGAATATTCACAACTATACATTTTAACGGACTGCCGTCCTGCGCTCTGCTGCACGGAACCCTACCCACGATGCATGCCCTGGCGCCATCATCTGCCCGGCTCCACCCTCGGGCGACGCTGTCAATCCTTATATCCCATGACGACCCGAAAGGTAATGTAAACCCCTCCATGGTGCATCTCATTGCGGATCGTAGTTTTTGTCAGCGCGCCTGCCTACATGAGCCCCTCCGTGAAGGATAGGGACTATGCCCGCGCAGTCAAGAAGGCGGGGCTGCCCCTCCCCTCAGACGATCTGGAGAGGGAGCCCCTATACCTGCAGGCTGCCCCAGGCTTTGCCAGGAGGGCCAGGGAGGCATACGGCGGCAACTTCCAGATGGTGATGAAGAGCGTTGAGGACGCAAGGAGCCAGGGGCTGAAGGTCGACCTCTTCATCATATCGCCCAGGTACGGCTTCATAACCGAGAGGGACCAGGTCCTCCCCTACGCTGCATCGCTCACAGGAAAACCCAAGAAATACCTCCGGGAATTCTCCGCTAGGCATAGGGTGAAGGAGCTCGCCAGCGAGCTGCTGAGGGCCCCCTGTGACCTCCTGGCGGTGGTTGCCAACCGGAGCGAATTGATATTGCTCCACGACCCGGAGCAGGGCTTCGACATCAGCGCGCTGGGGGCCAGGGTCGCTGTCTTCTCGGCCCCCTCCGCTGAGAAAAATTTCGGGGGGAAAGTGGAGTACCATCCAGCCCGCCAGGTTCGAACGAGGTCCGCCCTCTTCGCCAAGTATATGGACGACCTCACCAAGAGGACACTTAGGGAATTCGCAGGCTAGGGCACAGATCTCCTGATTATCAGGTATGCCCCGACCGCCGCCACAACCCCCAGGGCAAGTATCGTCGCCGGGACGCCATAGGCGCCTGCTGGGCTCTCGCTTATGCTCCTGTAAATGCTGTTGCCCTCAGCCGCCTTAGGTTGGCTACCGCCAACGTCAAGGGGCAGATACCCAGATGTATCCCCTGACGTATTCTTGTTCTCTCCTAGGGTGGCCTGGGTGGCGGCTCCATATTGGAAGAAAGAGGTGGTCCCGAGTGAGGGGAGAAAGACAAGACCTAGGCCCATTACTATTCCAATAAGGACCAGAGCCATCAGCTTCATTCAGGCCACCTCTCACCTGAGAATCCCCCAATTGGGAGTATAAACCTACACATTAGAACGGTCTCCTGTACCAGACCCTGATGGTCTCAAACCAGGTCACTATGCAGGCCATCAGGCCGAATATGAGGGTGACCATCGTCTGGGGGTTCCACTGGAGCGGATAGATCAGCAGATATGAGACCAGCATGGTGGTGAAGAGGACCGAATAGAAAAGGTAGCGGGGCAGCATCATGCCCACCACCCTGACATAGTCCGAGAAGACCTCCACCTTCACCTGCTCCCTTGCGGTATAGCTGCCTGTCTCCCCCTTCTCCACGAGGCCGAGGCTCTTCAGCTTCTCCAGGTGGTAAACCGCAACGCTGGGGCTGCTCAGCTCCAGCTCCCTCATCAGCTCCCGAGGCCCCGTCCCTCCGGCGCCCTTCTTCAGCACCGCCCAGTAAACCCTGAGGGTTGTCCCCTTCAGCTCCGACTGGACCCTCTCGGTCCCGCTCATGATAATTGGTTCTATTTTCCTCCGTAATAAAGATTAGAAGCGCCACGACCTGGAGAAACCTAGAACACCCTCACGCCGGCGCCCACGGACCGCCCCGCCTCCAGGAGGAGGTAGGCGCCGCTCTCGAGGCCATAGACGTACTTCGAGGAGAAGATGGTCAGGACCCGGCCGCCGTGGTTGAACCGGTGCCCCGCCGGCACCGAAGAATGGCTCCTGACTATCTGTTCGACCCCCAGTGACCTGAGGGCTTCGCCCGTGATAGAAGGGCCAAACCTCTCGCCCGCCCCTCTGGGGGAGAAGGACGCGCCATCAGCCCCCTCGTAAGGGTCGTTCCAGAGCATCATCTCCAGCTCCTTCCTGCTCGGCTTTGCCAGGGATGTGTGGCTGATCCCTCTGAAGACGCCGCCATGGACAAGCAGGGTCCTCCCTCCCCAGATGGCGGCTGAGGGCAGGAGGGCATGAAGGACAAGCAGCAACTTGTATATCTCGGCACCACTGCCGCCGTATCGGGCCCTCAGCTTTTCCGGAAGGTCGTGGGGATGGAGGGTCATCATATCGAGGGCTTCATGGTTCCCCCTCAGCAGCACAACGCTGCTGGGATGGTCCAGCTTGAGCCTGAGTACCGCCTCATAGACCCCGATGGGGTCAGGCCCCCTGTCGCCATAGTCCCCCAGGAAGACGCGCCTCCACCCATCCGAGAATCTCTCCCGGATTCCGGAATCCCCGAGTATGGCGTTCAGCGCCCTGAGGTCTCCGTGGATGTCCCCAACAACCACGGTCGGGAGCCGGTCCAGGGTTATGAGCGCTCCATCCCTCTCAAGTCCCTCCAGCCCCCCCCGAAGCCTCTTCGGCAAGGACTTTACACGCCCTCTCGATAAGGTCCCGGAAAACGTCCATTGGCAGTGACCATGTAGGGATAGGCCCCCCAGGCGAGATAAACCCATCCGCTCTGTTGGGGGCGGAGATCTGATGGGGAGTCCGCGGGGAAGCAGGCCCCCTCCACTTTTTTTACGGAGGTGGGTCAGAATTCCCACAAGGTTTATATATCATGAGCCACCATCAACTGGTTAATCTGGAGGATAGCAAGGTGCGTGCTGATCGGAGGAATAGCTTTTACTGAAGCGCCGATAGAGCACCCCATGTCAATCTCTCCTGAAACTCTAAACAAACTTGAGGTGCATGGATTGTGGATTCCATTCTAGGGAGGGGTTGCGTTTACGCACCCTAATGGGTGCTTCCAACCGCAACTCGAAAGAGCAGACAGAAGCGAACTGGAAAGACTGCAAAATCAAAGAATAGTCGGCGCCTTCGAGCGGGCAAAGAAAGTCCCGTTCCTTAGGGAGCTGTTGAGAGAAAAAAAAGTGGAAAGCATCAGTGGCATCCAGGACATACAGAAGCTGCCATTCACAAGCAAGAAGGACATCAGCGCCTGCTTCCCATTCGGAGCCTTGGGTGTGCCCCTGAGCGAGGTGGTGAGGATACACACCTCGTCGGGCAGCACCAGCAAGCCCATAACGACATTCTACACCAAGGGCGACCTTGACCGATGGTCTGACCAGATGGCCAGGGCCTTCGCCTGCGTCGGGGCCAGGAAGGGCGACATATTCCAGAACACCACTTCCCAAGGGTTCTTCACCGGAGGTCTGGGGACGATCCAGGGCGCGGAGAGGCTGGGCCTCACCGTCATCCCGTTCGGATCCGCGAACCCCGACAAGCAGCTGGAGATCATGAGGGACTTCCAGGTCTCGGTCTTCCACTGCATCCCCTCCTTCGCCATTCGCATGATTGAGGCGCTTGAGGCCCAGCCCTCCATAAGGGACTCCCTGAAGCTGAGGATCGGCGTGATGGGGGCGGAGCCATGGACCAAGGAGATGCGGAGGAAGATCGAGGACTCGATGCACATCTCCGCCTTCAACAACTACGGCCTCGCCGAGATGGGCGGACCTGGCGTGGCCATCGAGTGCCCTTCCAGGAACGGCCTGCATGTGTGGGAGGACCACTTCCTCATGGAAGTGGTTGACCCGAAGACTGGCGAGCCCCTTGAGGAGGAGGAGATCGGCGAGCTCGTCCTGACTCCGCTCAACAGGGAGGCAATGCCGCTACTGCGCTACAGGACAGGCGACCTCACCAGGATCCTTGACGGCACCTGCGAATGCGGGCGTCCCCACCGGAGGATTGACTGGTTCATGGGAAGGAAGGACGACATGATCAAGATCAGGGGCATAGGCCTCTACCCGTCCTCCATCGAGAGGATCGTAGCCTCCCACAGGGAGGCCAATGGCAACTTCCAGATACTACTGACGGGCATTGACGACATTGCAATCAAGCTCGAGGTATCCAACGGCATATCCAAGGACACTGCTGCCATTGGGGCGCTGAGCAAGAAGATCTTCGAGGAGATCAAGGACCTGACCCTGCTGCGAACCAATGTGGAGGTCCTCCCACAGGGGACCCTCCCGCGGAGCGACGGCAAAGCCAAGAGAGTTCTGGACCAGAGGAGGATGCTCTGATGCTGGTCATCTCTCTGGTCGTTTCCCAGCTCAGCCCATTCGGCTTCGACTGGTGGATACTCCTGGGGGGCTTCGTCCCTGGCCTAGCCTCCGTCGCCATAGCCTTCATACTGTTCTTCCGGCGCGGGAAGGAGGAGTGAGACCATGGCAGAGATCAACATGGTTTCTATCGGCATAATAGTCGTCTACATGGCCATCCTGGGCGCCATAGGCTGGTTCAGCAGGAATAAGGTCAAGTGTACTGCCGACTGGTGCGTCGGGAGCTTCAGGATCGGGGGCATTGTGATGGGCGTTGCTTTCTTCGCCACCTACTTCAGCGCAGTGATCATGGTGGGCTTCGCAGGTCTCAGCGCCAAGCTTGGCCTCTCGACCCTTGTCATCGGCCTATGGCACCCAGTGGCAACGCTATTGGTCTTCGCAATTATCGCCCCAGTGCTCTCGAAGATGTTCAAGGAGCTGAACGCAATGACATACTCGGAATTCTTCACGCTCCGCTTCAAGAACCAGGCCTTTGGGACTCTCAGCTCGCTGGTAATCGCCATATTCATCTTCCCCTACACAATCTCCGCAATCATTGCTATGGGAAGCGCCCTCTCAGCACTCGTCGGCACGCCCTTCTGGATTGGCGTAATCGCTTCAGGGGTGATCGTCGCCATCTACATATTCACCGGTGGACTCTTTTCTGCCACCTTGGCCGAGTTCGTTCAGGGGACAGTGATGGTGTTTGTGGTGATCGGGGTCGCCCTCTTCTCCTACTCGATGCTGGGGGGTTACCTGCCAGCCCACCAGGCGCTTGCAGATATTAACATTAGCCTCGTTAGTTTCCCAGCCTTCGGATCTTCAACCTGGGTTACCATCATTGGTCTCACGGCAGTCATGAGCTTCGGCTTCATTGCCCAACCCCAGGCCGTGCTGAGGTACGCCACCATATGCAATAAGCTGAACATCAAGAAGGCAATGATAATCGCGGTCCTCGGCACCCTCATATTCCCGCTGGCGGCATACAGCTACGGTGCCATTTCCAATCCGATACTCAGGTCTTTCGGCTACAACCCGGCAACGATGATCCAGGATATGATCATCCCCACCTTCGTGAATGTTGCGCTGCCGCAATGGCTCGGGGCAGTGTTCCTTGTGGGTATGCTCTGTGCAGCCACTTCAACAATAGACGCACTTGTCCATATGACAGCAGGCACTGTCACCAAAGACATCGTGAAGCCAGTCTTCAGGAAGGAGATGACCGATAAGGGTCAGCTGAGGTTGATGCAGGTACTCTCCCTTGTCTTCGCCATAGGTGCATGCGTCTTTGCAATCTACCCACAGGCGACGATAGTCCAGCTCGCCTCCTACGCTTGGACAGTCATCGCCAGCGCCTTCTTCGGTCCGCTACTGGTCGCGGTATATTCGAAGCGCGCAGACTGGAAGTCTGCCCTTGGGGGGCTCATTGTCGGATTCGCTGTGGCCCAGCTCTGGTACCTGTACCCGCCCATTCCCCTGCATGCCTTTTTCCCTGGCGTAGGTGCATCGGTCCTTGTCTCCTTCGCTCTGTGCAGGTTTGGGAAGCCCCCGCAGGACATGGTGGAGAGGCTTTTCAAGCCCAGCAAGTGATTGGGAGAAGACACCGCTTTTTCCCTGATGCGGCCCTCAGGCCGCATTTTCCCTTTTCTAAAATGCTGGGACGCAGAGGGCTGTGAGCGGCACGCTGGTGCCCTCTTTGGAGCCCACCAATGGAATTCTAGGGAAAAAGTATAGTGCCAGAAGGCCAATATTGGTAGAGGGGGGAGCCATGAAAAGACTGTACAAGGCGACTCTTGGTGCTGTGGCCGCCGTAATCGTTTTACTCCTGGTGGTCCCATTCCTCATACCTATCCCTCCACTCATTGGGACCTTCTCGCCCGAAAGGCTGGGAGGCGCTGACAGCAGGTTCGTGGAGCTGAACGGAGTCACAGTCCACTATACCGTCCATGGTAGCGGGGAACCGGTGATCATACTCCTCCACGGCTTTGGCGCCTACCTCTTCTCGTTCGACCCGGTTGTGGCGGAGCTTGCCAAGTATGGCACAGTCATTGCCTTCGACAGGCCTGCCTTCGGCTTCACCGAGAGGCCCATCCTGGACAGCTGGAGCGGACCCAACCCATACACCAGCGAGTTTGCCTTGGACCTAACGGTGGCGCTGATGGACTACCTGGGCGTGGAGAAGGTGATACTGGTGGGGCACTCCGCCGGAGGGGCGGTCGCCATGCTCACCTACTACCGCCACCCCGAGCGTGTCCAGGCCTTGGTGATGGAGGACGCAGCCATCTTCGGTGGCGGGGGCGCGCCATCCCTCATTAGCGCCCTGGCATGGCTCCCCCAGGTGCAGCGTCTGGCCCCGCTCCTGGTCAGGTCCATAGCCGGCGACAGCGGCGTCAGCACCATATACCTTGCTTGGCATGATGATTCCAAGGTCTCACCTGACACCATCGAGGGCTACAAAAGACCCCTCATGGCCCAGGACTGGGACTATGCCCTCTGGCAGTTTACGGCCGCTTCCCACCCGCTCTACCTTGACCAGAATTTATCATCAATTTCGGTCCCGACCTTGGTGATAGCAGGCGACGACGACCAGATAGTGCCAACAACCCAGTCCGTGACCCTTGCCTCGGACATTCCCGGAGCCACCCTGGTGGTTGTGCCCGAATGCGGGCATATCCCCCATGAGGAGGCACCCTCCGCCTTCCTGGACGCCACGGCGGGCTTCATTTTTCAGGTTGCCAAGTAGCTTTCATGCCTTTTTCGAGTCGCCGAATAGCTCAACCTATATAAGCTGTAAGGGCTGCGTAGGTGTTTTTACAGCGTGGTATCGATGAGCTACTGCCCTGAATGTTGCAGCGAGGAATATGACGAGATCAAGCGGGGGAACAAGAGGCATTTTATCTGCGAGGTTTGTGGTGCCGAGTGGGTTGAGGAGGAGGCAGCTCCAAAGACCAGCCTACAGCAGGAAGAGGCACTCTCCAGGCATGAGGGCCTCCAAATGGCGTCCTTCTACAAGCGCCGGAATGACTGAGCCGCATCCCCACACGGGAGCTCAAGTATTGCTTCCCTGAGCTGGCCTTGGCCTCGGTGGGAGAACCCTGAACTTGACGCTAGGCTCTCTCCCCGCTAGGAAGCTCTGGAGATCCTCCGTATTGGCAATGAGGTTTATCCTGATCAGCACATATTTTCCGTCCCTGGACCTGGTCAGTTCGATGTCCCCTTCCTTGGCCCTGAACGTTCCTCCTTTTGATGGCTGCTCGTCCCATTCTGTGTACCCGAGCCGCTCCGCTTGCTGCTTGGTGTAGGTCTGGGGGGCGGTCAGAGGCCTGGCCTGGGGGGCTGGCCCCCCTTCACCGGCAACATTAATGTCGATGCCCATCCCCTCTGCCTTTGCTCTCAGATCTTCAAGGAGGTTGTCCGGTATCTCCCAAACCTTCTCGCTGGGGTTCCATCTGCTGCCGGGGCCGGCCTTCTTGATCCACTCCACCAACTCCGGCGTATACTTGAATGACACCTTGACCATGCTTCAATCCCCTATCTCTATCTAAACGCTCTACATTTAAGAAGCTAACCAAAGCCCCCGGATGGCAGGGGAAACGGCCCGGGAACCGGGTAGGAGGGCCGCCAGCGCCGCTCGGTCGCCTCTAGGGCCTGCCCGAGATGACAGGGTCGCTTCATCGCCACGCAGTTAAATGCCGATTCCGCATCATCTATTATCGCTGATAGTCACAGAACGGGGGTAGGTCTGTGGAACGTGGAATGAGATTCGGGGACGATTGCGGACAAAAGAGCCATGCCCTCACTGCTATTTTTCCCACTAAACCACCCGGTGAGAGGCCCTCTAGCTCGTATGCCGCTCGCGACTCCTCCTTCAGTAATTCGTCCCCGCCTCTTTCCACGTTCACTGTCAGCACCTAATGGGGTCATGCGGATGCATTCCATCGCAGGCGCATTCTCGACCGAGAGGGTCCGGGTGTGCCCTACCTGCCGAGGTGCCAGGAGGGTCTACATGGGCGGTAGGTCCGTTGAGTGTCACCACTGCGGCGGAAAGGGCTTTGTCAAGTTCACCGAATGATCGGACCGGCTGTGGCACAAACAGTATTAACCATTCCATTCCTATCCATAATGGGGGGAAGCGGAGCTGCCCGTAGTGAACGTGATCATAATCGGACCTGCAGGATCCGGCAAGAGCGCCCTCACCAAGGCCTTCTCCTGCTGGCTGGTGGAAGACGGGAGGCGCGCCTGCTGCGTGAACCTCGACCCGGGGGCGGAGCGAATCCCGCATTCGCCCTGCTTCGACATCCGGGGGCTGGTCAGGGTCGACAGGATTATGGCCAAGGAGGGGCTCGGCCCCAACGGCGCCCTCCTAAGGGCAGCCGAACTGGCCGAGGCAAGGCTGGAAGAGGTGGCAGAGGCCATATTCAGGGCCTGCGAAGGCTCCGAGTACCGGATCATCGACACGCCCGGACAGATGGAGGTCTTCCTTTACCGGGACCTGGGGCCCAGGCTGGTCTCGGCTCTCGAAGGGAGGACCGTGGCCGTCTCGCTCATCGACCCAGGCCTCATCAGGCGCGGATCTGACCTGGTCGCCCTCAGGCTGACTGCCCTGATGGTGGAGCTCCGCCTGGGCGTTCCTGCCGTGGAGGCGATGACCAAGTCCGACGCCTACGGCAAGGATTTCCTGGGGAGGATCAACGAGGGCATGGCAGCCTCCCTCAGGGAGGAGGGGGTCGGCGGGGAGCTCGCCCACCGCCTGGAGGCTGCCCTTTCCCCGCTGAGGAGAAGGAGGCGCGTCATTCCAGTTTCTGCCACAGCGGTCGATGGGATGGACGACCTCTACAAGGCGATAGGGGAGTCCTCATGCGCCTGCGGGGACCAGAGCTGAGCCCCCGAGCCTAGCGTATCTCCTCGATATCCATTTTCTTCCCCGCGAAGGCCTTGAAGACGTCTGTTCCGCTCAGCAGCCCAATGACCTGGCCGTTGTTGCCCTTGACCGAGAGGCGCCAGACGTTCCACTGGCGCATCAGGGCTGCAGCCTTGGCTATGTCGTCCTCAGGATCCACCAGTATGAGGGGGGCAGACATGATGCTGCTCAGCGAGATGTCCTTGCCGAGGCTTCCAAGGGAGATGACCTTATACATTATGTCCCTGGTAGTCACGATGCCGATGGGCGTCTCGTTATCCACCACAATCAGGCTGCCTACGTCGAATTCCTTCATGTACTTCGCCGCCTCGTATGCCGAGGTCCGCCTGTCGATGGTCTTGATGTTGGTGATCATCAGGTCCTTCACCTTCACCCTCGAGAGGATCCTGTTCAGTATCTTCCCGCTGGGGGTCCTGGGGAGCGTCTCCACAAACTCAAAGGACCGGGGGACCTTGAATGCCGCGAGGTTCTTCCTGCAGTACTCCTCAAGCTCCTGGGCCGTCACCGTCTCCCCTCCCCTCGGCACCACATATGCCCTCACGCTCTCGCCCCTAACCGGGTCGGCAATGCCCACAACAGCAACCTCCCTCACCTTAGTATGGCCATGTATGACCTCCTCCACCTCCCGGGGGAAGATTTTGAAGCCGCTGGCGATGATCATCTCCTTCTTCCTGCCCACTATGTGGAGGTAGCCGTCCCCGTCCAAAAAGCCCAGGTCCCCGGTGTGGAACCAGCCGTTCCTGAAGGCCTCCTCTGTCTCGGCATGCCTGTTCCAATAGCCCTTCATTACGTTGGGGCCCTTCACCACTATCTCCCCCACTTCGTCCCTGGCTAGGAGGCCGCCGTCCTCGTCCACTATGGAGAGATGGACCCCCAGTATCGCCGGCCCGACGGAGCCTGGCTTCTTCACCCCCCTGTGGGGGTTGGACGCTATCACCACAGCAGTCTCGGTCATGCCATACCTCTCTAGGATCTCGGCCCTGAACTTCTCCCTGAACTTGTTCAGGACCTCCACGGGCATGGGCGCCGACCCCACAGTCCAGAGGCGGACGCATGAAAGGTCCACGTCCTTGAGGTCTTCCTCAATCAGCCTGACATACATTGTGGGGACGCCCATGAAGACCGTGCAGCGGTTCCTGTGGATCGCTGCTACGACCCGCTTGGAGTCGAACCTCTCGTGGAGAACCATGGAATAGCCGCAATAGGCCATGCCGTGAATGACTATCCCCAACCCATGGACATGGAACATGGGGAGGGCCATCATCAGCTTGTCATTCTCGGAGAGCTCCCAGATGGAGGCGAGGGTCGCGATGTTGGACAGGAAGTTGGCATGGCTGAGCATGGCTCCCTTGGCCAAACCAGTGGTCCCGGAGGTATAGCAGATCACCGCCAGGTCCTCCTCGGCATTCTGCGGAGGCAGCGGGTCGGCCTGCCCCTCCAGCAGGTCGCGGAAAAGGACGCATCCCTCAGCGGGGGTCTCGCTGACAACGACTATCTTCCCCAGAGTCTTGAGGTCCTTCCTCACCTCTGCGACATACTGAAGGTTCTCCTGGGAGACGACCATGGCAACTGCCCCCGAGTCGTTGACCATGTGCCTCAGCTCGTGCTTCCTGTACATCACGTTGAGCGGGACCGTAACTGCCCCAGCCTTGAGGTTGCCAAAGTGGGCGATGATGAACTCCGGCGAGTTCTGCATGAAGATGCAGACCCTCTCCCCCTTCTTCACCCCCAGCGACTGGACGCCCCTCGCGTACCTGTTGGTGAGCCCCTCCAGCTCGCCGAAGGTGTATTCCTTCTCCCCCCATCTGATGGCTACCTTTTGGCTGAGTCTTCTAGCTGTGCTTGAGAACGTTTGATCGATGGTCATGGAATCACTTAGGAAGACAACTGCGCATGAAAATTAATAAGTATTATCTATAATTATAATTATTTATAATACAACCGAGGCAGACCGCATGACCTCCATCACCACACCCCAGAAGGAAATTATGATAGCGCTCCTGGAACTCTACGACAAGAAGAGGAGCCTAGTGAAGAGCAAGGAGATCGCCCACAGGACAGGAAGGGACGAAGGGACAGTGCGGAATATAATGCCCGTCCTCAGGGCCATTGGGCTCATAGACGCAGTCCCCGGACCCAGGGGCGGCTACATCCCGACCAGCAAGGCCTACGAGGAGTTCAATATGCCAAAGAACATCCACTCCCTCGCCGTCCCCATCTACACCCTGGAGGGCGAGAAGACCGACATCACTGTGACCGACATCCTATTCAGGAGCGTCTACTGCCCTGACTTCTGCCAGGCCATGCTGAAGGTTATTGGGAACATCTGCCGGCTCAACATAGGCCAAGACCTGGTGGTGGGGCCGACGCCATCGGGCAGGATGATCATCGAGGGGAGGGTCAAGGGCAGGGACGACATGCATGGTGAGCTCCTCCTGGATGTCATCAACCTCATCAGCATACCGCGGGAGAAGGTCCTCAACGTCATGTCCAAGCGCCTTGTCTCCATAGACAAGCGGATGAGCATGACCGACGCCGCGGCCATCATCTACAGGGAATTCATAAGGGCCGTGCCGGTCATGGATGGCGAAAACCTTGCCGGCATACTGACAAGCCACGACTTGGCACGCTGCATGAGCGAGGGCGGGCAGAACTGCAATGTGCTGGATGCCACAAGCCGCAGGCCCGTCATCATCCGCTCCGACGAGGACATCCTCGAGGCAATGGAAAGGATGAGGCGCTCCAGCATAGGGCGCCTGGTCGTTGTGGACGGCCGCGGAAAGCCTGTCGGCATGATAACGCGGACCGATATACTCACACGGATATTGAAGCCCTTCGAAATGGTCGAGGCGAGGACCCGCGGGGAAAGCGCCTAGGGCTTCATCAGCAGCTCGGAGACCGCCTTAAGGTCCGGCGGTATCTCCACCGGTCTTCCGCAGACACTTATGACCTCCTCGGGGTCCTTGAGGAGGTGGCCTGTGCAGACGCAGACCACCTCGCTTTCCCTGGAGATTGCCCCCTTCGCCACCGCCTTCCTCACTCCCGCCACTGAGGCCGCACTGGCCGGTTCCACACCTATCCCCTCGGCATAGGCTATGAGGCGCTGGGCCTCGATAATCTCGTTGTCCGAGACGGAGTCGTAGATGCCGCCCGACTGCCTGATCGCCCGGACCGCCTTGGGCCAGTTGACCGGGTTCCCAATCCTTATGGCGGTTGCCACGGTCTCGGGGTTCGCCATCCTCTCGAGGCTCTCCAGCCCCATCCTGAGCATGTTGACCACAGGCGCGGCCCCCTCTGCCTGGACACCATACATCCTCGGCTTCGAGGCAATCAGTCCCGCATCGGCAAATTCGCAGAACCCCTTCCATATGGCGGAGATGTTGCCGCAGTTCCCCATCGGCACCGAGATGATCTCCGGCGTGTGCCCCAGCTGGTCCATGAGCTCGAAGGCCAGAGTCTTCTGCCCCTCCAGCCTCCAGGGGTTGAGGCTGTTGAGGAGGTAGATGCCCATCTTGGTGGAGAGCTCCATTACCAGCTTTAGGGCCTCATCGAAGTTGCCCCTGACCGATATGACCTTGGCGCCGTGCATCAGCGCCTGAGCCAGCTTGCCCATGGCCACCTTCCCCGATGGCAGTATAACGTAACAGGTTAGCCCGGCCCTGGCCGCATAGGCAGAGAGCGATGCGGAGGTGTTGCCGGTGGAGGCGCAGGCAACTGCCTTGGAGCCGAGGCTCTTTGCCTTGGTAACCCCGACCGTCATCCCGCGATCCTTGAAGCTGCCGGTGGGGTTACCCCCCTCGAACTTTATGTGAAGCTTCCTGACCCCGGTCCACCTCGCCAGCCGCTCGCAGGGGTAGAGGGGGGTGCCACCTTCGTCCAGCGATATGATCTCCATCCCGTCCTCAAGGGGGAGGAACTCCAGGTATCTCCAGACCCCCAGCGGCCTGCTCTGGAAAATGTCCCTCGTTACCCTCGGTGGATCCACAATGACCTCCAGGAGCGAGCCGCAGGAGGGGCATGTATAGAGTATCTCCCTGGCCCCGTACTCCCTGCCGCAGCCCATGCAGCGTATCCTCGACTCAGCGAACAATCATGGCACCCTCTTTCCCTATGCTGTAGCAGCCTTGGCTCGATTCCAGCCCCTCTTCACCGAATGCCCCTGCCAGCGCCTTGGCGATCGCCTCACCCTTGGCTGGAGGGGCAAGCGCGAAGACAGACGGGCCAGCTCCGCTTATGGAGAAGCCGTAGGCCCCAGAACCCAGCGCCAACCTCTTCAGGCGGTCAAAGCCCGGGATGAGCTTGGCCCTAGCCGGCTCCACAATGACGTCTCCCGATGCGCCCCTGCCCATCAGCACGGGGTCGCCATTGACTATCCCCAGGAGGAGCGATGAGAAGGAGCTGACCTGGCGGACGACCGTCGACAGTGGCACCTCCTTGGGCAGTACCTCCCTGGCCATCCTCGTCTTCTCGTCTCCCACCTTCACCTTGGGCGTTACGATCACCACACAAACGCCCTTCGGTGGGTCGAAGCGGACCACTTTGGGGGGATCGGAGCTGATGATGACGGTTATCCCCCCGAAGAGGGCAGGCGCCACGTTGTCCGCATGGGCGGCACCACAGGCAGCTCTCTCCCCCTCCATGGCGCAGGCAAGGAGCTCATCGTTGCAGAGGGGATTGCCCAGCAGACGGTTGGCGGCAAAGGCGCCTGCCGCCGAGGAGGCACCCGAGCTTCCCATCCCCATGCGGGGCGGCACGCCCTTCCTCAGCTCCGCTTTCATGCGCAGGCTTCCTTTCCCTGCTGCTCTGAGCACTGCCCTCGCTGCCACGGCGCATGAATTCCTCTCGGCCGCAGGCGAGATGGTGTCTCCCCCCACCCCGCTCACGGTCAAAGAGTCCTTTCCTGACCCTGACAGCTTCAGCCTGAGAATGTCCCTGGGGCGTTCCAGCGCAAGCCCAACAACATCATAGCCAGGACCTAGGTTGGCAACGGTTGCTGGCGCCGAAACCGTCACCTCCAAGGGATCCATTTGGCTTCACTCTTTTTTAGGAGATATCCTCTAAATCCCCAATCGATTAGTAATTTTTTAATTGGCAAATCCATCAAGGATCCAGAGTTTTCTTGCGTTTATTCTGATTGGAAGCTTTTCTAAATAAAGTTTGGCATAGCGAATCGTGGAGCAACTTTACGGACTATGCATGGAAAAAGTGGACTATGGAGATTCTGATCGATGGGGGCCCAGTGAAAGACAGAAGAAAAATAACATCATCATAGGTTTCTTCCGAAAAGCCTCCAAGATTTTCTGCACGATCCATCATGAAAGATTAATATGACACAATCAAAAGAAAGCTGTGAAATCATAACCTTTTGATTAGGACAAACGATATCTCATAATTACACACGCCTCCCCATAGTCAGAAAGATAAGCCGGCCAAATACGAGTTATTCATGGGGGTTGAAATTGCCCTGTTTTTTCTGCTGTGGATTCCCTGCGCACCAAATGGAATCCCATCGGGACAGCAACCTGACCCCAACACGAAATGAATTATGACCCATGTGAGGGAGAATGATGGCAAAATACCGGTGCACGGTATGTAACTATGTCTATGACGAGGAGAAGGAGGGTGTGAAATTTTCGGATCTGCCTGCCGAATGGCGCTGCCCAGTCTGCGGGGCCCCCAAGAGCGCATTTGTCCTCTTGACCGAGGAAGGGGCTATGCCGCAGACAGGAACCACCACGGTCTCGGAGATAATGGTGGAGCAGATGGCGGAATGGGGGGTAAGGCATGTCTTCGGAATTCCCGGCACATCTTCCCTGGGGATCGTAGACGCCCTCCGCAAGAATGGGCGGATGAAGTACCTGCAGGTGAGGCACGAGCAGACGGCTGCCTTCATGGCTTCATCATACGGTAAGCTCACCGGCCACATTGCAGCCTGCCTGACCATTGCAGGCCCCGGAGCCACGAACCTTGCAACCGGGCTCTATGACGCTCAGCTCGACCATTCCCCTGTCTTGGCCATCACGGGCCTCGTCGAGAGGAAGGCCATGGGGCTTGGAAACCCACAGGACATCGACCAACACTCCTTCTTCGAGCCCATCTGCGTCTTCAACAGGATACTCATGTCCGAGGAGCAGACAACGACCCTTACCACCCTTGCCATCAAGCAGGCGATCGTGGAGAGGGGCGTCTCCCACATCAGCGTCCCCAACGACGTACAGAAGCTCCCCCACTCGGCGAAGATAGTGCCGTTCGAGGGCAGGATGCCAAACATGGCCTTTGGCCAATCTGAAGTACTCCTCCAGAATGCCGCGTCCCTGATCGATGGAGCCAGGAGGCCGGCCATCCTCGCGGGCTTCGGGGCGATGGGGAATGGAAAGCCACTCCTCGATCTCGCCCGGCGCATCTCTGCCCCGGTGGCAACAACCTTCCGGGCCAAGGGGCTGATCAGCGAATTTGATGAGCTGAGCATCGGTTGCCATGGGTCCATCGGCTCCACGACCGCGGCCGAGCTCGTGGGTAAATGCGACCTGCTGATCGTGGTGGGCTCATCCTTCTCCAGCCTCACCCAGATCCCCCGTAGGCGGATGATTCAGATAGACATCGACCCCATGACCATAGCAAAGATCTATCCCGTTGAGGTCGGTCTGGTGGGCAACTCGATGGAGCTCATCCCCCGCCTGGCGGGACTGGTATCCGAAAGGGAGAGACCGGAATACCTCTCCGAGGTAAGGGGGCTCAAGGGCAAATGGACCAGAATCCTTGATGCCGAGGCCGAAGTCATGCAGAGGCCCATCAGGCCGCCTCAGATAATCAGGGCCCTGAACAGGAAGGTTCCAAAGGACGCGGTCATCGCCCTGGACGTGGGCGAGCAATGCTGGTGGTTCGGCAGAAGCTTCCTGATGCGTGACACCCAGAGGCTGACCTTCTCCGGGAACTTGGGCTCCATGGGGAGCGGCCTTCCGGGCGCCATGGCGGCATCCCTGGCGTTCCCTGACCGCCAGAGTATCTGCATTACTGGGGATGGGGGATTTGCCCTCGTCATGGGGGATTTCATGACCATCGTAAAGAACGGGATGCCAATCAAGGTTTTCATCTTCAACAATAAGCAGCTGGGTATGATCATGCAAGAGCAGAAGGTAGAGGGGTATCCCATATGGCAGACCGAACTCCACAACTGCGACTTCGCAGGCTTTGCCGAAGGCTGCGGGGCCAGGGGGATCAGGGTTGACAGCCCTGACAGCCTCGACGGCGCCATCGATGAGGCCCTCGGCAGCAAGGGGCCAGTAATTGTGGACATCGCCACCGACCCAAGAAGGATCCTCTGATCCCCTTTGAAAAGCCCCTCCATCATCTGGCATCTGATTTGGCAGAAGTGACATGGACCACCAGCAGAACCGGGATAATTGACCAGAGAATTAAATGGAGCTGGCAGGAGAGTAACCCTTCCTTACCAGGTTAAGATGTTGCCGCAGGGTCTTGGATTCATCGGCAAGGATCTGTGGATCAGCGAATTCCTTTCCCGCCTCGAGCAGCCTCTTGGCCCACTCGATCTCATTCCAGTCGATGTTCACGGAGAGGATACCACTAAGCTTTTTCTCATCAAAGTAAAACTGGATGAAGCCCGGATCGGCGTCCAGCCTTCCCCGGCGCACAACCAGGGAATGTCTTGAGAGGTCGCCGTAGGCGTTGATCTCGATATCGTATTGATTTGAGAAGAAATACGGGTACTCGCCAAAGGGTTCCCTCTGACCGGCCATGTTTTTTCCAGCGGTCTTGCCCTGCTTCTGCGCCACATCGACATGCTCAAGCCGGAGGTGCCTCTTGAAGACTGGACTGAAGAACCTGGCTATGTCACCAGCCGCATAGATGCCATCGATGCTGGTCTCAAGGTATTCGTTGACGAGGACGCCCTGATCCACTCTGAGACCAGTCTTCTCGGCGAGTTCGGTGTCGAGCTCTATTCCGATACCCACCACTGCCAGATCGGCCGGGACCAAATTCCCCCCTTCCAGCTGGACTCCCTCAAGTTTCCCGTTCTTCCCTAGGAATCCCACCACATTGGTGTTCAGGAGGATCCCGACTCCTTTCTTCGCATGATATTCCTTGATCCAGGAGGCCGTTTCAATGTCAATGGCATTGTTCAGCAGCTGGGGCGACCTATGAATGAGCGTGACCTCCAACCCCTTCCCCCTCAGCGTCGCGGCTACCTCGCAGCCGATGAATCCGCCACCAACGATTGCAACCTTCTTTGCCCTTGAGGCCGCCTTCTTGATCCCGTTGCAGTCTTCAATGGTGCGGAGGTAATGCACCCCCTCCAGTTCTGAACCGGGGATATTTAACTTTCTTGGATGGCCGCCCGTGGCGAAGAGAAGGGACCTGTACCTGAAAACGCGGCCATCGTCCAACGTTATCCTTTGGCGATGCGGATCAACGGCCACAACAGTGTGGTCACCGATGAAATTTATTCTGTTTCTCTTGTAATACGAGTCGGCTCTGAAGAAGACCTCGGATCTTTTCTTCTGACCAGCCAGATATTCCTTGGACAGTGGAGGGCGGTCATAGGGGAAATGGCTTTCCCTGTTGACCACCATTACGCTTCCCTTTTTGTCGTGCGCCCTGATCTCGAAGACCGCGTGACCACCTGCCACTCCTCCACCGATAATTATGTAATCGACAACCGACTCCGACATGGCTATCGCCAATTAAATAACTCCAGCAATGGTCTTATGCTTTTTCTCGAGCCACCCCCAGATTTATCACCATTTTTCTCATTTCAACCCGACTCCATATTTTTATCATTGGCATGGTTCCGAAACCACGGTGGCATTATTCCATCAGTTTTGTGGCAAACTCCTCCGCCCATTCTCTGGCCCGTTCAACTTCTCCCCCCTGAAGCGCCCCCCTCCTGGGAGTGTATCCTCCTCGAAAGTGAATAGGGCCGACGCCGCCAGTTTTTGATGGCAACACGATGGTGGCAAATCGGAAATTAGGCGAAAGTGAGCATAGTCTGTGGGCAGGTGAGACACATGGCATCGTCTGCCCAAAACCTCGGGGAAGAGTCGCCCTCCGGGCTCGTCAGGTGCAAGGCCTGCGGGAGGCTCTGCACATCGTGGGCGGGCCTGAGCATACACTACACCAAAAGGCACCTCCAGGGCAGGGCCTGCGCCGCTCGGAGGCCAGTCCCTGCGCCCAGACCCCTGACGCTCTGGGATCTCCGCTACGGGGGGAAGAAGTGGCAGTGATGTGCTGCGTCTGCAGGGGCCATGGGAAGGTCTTGGTGGCCGGCATACTCCCCGTACCCTGCTGCAACTGCAGCGGCAGAGGCTGGGTGCCGCCACCCTGAGACGCGCCAGCCGCTGGGATCAGCCCTTCTGCCCCTTCCTTGCCTTCTTCCTCAGCGATGCGCCGCAGTTGCCACAGTAGTTCCATTCCCTGAGCATCTTCTTCCCGCAGACCCTGCACTCCACAGTGGGATAGAGCGGCTCGCCGCAGTTGCTGCAGTACCTGTTCCCCTCAGGATTCTTGGCTGAGCAGTTCAGGCAGACTATGACGACCGCCCTCGGCCTTGGCGCTGCGAGCGCCCTGTAGATGGGGGGTCCCATTAAAAGACCATAGGCTGCCCCAACGCCAAACATGAGGCCAGTTCCAACGCCATCGTCCAAGGTTCTCATCAGCCCCAAAATATACTCGCAGAGCAACGATTAAAAATTGCTGGCGCTCCATGGTCGCGGAAATGGATCAAACCTTATAAAACGAACGTTGCCTTATTGTCATCTGAAGAACGAACGGATCAGGAGGAAAAAGCTTGGGCTTCTTCAGGTCATTGTCGCCTCCCAAGGTCAATGTTACCATCGAGCTTACCAAAGGGGAATATGCGCTGGGCGAAAATGTGGACGGCGCAGTGCTGGTCGTCTCGCAGGAAGCTTTCGACATCCAGGGGATAAAGGTGGACATCATCAGCAGAGAGAGGATCAGGGGGACGCTCCTCGACTTTTCAGGCGATCAGCAGACCCGCATCTATGGGCAATTGGGGCCGCAGGCAGGGACGGCAAAGCCGACCCAACTGGACCTGCTCGTCTACAGTAACCCCGTCCCCGTCTCGGGTCCCCTCAAGATCCCCGACAAATACGACGGCAAGTTCATGTTCAGGATCACAATCCCGCCCCACTTGGGGCCCAGCTACCAGGGCGGGCGACAGGACGGCTCTTGGCTCCAGAGGATATGGGTGGCGAAGGCGACCATTGCAGTGGCCGGCAGGCCCGACATAGAGGTCGCCAAAGAATTCCAGGTCGCGGCATCCAAGGCAGAAGGCCTGGACGCGGGCGGAACTGCCGCTGCTGCGGCCGTTGCGACGGGGGCGGCTGCAGCCCAGGGGACTGCACAGCCACCGAAGGAGGAGACAATCCCTACCAACTGCCCCAAGTGCGGGGCACCGTTCACCGTTACGCAGGAAGACGTCTTCATAACCTGCAAGTATTGCGGCTACTCGCTTACCATCGCCTCTAGGCAGAAGCTCGGCAAGCACAGCATGCTGGAGACCCGATTTTTCAGGCAGCAGGCCGCCGAGGCCGCCCAGAAGTTCATGGACAAGGGGATCCTAAGAGTAGGGGTGGCGAAGGAATCCGTGATCACCAACGTAGTCCTGCGGTACCTCCCGTTCTGGATCTTCCGGGCCAACGCCACGACATCCTTCAGGGGCACCGTGGGCGGCGGTATGGGTATGCCGATGGGAGGCGGCAGGGACGCCCAGACCGCTGAGGCCATCGGCAACCTCATACTTATTGGCGCCGACGCCTATATGCGAAGCAAGGGCGGGCGGGGCATGGGGGCGGGGTACAACCAGAGCGCCCCGAGGCCTGTCGCCCAGACCTTCTCTAACCAGTACGTGTGGCCAGTCTTGGCCAGGGCAGCGCTGATCACCGAGGTCAACTTCTACGGCATACCGACGGAGAAGAAGATCCCCTTTGACCAGGGCAAGATACCCGCCGATGCAGAGCTCCTCAAGTCCGAGATGACCGAGGCGGAGGCCAAGGACAAGGCAAAGGTGGAGATTGAGGAAAAGGAGAGAAAGGCCGCCAGCGGCAAGGTGACGACTCTCGAGACCATAAGCACCAACATCTACTTCGGAGATGGCGAGCTGATCCATGCCCCGGTCTGGTTTGTCTACTACACGCTGAGGGGAGAGAACTATATTATAGCCATAGACGCCTGCGACGGTAAGCCGCTTGGCGGAGGGAGGCCGCTCTTCAAACTGAACATCTAGAATAATGGAGTGTTTTTAAATGAAATGCGTAAATAAAATAGGCATAGGGTAGGGGTTTCACGATGAGCACAGACACATTGAGTAGGATTAAGGACAGGCAGGGTATCTGGGGAAAGATCCAGAACTTCTTCACTCTGGGATACGGGACCAAGGAGGACCTCCGAGAGGTAGACAAGGCGCTCCGGGACAACTACTACCAGACCTTCAAAGAGATGCGGTACAAGTGGATAGAGATCAATCTCGCGGCCCTCGAGGCAGGGCAAAAGGGCGACGACTTCAAGAAAGTCGTGCAGGTAATGGACAAGCTCATGGAAAAGGTCAACCGAGCCGACTATGGCTACGCCGGCCTCTTTGACAGGAAGGGGCACATCAGGGAGGAGGGGCTCACCAAGAGCCTCGATTTCGACAAGGCCTTTGGTGCAGACCTTGCCGACTTCGAGACCTCTGTCAACGAGGTCTTCGCCGACTATGGGGCAGAGGACTGGATGGCTGCGGTGGCAAAGGCGAAAAAACTCAGGGCAAAGATAGTTGCCTTGGATACAAAGTGGAACGACAGGGAGCAAGTATTCAGACCGATAGGAGTGTGATTTGAATGCCAGTGATCGAAAGAGTTGCATGGGACCAGGCAGGGCCGGAGGATATCGCCTACAGGTTCCCCAAGCTTCAGCTCAAGTATGGCAGCCAGGTAATAGTGATGGAGAACCAGTGGGCAGTGTTCTTCAGAGATGGCAAGGCCTATGACGTCTTCGGGCCGGGCAGGCACACAATCACCAGCGATAATGTGCCGCTTCTCACGGCAGCCCTTGAGAAGATCGGCCTCATCGGCAAGATCTTCGACTGCGAAATCGTCTATGTTTCCAATAGCCAGATGAGGGCTAACTTCGGTGGCACCGCATATTCTGCTGCATCAGGGGACATCAAGTACCAAGCCGAGATCGGCTATTTTGGCTACACCCTCTACAAGGTGGAGGATGCCAAGCTCTTTGTCGTGGAGTTCTTCGGCAACAGGGGAGCCTCCGCATCCAAGGACGTCGAGAACTACATCCGGGGCTTCATCAACGAGAGGATCATCAACGAGTTCGGTGCCCACGACATCTTTGAGCTGGTCAAGAGCGTCGATGGAACAACCGACAAGGTCTCGTTGAAGATCAGCGACGAGGCGGCTAGAATCGGCCTGAGGATAATCGATGCAGTCTTTGAGGGCGTAAAGATCCCAGAGGAGGCGAGGAGATTCGCTTCGGGCATGGGCCAGCAGGCCATGATGATGCAGTACATGAAGGAGACCGCCTCGGAACTGAAGGGAAGCGAGGGAGGCGGCGCGGCCGCAGCGGGCCTTGGGGCCGGCGTGGGCTTGGGCATGCCCTTCATCCTTGCACAGCAGATGGGACAGGCCGGGGCCCAGATGCCCCAGCAGCTGGTAGTCTGCCCCTCCTGCGGCAGCAAGAACCCCGTGAATACCAAGTTCTGCGGCAACTGCGGTGCCAGCCTGGCGCCGCCCGCCAAGCGCACCTGCCCCAACTGCGGGACGCCCATGACCAAGCCCGCCGAATTCGTCTGCCCCAAG
>CAYZHK010000017.1:22096-24870 GCA_964477685.1 uncultured Nitrososphaerota archaeon
CTGCCCCAACTGCGGGACGCCCATGACCAAGCCCGCCGAATTCGTCTGCCCCAAGTGCGGCACAAAGAACCCGCCGGGCACGAAATTCTGCGGCAACTGCGGGGAGAAGTTCTAATCCCTTTTTCCTTTTTTTTACCCCTTCGGGGAAGGATTCTAATAGCCCTGTGACGAATATTCCTTGCGGCACCAGACTCATGGTTCCGATTGTCTCTCACTTTCGGTCACCAGCCATGGGTTTGGTGCTCACCACAGCCAGTCCCGCAGGGCCAGAGCCTGACAGGAATGGAACCCAGGGCAGCCTACTTCGGCTAGAAAAAGAATAGATTTAAATTCTCATCTCCATGGAAATTATCGAAGGTGTAAAAGAGTTGGAAAAGCCGACCTTCCGGTTCTTCACGCAGAAATCCGACGAGATCGAGCTCAGCCCAGAAGTGGTCCAGGAGCGCCGGGCTCTCCTCAAGGATCCAGTGGTCCCAGTGGACCTCGAGAAATCGGTCACGGTCAGGGACCTTGTGGACGCATGGAAGGACGGCGGAATCCAGTCCAGAAGCCTTGCCGAATGCGCCGTGGTCTATGAGAACATGCTGACGGACAAGGACCGCCCCACCGTCTTCCTTGGACTCTCAGGAGCCCTCATAGCCGGAGGGATGCGGAAGGTCCTCAGCGACATGGTCTCCAAGGGGATCGTGGATGTGGTGGTCTCCACCGGGGCAATACTCTACCAGGACTACTATGCTGCCCAAGGCTTCAGGCACTACAAGGGCACCCCCAAGGCCGACGACGAGGTCCTCCACGACCTCTACATCGACAGGATCTACGACGCCTATGTCGACGAGATAGGCTTCGTGGAGTGCGATGACAGGATCGCCGAGTTCTGCTCCAAACTGGAGGCGACGAACTATTCCACGCGCGAGTTCCTTCACGACCTCGGGTCCACCGTAAAGGACAACAACTCCATACTGGGGAACGCGGCGCGCTGCGGCATCCCGGTCTTCTGCCCGGCCATAGCCGACAGCTCGATCGGCATAGGCCTCGCCGGCTACTTTCGCTGGGCCAAGAAGAACAACCACCCCACATTCACCGTAGATGTCATGAAGGATAACTATGAGATTGCGCAGATCATCCTCAAGTCCAAGAAGACTGGCTCCATCTATATCGGCGGCGGCGTCCCGAAGAACTACATCAATGATGCAGCAGTGATGCTGGACTACACCAAGGGCCACTCCTATGCCTTCCAGATAACGGCAGACGCCCCCCACTGGGGAGGCCTAACCGGGAGCACCCTCGACGAGGCAAAGTCCTGGGGGAAGGTCGCAAAGAAAGCAACCCGCGCCACTGTCTATACCGAGGCGACCCTTGCCCTGCCACTGATAGCGGGCTATGTCTTCCAGAAGGGTCTGGACAAGAAGCGGGCGAGGCTGAAGTACTTCTGGAAAAACACGGGCGATCTGGAACTGAGAAGGGTTTGAGCCGCCCGGAACCCGCCTTCATCTGCCGGCAGTTTTCCCATCTGAGGGCTCTGGGCGGTAGCCCTCGAGGTCCAGGGTGACCTCTTGGAATCCGAGCCTCTTCAGCTCAGCGGCCACAGGGCCATACCTCCCTTCCTCCATCATTCTAACCAGCTCGTCCTTGCCGACCTCGATCTTGGCCAGGCTGCCCCTGACCCTCACCCTGACCTCCCTGAAGCCCATCCCCCGTAGGAACTCCTCTGCCTTGGCTACCCTCTCCACCTCCGGGCGGGTGATGCGGTGGCCTGCGGGGAAACGGGTGGCCAGGCATGGACTCGAGGGTCTGTCAGAGCCCAGACCCAGGTATTTGGAAACAGCTCTGACTTCCTCCTTGCCAAGGCCCAACTCCGCCAATGGGCTGGCTATCCCCTCCTCCCTCAGGGCCCTTAGGCCGGCCCTGCCTGAGTGGAGGTCATCGTAATTGGTGCCATCAACAACCAGGGATTGGCCATGCTCCCTGGCATAGCCCTTGAGTGCCCTCATCATTAACCCCTTACAGCGGTAGCACCTGTCTGCAGGGTTACCCCTCAGGTCATCAGGGAGACTCAGCGGGAGGACCCTGTGGCCTATGCCAAGGGCCTTCGCCACGGATGCCGCCTCCACTTTCTCCCCCTTTGCCATGAAATCCGTCTCCACGGTGATTGCCAATGCAGAATTCCCCAACGCCCTCCGCGCCGCCGCCGCAACAAGGGTGCTGTCCACTCCACCGGAGAATGCAACGATAAGACCCCCTGACCCCCGCTCCTCGAACCAGCGGATCAGCTTCGATAGGACGAGGTCAGGCTCCATTACTGGGCACCCCTTACATCCAACTGAATATCCACAGCGACTTGGAATAAGTGCCTTCCTATGCTTCTCACCACCCTGCCGCCTGAGGAAACGACAGCGGCTCCAGCGGCACCGGACCCATCGGCCACCGCAGCCTCCGCCATCCGCACCGCATCAACCCTGGTGGGGGCTTTCTGATGGAGGTAGACATGGACCATCCCCGCGTCCCTCAGACAGGCGACGGCATCAGGGATGTACTCCAGGGCAAGCTCAGGTAGGGGCATGAGAACCCGGTCGGCCGTTCGCCTGAGCCCCCGCAATGCTTCCCTGGCATCCCCGCCCATTGCCACAACCCTGCCGTCGAGGTTGTTGATCCTGATATTCTCTGCCATGTACCTGCAGGCCTCGGAGCTTTTATCTATGGAGTAGATGAGGGCAGCCTCGGAGTTCTTGGCGATCACCACCGAGAATGTGCCCACGCCCGCAAACATGTTGACC
>CAYZHK010000018.1:0-24846 GCA_964477685.1 uncultured Nitrososphaerota archaeon
AATATATCCGAACGACAGAAATACAGTTAGTCCTCCCGATGTCAATTTGTTGGCAATTTTCTGTTTATAAACAAGACTTCTGTAATATTAACGTGAAAATATGTTTTAATTACAAAAAAATCTGACTACTATTATAGTAAAAAGTATATTGCAATGAATCCACGCTTACCGAATATATAACTTCATTATTATGTACTAATAATGAAAAAATTGAAACTTAATCTTTATATTTTGGTAAATGCCATGGAGTATGTCAGTAAAATGATGTGATATGTTGTCCCCGGTACGCAGGCGAGGCGTCAGCGAGCTGATGGCAACGGTCATCATGGTAGGGCTGGTAGCCATAGTCGGATCGGCGGCTCTCCTTTACAGCATGAGCTACTTCTCAGGCGTCACGTCGGCAAAGGATGAATATGGGGCCATCGAGATGAAGGCCCTGACAGAAGATTTTCTGATCGTAGACTCGATGTCTGGGGGAGGCGCCGCCAGCGTCGCCGTCTACAATTTCGGCGACCGGGATATCCAGATCGTGGGGATGTATGTCAATGGCAACACCTACAATATCACCGTGGGGTCTGTCCTGATTGCTTCGGCCAGAACCGAATGGGTCAACGGCTCTGGGACCGCCGACTCGGGCAACCTCGCCCTGATAAGGGTAGTGAGCTCATCGGGGAATTATTATGAGAACGTCTTCAACCGCTAGGAACTCGCCCAGAAGTAACAGGGGCGTAAGTACCATCATTGGGATAGTGATCTTCTTCCTCATATTCATGCTGGCCGTCTCCAGCACGTTCGTATGGACTGACAGCACCAGCAAGTACCTCCAGTCCGCCAAGGCCGAGCTGGACCAGGAGCGGCTCCGCGCATCGGAGAATCTGATGTATGCCGTGGCGAACGATACGCACATTCTCATAGTAAACTCCACATCCATGCTTGTGGTGGTGAATCAGATCTGGGACAACGAACACCTGCAGATCTATAATGGCTCGACGATTGTCCCTGCCTTCGACCAGATCTACATGAATGTCACTAACACGACTGGGCACAGCTACAAGATAGTCACGTCGCGGGGCAACATATTCGACCAGCGCTATCTGGGTAACACCAACGCCTCCCAGCCAACCAATGTCACCTATATCGCCGGGGGCGGATGGAACATATCCTGGTTCTCCTACTACAACGGTAGTACGCCGGGCATCTGGCGGATCGGCAACACCACCCACTCATCGCTTGACTTTTCATTCACCCTGGGCGGAACCTCGACATTCGGTGGGCTAACCTACACCAGGGCCGGCTTCAACGCCACAACGAAGATCACTGCGCAATCCAGCACGATTGCCACCTATGCCTACCTTAACGACGGCGCGTCTACCGAACTGAGCTATGCCAACCTGACAATCAGCAACGGATCCTATTCGGTGACTACCATCTTCCAGCAGCCGACTATTAATTCGACATCTTGCCTGAGCCTATATTCGGTCACACAGGGGGGCAACTATACGCTGACGCTCAATTATGAGATAAAGCAACTTACGCCTGCCACCAGCCACATGATCTCATTCCAGATGCTCAATGCCGAATTTGCGAAGTGATAAAAAAATCATATGGCTCGCACTACGGTCTGGAGGCCCTTCTTCCTCGCCCTTGGCTTGGTCTCCCCCTTGGGATATCCGAACCCCAGCACTGCAGCCAGCTTGAGGCCCCCCTTTTCTATCCCCAGCAGGCGATAGAACCCCTCCTCTTCAAGGAGAGGGACTCCAAACCAGCAGCCGCCGATGCCCATCCCCCAGGCCGCCAAGAGCATGTTCTCAATCGCCGCTGCGACGCTCTGCTGCGCCCACAGCTCCTCTATCTCCGCCCTTGTGCAGAACCTCTCATCCAGGTCCACCAGTACAGCGACATAGAATGGCGCTTTGTAGTCCCCCCGCTGGGCAGCGGTGACCCACCTATCAATCTTCTCCTTGGCTAAGGGGGTCTTCAGCATCTTCGCATAGTACGTCTTCTGGGCCCTGATCAGCAGCTGGTACAGCCCCTCCTGCTTCTCGGGCGAGTCCACTGTGATGAAGTACCACTGCTCATTGCCTGCCGCAGTGGGTGCCCTTATCCCGGCGTTGAGGATCGTTTCCCGCTCCTTCCCACCCACTGGCCTGGTGGAGTATTCCCTTACCATTGTTCTGTTCTGAATAGCCTCGAGGACATCCATTTTCATCACCGGTCTGCTGAAAAGCATCCAAGAAAATATTTAACCTCACCGTATTTGGCGCTGAGCCTCCTTAAAAACTGCACCGGGAATGCCTTAAAAAGTCTTAAATACCATAATACCATTGGAGCAAGTCGTCGGTCCGTACCCAACATGTTCGAGAGCGTCTTGAGCCTCGTCGTTAGCATGTTCATAGTGTTTGTTGCAGCCTTTCTCTTCGTCAATGCCATCGAATATCTCGGCTGCAGATTCAAGTGGGGCGGATCCTTCGTTTCGGCCACGCTGGCGCCGCTCTTTACGTCACTCCCAGAGATGATAATCTTCCTTGTCGCCCTCTTCGGCCTGGGTGGAGCAAGCGGACAGGACATCGGCTTGGGGACACTCTTCGGGCAGCCCTTTATGGCGTCCAGCCTATCCTATGGACTTGTGGGCATCGCTGCCTTCATCGCCTATAAGGTGGGTAGGAGGAAGACCTCCGTGCTTGCCGTCAGCAGGAGGCTTCTCATGCCGTATGTCTTCATTACCGTCCTGTTCCCTATGACGCTGATCCCTGCCATCATTGGTGGAGCGACAGTGAGGTACATCTTCGGAGCGATATTCCTGGGCGCATATCTTGTGTACGTCACATTGATGTATCGAGAAAAAAGTGCTGAGCATCTTGAAGATTCCGCCATCCCCTACACCTGCAGGGTTGTGAATAACCCGGTGCTTGGGGGCGTGATACAGCTTGCAGCGGCTGTCATCATGCTCTACTACAGCTCCCACCTCATGGTTTCCACAGTCGCAGCCATCGCCTCAGATATGGGCATAAGCGCTCTTGCCCTTGCCCTTGTTCTAATTCCGGCCGTCACCGCCATTCCAGAAACCGCCAGCGACCTGATCTGGGCATGGAATGGCAAAGACAATCTCTGCCTAGGCGCCTTGGTGGGTGAGAAAGTCCTCTACTCCACTTTTTATCCTGGGATTGGGCTTTTCATGACAGCCTGGGTCCTCGATGTCTATGCCTATTTCAGCGTTCTTGTCTGTTTTACTGTATCTGTCGTGCTCATGTACTTCGTTTCGAAACACAGACTTCCCTGGTATTTCCTGCTGATAGGCCTAGTTTTCTTTGTGGCCTACGCAGTCTCTATCTTCGTCCCACCGTTTTGGTTGCTGTAGCCGACACGAACCTCTCAAGCCTGTCCAGGGCCTTGGCAATAGAGTCCATCGAAGTTGCATAGCAGAGTCTAAGGTGCCCTTCCCCATATTTGCCGAAGGCTGACCCAGGGACGACCACAACCTTGGCCTCAGAGAACAGCCTTTCGGCAAAGCCAACGTCATCCCTTCCTATCCTGGGGAAAATGTAGAAGGCGCCCTCGGGCCTAGAGACCTCTATGCCAGGGATCCTGCTCAGCCTCTGATGGATGTAGTCCCTCCGGGCCTGGTACTCCCTCCGCATCGCCTCCACTGCCGGCGGGCTTCTGGGGTCGCCCAGTGCCTTGGCAACCGCATACTGCGCAAAGGCGACCGGACAGGCCGCAAAGAACCCCTGCAGTTTGGCCATCCTGGAGACCGTCGCCTCGTCGGCTATGCAGTAGCCCACCCTCCAGCCTGTCATGGCATAGGTCTTCGAGAAGCTGTTTATGGTCAGGGTCCTCCCTTCCATGCCATTCAGCGAAGCAAAGCTCACATGCCCTTCGCCCGAATAGATCAGCTTCTCGTATACCTCGTCGGAGATTACCCTGAGGTCGTTTTCGCTGGCTACGCCTGCAATCCCCTCCAGATCCTTCTTCGACAGAACAGCTCCGGTGGGGTTATTGGGGGAGTTGATCATTATACACTCGGTTTTTCCGGTCACAGCCCTTGCCAGATGATCAGCCGTGAGCCTGAAACCCTCCTCAAGGGTGGTGGGCACCTCCACAGGGATTCCGCCCATCATGGTGACCACTGCGCTGTAGGTGACGAAGTAGGGCGATGGTATGAGGACCTCGTCGCCGGGCCTGAGGAACGTCGAGAGGGCGAGCAGGAAAGCCTGGTTTCCGCCAACTGTTATCATTACGTTCCTATCTGGGTCCGCCTGTATCCCATTCTCGCGCCTAAGCTTCTCGGAGATGGCGTCCCTCAGCATCTTTAGGCCGCTGTTGGGGGTATAGTGGCTGAAGCCCCTGTCAAGCCCCTCTTTGGCATAGTCTCTTATGTGCAGAGGCGTGTTAAAATCCGGCTCGCCGATGCCGAGGGATATGACATCTTGGTACTTGCCCGCAAGATCAAAGAGCCGCCTTATGCCCGACTCCGGAATCGCATCGAGCCTGTCAGGGAAGGACACAGCAGCACCCTGAAACAAGGGGGACCCCTGACCTTAAAAAGGGTTGCATTATCAGTACTCAAAGGTCCCATGTTGGGTTCTTATAAGAACGGTGTTATGGCCGGACGGCGAGCGCTCGCACCTCCCAATCACGCAGGCCCCTATGCCGAAGGACCAGGAGATACTCGCAACCTGGGGGGCAAGTTCCCTGGGTACAACCACCTCCAGGCCTATCCCCATATTGAAGGCGCGGTACATCTCATCCCAGCTCTCATGGCTCCCTTCCTGAATCAGCCTGAAGATTGGATCCGGCTCCGGCAGGCTGTCCTTGACATAGCGTATCCCTTTCCCAAGCCTCCTGCACTTCATCATTCCGCCCCCGGTATTGTGGACCAGTGCCTTCACGCCTCCCCCAGCCAGGATCGCCTTCGCCACGGGCAGGTAGATGCGGGTAGGCGACAGCAGGGCCTCTCCAATGGTCATGCCCAGGCCTTCCGGTACTGAGGAGAGCTCGTAGCTGCCAAAGTATCCCCCCTCCCTCCCAGTCCCGACCTCGGGATACTGCCTAATGTATTTGGGGGAGAGGAGGCTGTGCCTTGCCAGAGTTATGCCGTTGCACATGAGACCGCTATTCTTTCTTGCTTCATCCTTCGCCCTGCCCCCGCTCCGCAGGCCCACGATCACGTCTCCGGGGGCAATTCCGTCCCCCGTGATAACGGAATCCAGATCCACCTCACCGTAGACAGTAGCAGAGACGTCGAAGGTTCTGACGATGTCGGGGAGGTCTGCCGTCTCCCCGCCCCCGAAGAGGAGGCGGTGGCCTTGGTCCGCAAGCGAGGACAGCACCGCCTCAAACCCTCCTGCAAGGCCTCCCAGGAGCGCCTCCCTTTCCACGGCGAATGGGTTCAGGGCGATGTAGTCCGAGAGGACCAGCGGCGTCCCCCCGACACAGGCTATGTCGTCCACATTCATGGCCACCACGTCCTGGGCCAGTCCAGAGAAGGCTTCCGCTCCCCCCGATTCCTTGTGGGACAGGTAGGCCACTATGGGCTTGGTGCCTGCACCATCGGCATGGAGCAGGACCCCCACACCACTTCTGGAGGGATGCTTTGTGACGGTGCAGAAGGACTGGGGGTAGAGGTCGTCCGTGAGCGCCTTGAGCCTCCCTATGCCCCTCTTTTCAACGTCCACGCCCAGAGACCCGTACCTTGAGGGTATGGCCAGCACCACGATGAGAGATGGTCGCTTCTTCTTTGATAAAGGTTCCCCTTACATGGCAAACGGCACTGGCTGGTTGCCCTCGGCAGACTTTTATAGTGACATAATTCCGTTATCATCTGTGAAGATAGATGAGCGAGGAGCTCAAGCAGTATGTTGAGGACTCCCTATACAAGTGGGTCAAGAGGCAGATTGAGGAAGGCAACTTCAAGGCCAACCTCAAGATAGAGATTGATAGCCCAATAGAGGTCAAGGGCATGAAGGGGAGGATAGTGGGGGAGATTGTCCTCTCTGAGCAGGTGCCGGAGAGGCTGCCGATTGTCCCTATTGGCTACTCCACCGGATCGGAGGCGCCTCCCCCCGATCAGGGCAGCAATGCCCAGAAGAAAGAGGGGCAGAACTCTGAGGAGATGAGCCTGGCGGAAGTTGACAAGCTTCTCAGGTCGCTCGGAGTCTGACAGGCAATGCCAAGGCGGCGGGGCTGACAGGCTATTCCCGACCTGAGAGACACGCCTTAGGGCAAGACCATATCTGCGCAGGGCGCAGGCGGCGTCCCTACCAAGCAAACTGCTGGAGGAGGCTGGAAAACAGGATGGACTCTGTAAAGGTAATCGCGGTTGCGGGGCACTTCGCAAGCGGGAAGACCACACTGATCATGAAGATGGCCGAGGTTCTGACAAAGAAGGGCCACAATGTGGGGCTGCTGATGAACGACGTCGGTCCAGTCGATTTTAAGATGGTCGCCTCACTGACAAACTATCCTGTTGAGGAGATCTCCAAGCATTGCCTCTACATGAGGGAGAATGACCTCAAAGGAGCCCTCCGGAAGCTGCTGGCGGCCGACCTTGACGTAATCATCATAGAGGCGATGGGCTTCTCGGACCCCCACAGGTGCTGGGTGACCATTTCCGAGGTCTTGCCAACAATCTCGCCAAACACCGAGCTGGGAGCGATAGCCGTGCTGGTGGATGGCGAACTCCTGACCCGCAGCTTCAGGGGGTCGGGCACACCGATCCAGCCTATATTGGCCCAGCAATTGTCAGAGGCCGAGATAATTGCCATAAACAAGGTGGATCTGCTTGGGCTCGAGTCATTGAACCGTCTCAAAGAGACCGTTGGAAAGACCAACGACCGGGCGAAGATCCTCTACATCTCCGGGCTGACCGGCATGGGGACCGATGGGCTTGTGGAGCTCCTGCTCGCATCAAAGTGGTCGCAGGGCCAACCCAGAACCCCTGACGGCATTATGAGGCGCAGCAGAGAATGGTGCTCCGGGATGGCTTGGGCCGCATGCCTTGTCAACATGCAGCTGAACGACGCAGAGGCGATCACGGAAGTGGTCGGTAAGGCCATCCTGGAGATGGCAAGGGGGATAGTAAAGGCCCATGGGGAGGTGGTCCGCATAAAGGCATACTGCGACCATCCGGCCGGGAGGGTATACCTCTCCATTACTCCTGACCTGCGGATTGAGTACCGGCCAGGGACCTATGCAGGCGAGAAGGTGAAGGGACTTAAGTTCACGCTCAGCTGCGTCGCTAAAAAAGTCGACTCCGGAGACATGGTAACCATGCTGAAGGAGGCGCTCTCCCAGTTCAAGGGAAGCTCCCTCATCACCAAGCTCTGAGCCCGCCAACCGGCCGAGGACCCTTCCCACAGACCGATGCCCGGGGCATGGCAGCCCATCTACCTGTTGGGACTTTCCCCGAAATCATCATAGTACTGCTTCATTAGCCTTGAAAAATGTCTACTCACATCCCTTGTCGAACGCTGGTCAGCGGTGATATTCACCCTGTGGAGCTGGAATTCAGCATCACACCTGGGACACCTGACATTCTCGCAGCCGGTCACAGCGCTCGGGCAGCCTTGGCATGCAAAGGCGCGGGCATAGTATAGGCTGAACTCGAAGTTGCATTTCGGGCACTTCACGGTTTTCGAACTCGCAATTGTTTCATCGGACACTCCATGAATGTGATGGTGGGACGTAAGATCACCCATTCTCTCAATGCCAACTTTTTAACGCCACAAGGCAATTTAAATCTTTGGTGGTCCTTAGCCCACTGGGCAATTTATATATTCTCGGGCAGCAAGTCTATCACGTGGTCTTTATGGCCATTGATCCTGTGTGCAAGATGGAAGTGGACGAAAAAACTGCCCGGTGGAAATCAGTCTATCAGGGAAAGACCTACTACTTCTGTGCGCCTGGCTGCAAAAAAACATTCGATACTGAGCCGAAAAAATTCCTCTAGAGGGGAAGGTCAATCGGTCCTTCTGGCGCCATGGGAAAGCCGCCAATAGGACGGACTACTTCGCCTCTTCGGGAGAGCTAAGAAACGCAAGGCCGTCAATCACTGCGACCAATTTCCCTGCCGCGTTCCTGACCCTTATCCTATAGAGCGCCGTAGTCTTCCCCCTGCTCTCCTCAACCGCCTCGGCCGTGAGCTCTTCGCCCAATCCCACTGGCCGCCGGTATTGAATATTGGCCGAAAGCGCCACGGCCTTGAACCCGTATGAATTGCAGGCCACGGCAAAGGCACAGTCCGCCAGCGCGTAGAGCACAGCTCCATGGACTGCGCCGTAGGCATTGAGCATGCCGTCCCTGACCTTCATGGAAATCTCGCACGATCCATTGCCCGCCTTCAGGAGCTTCATCCCGAAGGTCTGTGCAAGGTTATCCCTGCCTATCATCTCAGCCATGTCCGAGTATGGCTCTTCCCTGAATTTCAACAGTCGGTGACCTCCATCCTAGCAATAACCCTCTGGACGATTTGGAGTAATAACCTTGAGCCCACCAGAAACAGTTATCTATCTTTTATGGGAACAAATTGGTGAGCCAACCGGATATCTGAGCCCGGTAGGCACTCTCCAAGGGTAGACTACATGGACAAATGGTACTCCTCCTTCCTGCCAAGGGAATTATCCATGGCCACCAGCCCAAGAGTGAGCACCAGGAATATTTCACTGTGCATAATGTGCAGGGGAGGCAGGAAGCTTTGCGGGAAGGCCATATGCCCAGTGGAGCTGAAGGCTAGGGCCTTCCTGAAAAACGTCAACAGGGTGAACTCCAAGGAATTCGCAGGCTCCTCTCCCCCTTCTGTCTTTGTCGGCCGGTACGGCTATCCCCGCGTCCTAGTCGGACCCATGGTCCCCCCAATGGTGGGAAATACCTCCGTCATGGACATACCTGAGGAGTGGTTCGGGAAATCCATAGACACCATAGTGAATTACCGCTACTCCCTTATCAGGGGATCCACCCCGATGCCCATCGACGCCGTGAGGAAGGGGGGGCGGATGGTGGAAGCTCTCCAGGAGCTCTCCATGGGGACATCTCCTGCCGATACCGAGATAGCATTCCTGAAGCCCCCCACCGAAAGGATTACCTTTGATGACAACTCCCAGCCCTTCGGCCCCTCGGCCCCGCTAAGGGGGTTTGACATTTCATCGGTGAGGGTTGACAATAGGATAGAGAAGGCCTACTACGACACGGACCTGAAGGCGGGGGAGGCGGTTTCCAGGCTCTACGAGACTGGCATAGAAGTCTCCCGTATCCAGAAGGCCTTCAGCATGGGCGCCTTCGGGAGGGCAAAGAACAGGAGGATGGTACCGACCCGATGGTCCATCACAGCGGTGGACAGCTCGCTCTCCCAGAAGCTTGTGGATGATATCAAGGGTTACCCGACGACCGACAAATACCTGGTCTATACCCACGAGTACCAGCACAACCGCTTTGCAGCCATACTACTGCCCAGGACCTGGTCCTTTGAATGGATGGAAGCCTGGTTCCCTGGCTCCTTCTGGAACACGGGGGGCTTAGAGCCTTCGGTAATAGGTGATAACGAGGGGTATTTCGGTCGCAAAACATACCCCGGAATCGGAGGCTGCTACTTCTCCACCCGCCTGGCAGTTGGGGAGGCCCTCCAAGGCATGAGGCGCCAGGCCACGGCCCTGGTGGTGAGGGAGATCCTTCCGGAATTCCCACTCCCTCTGGGGGTATGGTTTGTGAGGGAGAACGTCCGGGCTATGTTCAAGAAGAGCCCCCGGATCTGCGATGGGCTGGGCCAGTGCCTGGCCTGCCTCAGGACTTTCCTGACAGTCCCCACCAAGAGATGGACAGAGGAGAGTGCCATCCTCAGGGACTCGATTCTCCAGAGGAGGATAGACGACTATTCGGAGGTGAAGCGGCTACGATCGAGCTGAAGCATGTGCCGTGTAAATCTGCCGTCTCCAGGAGTTCCCTTCCGGGACTCCAGTACACCATAAACCCCTACGTTGGCTGCCAACACGGCTGTCTCTACTGCTATGTGCCGGACGTGCTTAGGCGCTTCGCTTCCACCGGTAGCTGGGGAGAATATGTCCATGTTAAGGCTGGATTTATAGAGCGCCTCAGAGATGACCTGAAGCGGCTTCCCCCTGGAGTGATTGGCGTAAGCACCGTCACCGACCCCTATCAGCCATTGGAAAGGGAACAGGAACTGACGCGCCATGCCCTGGACATCATCGGCTCCGCCGGCTTCAGGGCGTCCATACAGACAAAATCCTCGTTGGTCTCAAGGGACCTGGACCTGATCAAGACCTATGGGTTCGAGCTTGGCATGACTGTGACTTCCTTGGACGAAAAATTCCGGAAGAAATTCGAGCCCGGAGCTTCGCCAGTGGAGGAGAGGGCCCATGCGGTCGAGGAGGCCAGCTCCATGGGCATAAAGACTTGGATTTTTTACGGGCCGATCATCCCCGGCCAGAATGATTCCGAGGGAGAGATGAATGCAGTGATCGGACTGGCAGAACGGACCGGGAGCATGATACTCTACGACAGGCTCAACCTAAAGCCATTCATGAAATCAAGGCTGAAGAAGGCCCTTACCCCTCTGGAGATGCAGATCCTGACAGAAGCGGACTTTGCTTCCCTCTACAGCCGCCTCACTGCCATCTGTCGACAAAGAGGGGTGGTGGCGAGATACGCCTTCTAATGGCTTTGAGGGCGCCTGAGGGTCGCTCGTCAAATGAACGTTATTTAGGTATTATTTTTATTTTAACTGTTTATTGGTAATACATATATACACTTTTTACACTAGCGTTATGCACAACAGTTGGGCTGTGGGCAACGCACCCCAAGCGTGCAACAGTTGATAAGAAACACATATATACAGTTTGGGGGGCGTATATACCACGCAAGTAGGCATGCGGTCATTCTGGAGCTGCATGCGGGCGGGTGGAAAGGGAAAACCGGAGTGAATCCGGCAGAGCCGTCCTGCCCAAGAGGATCCGGAAGGGGGTATGGGGAAAATGGGCATAAGGAAAGTGCCGCTTGCAGCAGGAATTATAGCGGGCATAGGTCTCTTTGCGGTCTGCGCCATGCAGGTCATGACCGGCATAATCAATATGGCCGTGATATTTGGTGTCGCAGGCGTTGCAATCATGGAACTGGGCGTTATGGCCTCGGTGGTCCACGGCAAACCGGCGATCGCTCAGCCTGCGGAGTGTGCTCTGGCAGCGGGCCTCAAGACAATGAATGTGGACTCCGAGCCGGGCAAGTTCACGATGGCGAGCCATGACTCTGGGACTGGCTTCTTGGTTGCTCCTCAGCCATCTATGGGCCACATGGACCTCAGGATGAACACCGCCAGCAACAGCCGCGAAAATACAGGCATCTACATCGAGTCAGAGGAGCTGATGAGGGGTGGGCGCCTGCAACAGCTGGTCTACGGCAACAAGCACGATGCGAAAAAGCCAAAGAAGGCCAAAGCCACCAAATCCGAAAGCAAGCGGATAGCCAAGCCAATCAAGGTCAAAGCAAAGTCCAAATAATTTTTTTTTAATAACGTCCTCTCTGCAGTGAGGAGTAGGGGATACTACTTTTATAGTGGACCAAAGAGCTTATCCCAGTGCTCCCAATGGGATTAAAAGACCCCTCTCCTGACGAGGAAATATCTCCCTTCACCTCTTGGCCCAGCGAAGTGCCGGGGATGAAGGTCTCCTTCACAATATTCAGTATTCTCAGCGTTTTGGGAGCCTCCGAGTCCATTGTCAGGGGAAAGGCAATGCGCCTGGGAGACCATTGAAATAGCTGGTCAGGTGGAGTGCAGTGCGCCCAATCTACCTCCTCTTCCTTGCCATCTTTACGATGTCCATAGGCTTCGGGATTATGACCCCCGCCGTCTCACTCTACTCGGTGCTGAGCTTCGGCGTCAATGAATGGGAGCTGGGCATTCTTGGGGCACTGACCTCCGTCCCCTATGCCATCGCGCCTGCATTCTTCGGCAGACACTCCGACAGGATAGGCCGGAAACCACTGGTATTTGCAGGGGCATTCATATATGGATGGGTCGCCCTTGCCTACATAATCACCCCCAGCTTTATTTTCCTTGCAATCCTGAGAATTCTTGAGGGCATCTGCTTCTCTCTCGTATGGCCTGCCAGCGAGGCCTGGGTCGGCGACCTGTCCAATTCCGGCGACAGGGGCCGCTGCTTAGGGAACTATAGCGTTGCCTGGAGTTCCGGCTACATGCTTGGCCCATTCCTCTTGGGCATAATCGTGACCTACACCAACGTTGCCTATTCGTTTATCATGGCTGCCTCCCTGGTGCTTGCCAGCGTGCCACTTCTGCTGAAGGTGAAGGCATCGGTAAAGAAGACTCCAGAGCTGGGAGCAACTGGAGCGGTGGGCGGCGGCTTCGCCACTGCTGCAGCGCTCTTCGCCATGGTTGTATGGGGAATTTCACAGCTGGCCTATTTCTTCCTGCTGCCCGCCTATACGCTGGGCATCGGCTTCCCGGCAGCCTATGCAGGCTACCTCATCGGCCTGGTGACCCTATTCAGGACCGTTGTCTTTGTGGCCTACCCACGTCTGGTGGAAAGGCTGAAGGGCTTGATGCTACCCATAGGGGCGCTTCTCATGGCAGTCTCGATGCTCATGACCTGGGCTGCGATGGACATTGCCTTCTTCGCCTTGGCATCCTGCCTGCTCGGCATTGCCTTCGGCATGATCTATGCCTTTTCTCTGGGCCACATGCTGGACCGGCCGGCGAAGGGACTCTATGCGGGACTCTTTGAGTCCTCCATAGGGATCGGGCAAATAGTGGGGCCGTTAACGATGGGATACGTTGGGTTCGCCATCTCGCCCAGTTCTCCGTACCTGGCCATGGGAATGCTGGGTGCTGCATCGGCTGCTGCCATCTCAGGGATTCTTGTCATTGCGAAGAGGAGAGCGCCTTGACGTCCTTGACCCTTAGACCCGTTAGGGAAGCCGCTTTTCTGGAAAGCTCTTTCCCGCCCCTGAAATAAAGTGCCGTTGGCACAACCTGGACCCCATATTCGTCCCAAAGGGGGCATTCCTCATCCGAGAGATCGAACTCGAAGAGTTCGAATGCCGGATAGGCTGTCTCAATCTCTCTCTTCAGCGCGGCACAGTAGCCGCACCAAGCCGCGGTGAAGACCAGGTAAAAATCTTTACCCTCCAATCTCATGCGATTTAGGGTCTCGGTGTCTATTCTTGTTGTCTTCATGCCGCATCGCCGATTCAAGTGAAGGCGTCTAGGCTTACCGCGCAGGAGAGGCATGGGTCATAGCTCCTCACCAGGTCCTCGAGAACGAACTTGAGCTTCTCCATTCCCAGCGACCTGAACCTCTTTACGAGGTCCGCCGCATCCCCCTCTATGCTCCTGGAGTTGACCGCTGTTGGGGTATAGACGCGGTAATCCTTGATAAGGCCGTCCTCCACCTCACAGTAATGGCATAGGGTCCCCCGCGGCGCCTCAGCTATAAATGCCCCTTTCCCATGGCTCCCACGGTATACGCACGCAGCCTCCTTCGGCGTGTCAATAACGTTGCAGACACCCGGGTTGCTGGCATCCATGGCCACATCCGACAGTTCTTCCCCCAGCCTCACCAGCTCCTCGATATAGTGGATGACTTCGACCGCCTGCGCCTTGACCATTAGGAAAGGATTCATGCTCCAGTCCACCTCTTCTGCAAACTGCCGTGCCGTTGGGCTGAGGTAACTCTTGTTGAGCATAATCCGAGAGAGGGCTCCTACCGTTATCTCCGAGTCCTGGAAATAGACATGCTTGGAGGTGGAATATTCTTTCGCAACCTCCCTCAGGCCATTGAAGTACTCTTGGTTTGTGAGAATGGAGCCGTCTGTGAGGGCCATCTTGGCGCCCTCCGAATGGACGGGGTAGGCGTCTGGCTTCTTAAGTGCTGCCAGCAACCGGTATCTCTCTATCTCGGGAAGTTCCAGATCGAGTGCATACCTGATGAATTCCATGGCATCTTTCTTCAAACTCTCCAGTTCCCTGACGCCCTTCAGCAGCTCCTTCCCCTTGAGCGGTGCGCCAAAACCCCCGACCACAACGTTTGGGACGTGAACCGACCTTCCGCCCCAGATCTCGATCAGGTCGGTAGACTTGGCGAGGACCTTGGCTGCGGCTTTGTAGATGTCCCTGTTCCGCAGCCGCAGGACGCTGATCAGCCCCTCTATGGGGGGTATGCTGAGGTAGAGCAGGTGCAACATATGGCTCCTGAGGTTATTGGCCAGGTACAGGACATTCCTCAGGTCGGTCACTTCCCTTGGCACATCTATGCCGAGGGCCTTCTCCACAGCCTCCGCTGAGTTGATGGAGTGGGCAGTGTAGCAGAGGCCGCAGATGCGCGAAGCCACCATCGGCGCCATCTCTGCAGGTTTCCCCGTCAGGTATTTGGTCAAGAAGCGGGGTCCCTCGAGGTTCTGGAACTCGGCCATGATGCTCTTGCCCTGAACCTTGACCAGCAGCCTGCCGTGACCCTCTATGAACCTCAGCTCCCCCGAATCAAGTATTATTTCACCCTCAGCGGCTTTCACTCCGGAATACCTCCTTGGCCTTTTTGCCGGTGAACATCTTCAGCATGATGAGCGCCCTTTCCTTGTCGAGGCCCTTCTTCTCCAGCGTCTTGAGGTATGCATCCAGATCAGCCTCGATGGCAGGTCCCCTGCAGCTGTAGCAGGGCGTGCCGACCGTCGGGCATGGGGCACCGCAGCCTCCCATTGCCAATGGGCCAAGGCAGACCCTTCCCTTCTCCATGAGGCAGCTGTTTCCATTTGATCTGCACTGGTAGCATACCGAGAAGTCCGGTTGGATAGGCTCTATGCCGTTGATGAGCCTCATCAGCGCGTCGGTGAACTCCTCTGCGCTGACTGGACAGCCGCTGAGCTCATAGTCTACGGGGATTACCGATGCTATCGGCTCCGCCTCGGATATCTCCACATCCCTCAGCTTCTTGACCTTCCCCTTGAGTTCTCTGGAGGCGGTGTAGGCGATGTTGCCACTGGAGGCGCAGGTCCCCAGTGCCACTACGAACCCCGAATTCTGGCGTATCTCCTTGAGCCTTTCCCTGTCCAAATTCGTCACCGCTGCCCCCTCCACAAACGCGATATCGGCTTTGGGGATCTTGCTGCCACCGACCGGCTCCCTAACCAGCTTGAAATAATCGATATCGAACATGTTCCAGAGACTTTCCAAATGAGGACCCAGCTTGGTTATCAGTGTGGTCAGGCAACCTTCACAGGAGGTGAGGGAATAGAACGCGAGCTTCATGGCATCATCCACCTATTGCCTTCATGTCAATCTCGTCCACACTGAATACCGGCCCATCCCGGCACACAAGGAGGCCTCCCATTATCAGGCATCTGGCGCATTTGCCTATGCCGCACTTCATATGCCGCTCCAGGGAGACATAGATATTCGCCTTTGGTATGCCCCGATTGATCAGCTCACCGGCTATGCTCTCCATCACCGCCGGGGACCCGCAGATCACTGCGGCCATTTCCCTTGAGAGCTTCACATCGTTGAGGTGGTCAGTGACCCTTCCCCTGAGGCCCGTCCATTCGGGCGATGCCTTACTGAGCGTTATGATGATCTTGATCTTCTCGGCCCAGCTCTTCAGGTCGTCACGGTATACGAGGTCCTCTGGGAACCTGGCGCCATAGAGCAGGGTCACTTCCCTGAACCTCTCCCTGTTCTCGACAATATGCAGGATGAGCGACCGGAGGGCAGCTATTCCGATACCGGTTGCCACTATCAGGATGTCCTTGTCCTCAAACCTGTCAAGCGGGAAGGGCTTCCCCAGAGGCCCCCTCACGCCCACCGCATCACCCGGTCGCAGGTATTGGACAGCATTGGTCACTATGCCCCTACGCATGATGGTCAGCTCCAGGTGTTTTGGATCACTGGGAGTGGAAGCGATGCAGAAGGGGGCCTCCCCAACGCCTGGCAGGAGTAGCTGAACAAATTGCCCTGGCCTGAAGGGAGCAGTCCAGTTTATCAGTCGCAATTTCAGGGTTTTTGACTCTAGGCTCTCATTCTTCACCGAGGCGACGGACGCAGATCTGGGTATGTAGGGGTTGAGTTCCTCGGCCTTCATGCCTCGACCCTCCCGATATATGTCCTGAAGTCTATGCGTGACGGGCACTGGGCTATGCAGTTGCCGCAGCCGATGCAGCCAACCATCCCATAGGCTTTCTTGGAAAATGGAAATTTGTGCTTAAGCCGCCATCTGAACCTGGCATCTCTCGTCTTTAGAAATGTAACGCCTCCTGCAATGGTGGAATAGCATCTCCTCTGGCAGGACATTCGGACCCTGACCCGCTCGACATTGGTGGGTTCCATCAGGCTGAATTTGTCCTCGATGTCGCCGCAGTAGCAGGTTGGGCAGGTAACTGTGCAGGCTGCGCAGAGAGTGCAGCTCTCCAGGCTAGGGTTGGGGTCCTTGGAATCAATGCTAGCTTCGCTGAGGGCCTCCAGGGCATATTTTGTCTTCATCCTTGGGGCCATCTCCCCCGCTTCGGCACCATCGTCCGGCTTTCCCAATTCCTTTAGAATCACCTCTCCCCTGTCAGAGCAACTCCGTGCAAGATACCCCTCTCCGGCCTTCCTCAGGATTATGTCGGCATATCCCTCAGGGATCCTGTACGAGCCGACCGATTGGCAGAGGCAGTATTCGTCCCCCTCTTCACATTCCAGAACGACCGTCAGCATCCCCTCACGCCTTGCAGAGTAGTAAGGATCGGCAGGCTCGCTGAGCATGACCTTGTCCAGGTAGGCTATGGAATTAAGCATGCAGGGGTGTATTCCGAAGAAGGCGAGTCTCTTCTTAGGAAGGTTGTACTCGGGCGTAATGGTGATTGGGCATGGGCCCTCGGAGGTCTGAAATCTCATTTTAACACCGTAGGAGGTTATGGTGGCACTGCTCCTGTACCTGAAGAGTGATTCCCTCGAGGGCAAAAGGAAATATCGAGGGGAGTTATTGATTCTGACATAGCCAAGAACTGGCTTTGCTCCATCCTCAACAATGGCGAGCCGAAGGCTACCGTTTATGTCCATTGGAGCAATGACCTCAAAGCCCAGATCCAATATTCTGCGGCAGAGTCCTAGGACTTCCTTTTCGGTAAGCCTCAGCATATATAACCGCCTTATATAATATGTTATATGCTTATGATAAATGACTAACTTTCAAAGGGGTTATATAGTTTTTGTCAGGTTTTTTTAAAAAAGAAAAAAAGTTTAGGGCTTATCGAAGAGCCCCTTCAGCTTCTCATCGGGTGCAGGCTTCGTCAGGAGGCTTACGATGAAATATATGGCGGCACAGCCGAACATCAATGTCAGTGCCCAGACACTCCAGCTGTTGAATGGCGGAAGCCTTGCCCCATACACTGCGGGATGCATCAGAGCCATCCCCATTCCGTATAGTATTGTTGCGACGGCCCCCCATTTTGTAGCCCTCTTCCAGTACATCGAGACCGCGATCACGAAGAAGAAGATGCCCCCCTGGGCCACTGCCGAGCCTGACATGAACTCGGAGAGCACTGGCGGGGGAGCGGTGTAGGTCCACCAGAGAGGTATGATGACGAAAGGTATCACGAGAAGCCTTGACAGCGAGAGGAGCAGCCTAGAGGATATCTGTGGCCTGGCGTTGCCTATGATGTCCCGTGTCATATTGGTGGCCATGATCATCACCATGCCTGCAAGCGTTGAGATCGCTGCCGAGAAGACCGCCATCGCAAAAATAGCCCCGCCTACGGATCCGCCGACTGCCATGCTTACAAGGGCTGCAGCTGCATCACCAAATATCGGCCCGCTGGACATCAACTGCGCCCCCCAGACTGAGCGGGCTGCCAAACCCATTGCCCCGATCATCAGGGGAGTTAGGCATCCGACGATCACGATGCCCATCAGCAGTTTGTAGTCCTTCTTTGAAACCTTCTTCACTCCTATGAACCTTGCCAGGTTGTGGGGGAAGCCCGATGCCATGAAAACGAACATGAACATTGCGGCTACAACCCCAAGATAGTCATAACCTGCAAAGGTGACGCCTATTGGCGCCGTGTACCCGTCAATGGGTATGGAGGTAACGCTTCCGCCTGTTTTCACAAATGTGGCGTTGGCAATGGCGCTGGATATCTGCGACGGCCCGCCCGCCCAAAAGATCGAAGCAATTCCGAAAGCAATCCCCACCAACGTCAATATGGCGCCTTGGATTGCCACCGAAACATTTGTGCCGGCGTACCCTCCAATTGCGATGTATGTGGCACAGAGAATGGCTGTGATCACTAGGCTGGTAAGCCAGTCTGTCCCGGTGGTCAGCTTCCACACTGAGGCCATGGCCTTAAACTGGCCGATGCAGTAGACGAGAAGGAGTATGGCCATGGTGATTCCAGCCAGCCCCTGTACAAGCCTGCTGTCGAACCTTAACTTGGCAGCCTCCGGCACAGTTCTTGCCCCAAGAGCGGCATAGCGCCGCATGCGGTAGCCAAGCACCACGCAGAGTGAGAGGCCCATAAGGTTCATGGTTCCAATGAGCCAGCTTCCCGACCAGCCGTAGGTATAGCAGAGGCCCGCATTCCCGAATATTGCCCAGCCGCTGAGGAATGTGGCAGTCAGCGCGAAGCCTGTGATGACAGGCCCCATGTCCCGGTGGCCCACCATCCACTCATCGAAATTCTTTGCCTTCTTGAAATAGTAGAGCCCAATGCCCGCACTGATGGCCAGCATCCCTGCTATGGCAACTGTGACAGCTATGGTGGATTCTGCTGTGGGCGTTGGGATGGGTATCTCGCCAGCCATCAGTCTTCCTCCTCCCAATACCTGGAGGTCTTGAGCCAAAGGAGCACCACTGCCCAGACCGCGCTCAATATCATCGCCCCCCAGTAGGCGTACCATCCACCCACCGTTGCGGCCAGGAGAGGGACGGAGATGAAGCAGATGGCCATGACGGCCAGCGTAATGGACAGCGCAGGCGTAAGCCTCATCTGTAATCCTCCCTTGGGCGCCCGGAGAGGGGTCCAGATAGCCCCTTCGCTACAACGAGGCCCGGATGTGTCAGCCTGAGTGGAATCCCCTTCTCTAGGGCAGACCCCGCCTCGATGAGGAGCATCCCCCTGAGGTTGTTCAGGCACCATTTGGCTGTGGACTCCGGCACCCCCATCTCTGTGGCAATGGACTTCACATACCAGGAGTACGTGTGAGCTAAGCCGGTTTCCTTTCTGTAGATATATTCCAGTATCCTGTACTGGACTGAGGTCAAGTTTTTCTCGGCGAGTCTCACAAGAGATTCTTCAAGGGTGGCGGAGGGTCGAATATTAAGACTTATTGCCTTAACTGAAAAGGCCTACACCTTTTGACAATTTTTGCCCTCCGAATTGTAAACAGATTCATGGTCATAGTATTTAAAGATATTGGACAATTCTGCCTGACCATTGCCCTGGAGGCAGGCGATGGAGCTATCTCCAATCTTCAGGGCGGTGGACCCGCCCGTTCTGACCCCTGATCACTGGGCCAGGGGATGATCGGGAGATTCATCGCCGCCTTGTGGCGGCGAGGATTACCAGATTCTCCAATACCAGCGCGACCCCTCCCATTATTATCACGAGGCCAATGAAGCCGAACCAAGCGACACTCTGGCTGAGAAGGAGTGTGCAGACATAGGCCGACCCCAGCTGGAAGACGATGCTGCCAAGCGTACTTGCCTTCTTTCTCAGCCTGTCGCCGTAGTAGATCCTGCCCACAAGCAGCAGGATGTGGAGGAGACCAAAAGCCAGGGCGAAGATTAGGAATGCATAGTAGACCTGGGGGTGGAAACCGGCTGGAGCTGGCAAGAAGAAGTTGGGGGAGAGTTCAACCATTGTAAAGTCCCTGAAGAAATCATTCAGACGGCCTATGAGATCTGGGACCGCCACGAAGGTTATACCCACAGAAACTAGGAAGAAGCCAAAGTTGGCAAGATCCAGCATTCTGCTATTGTGACGCCACTCAGACATGCAAATCCCACTGATTCATGGTTGTCCGGGCTATCAATTTAAACATTTTCACCACTGAACATCACTTCTGCGGAAGCCAATGCGGCGTCCTGCAGTGTTGCCCATCTGCCTAAGCATCTGGTCGAGGGCGCCATGCCGGTGTACAAACAGGACTTTCTCCATAGGCATCAGGAACGGAGACTAGAGCTGTTAAGGCAGACAAAGGCTAGCATTGTGGTTAGGAATGAGGGCAGCGTCGCCCCAAGCCAGGGGGTCGCATGGAGGAAGATGACGTAGGCTGCAACTCCCAGCAGCCATGCTACAAAGGCCCGCGGATTCAGACCACTCCGATACCAGTATGCCCCCTTTGGCATGTAGAGGGCGGCCACATCGTAATTCCTCCTCCTGACCAGGAAGTAATCTGCGACCACTATGGCAAAAAGAGGAACAAAAAGGGCACCAATTACATTCAGGAACCCGACGAAGGCATCGAGCCATGGAAGGAAGGCCACCACAGTCCCCAGCACTCCGGTGATGGCGCTCCCTTGCCATTCCTTGAGGGAAGGCAAAACGTTGATCAGTGACATGTTGGCGGAATAGATGTCAAGGAATGTCGTCGTGATGGTGCCCAGCCAGATGACCAGGAGTGCGGCGATCCCGAAGAGCGGGCTGATCCTAGTCACATAAGCCGTCGGATCGTAGGCGCCAAAGGCGAGGGCGCAGGCGAGTCCGGTGATATAGAACCAGGAATTTGTCCCCCCCTGCCCGAACAGCGAACCCATGAAGCCACCCCTGGATGACCTTGAGAACCTCATATAGTCCGCGGCCAGTGGTGCCCAAGAAAGGGGGATTATCAGCGCCAGGTCGAAGGCCACTCCCGCATCCATTCCCCATACCGGCCTCGCCGCAAGATATCCCCAGCCATAGCCCAAGAAGACAACTGCGTTTATTGCAAGCGAAAGAAGCAGCAGCATGACCACCGAAATCCTCGTGAACCATCTCCACCCTCCAGCCCTGACCAAGGCCAAGGCCGTGCAGAGCATGCCCCCTAGGGTGATCCAGAGGGGAAATGCCGAGTAGTCGAAGAGGATGGCAGATACCTGCTCCACGGCCGACGCATTGATGAATATCATCCAGGCGGTCCAGCCCACCAGGACAAGGTAATTGAGGAGGCTTATCAGCTGGGAGCCCCGAAGCCCGAAGCTAGGCCTCATCGTAACCATGGATGGGACCCCCAGGTCGCTTCCAACCACGCCGGCCAAGGCAAAAATCAAGCTGCCGGCGAAACTTCCAGCCACTATCATGGCTATGCCCGGCACCCACCCCAATGGCGAAAGATAGCCGCCACTGTACCAGACATTGACCGCTATCGCAGACCCTGCCCAGAGGAGGGCCATGTCGAGACTGCCCAGGACGCGGTCCTTTCGCTCCACCGGGTAGATGGCAGAGTCTGAATAGGTCCTCAATTGATTTCCCGCCGAGGTGATGTCCTCCGTAGTATTTAAGAATGGATATTATCGGGTTATAGCCGATGGCCCTCTCAGCCGGCAGAACCAATGCCGCTGGGGGGCATGTTCTAATGCCTCTAGAACGCAGGCCTTGCCGTTCTATTGTATAGGATTATTAAAAGTCGAAGGGAATTTGATTCTGATGGAAAAATGAAACCCATTTGGCTCTTCGTGGCTGTGGTTGTGGTGGCCGTAGTCCTCGCCTCTGCCGTGGTGGCCTACGGCATCCTGCAGCAACAGGAAGCGGAGCGCTATTTGCCCCTGAAGGATGGCGTGGTCAATTATATCGCCACAAACCATCCCGATGCTTCTGGCTTTCTTGCCAATCTCAGCCTGATATACCTCGGAAGCGGCGTCTTCAGTGGCAATGGCTGGTATATCGAGATCGGATGCGCCAGCATGAATTGCACGGCCTACGCAGATTTCTCGATAGCGCGGATCCAGAATTCAAGCGCCATCCCCCACAGAATCCTCTGGAATGGAACCATCTCAAACGGGACGATAACCGAGATAAGCTATGCCCATGCGGTTTAGGGTGACATGGCATGAATGACAATGATGTACTGAGAGTGGTGAGGTTTGTCCTCGCCAACCGGAGGGGGCAGGGGCCCCGCGCCTAGGAGAAGCGGCGGCCTTCCACCTCACGCTTATTAACCATCTGCGGCGAATTATGTGCCAGTGGTCACTTTGCCCAAAGTAGTCACAAAAAAGGTTGCTTGGGACGATGTTGAGAAGTGGAGCGCCGAGGTCAGCGACAAGATGTATGCCTCCGGCTGGCTCCCCGACGTCATCATCGCTATCTCTAGGGGGGGATACATCCCTGCCCGCCTCATCTGCGACAAGCTGGTTGTGAGCGACCTGGTATCCCTTCAGATAGCCCACTGGCCTTCGGCTGCGCAAATGGCCAAGGATGCCGTGGTGAAATATCCGCTCGAATGCGACCTAAACCACAAGAGGGCACTAATAATGGACGACATTGCGGACACCGGGGACTCCATAATACTGGCCAAGGACTACATCTGGACAACCTGCAGGCCCGATGAGGTCAGGGTGGCCACACTCCAGTGGATCTCTGCCAGCAGCAAGGTCAAGCCGGACTATTACGCCGAGGAGGTAAAGGGCTGGATCTGGTATCAGTACCCCTGGACACGGCTTGAGGATGTGATTGGCTTCATTAAGCGCGTGATGGCCGAAGAAAAGGAAAGGAAGGTTTGGCGGAAAGAAGACCTGGACAGTGCCTTCAGGGAATGGTACGGCGTCTCCTTCAGCGATTGGTATATGGAGAAGGCCCTCGAATTCCTAGCCCGCAGGGGCATGGTTTCAAACGATGGAGGAGCCTACACCCTCAGGCCCTGAGGGTCGGTGTCGCCCCCAATCCCATGAAAACCGTTTTATAATCTCCCCGGGATAGACAAGGCACGGTGCCCCTATGTCCTCCTGCACAGCGGAAGTGGGGATAATTGGCGGGAGCGGATTCTATGACAGTTCCATTTTTGGCCCCACCAAGGAAGTCAAGATCCATACCCCCTTCGGCTCCCCATCGGATCTGGTATCCATTGGCGAATACAAGGGGGTAAAGGTGGCTTTTCTCCCCCGCCACGGGAAGCGGCACACCATACCTCCCCACCTGATCAATTACCGCGCCAACATCATGGCCATGAGGGATCTGGGCGTGAGGAGGATACTGGCCCCCTCCGCCGTGGGCAGCCTCCGGGAAGAGATGAAGCCCGGCGACCTGGTGGTACCCGATCAGTTCATTGACTTTACAAAAAAGCGCGAATACACCTTCTATGAGGGATCTGTGGTTGGCCATTTTTCCATGGCGGATCCCTTCTGCCCAGAGACGCGCTCTGGAATAATTGAGGCTGCCAAGAAACTTGGCATAAGGCATCACCCCAGAGCGACCTATGTCTGCATCGAAGGGCCGCGTTTCTCCACGCGGGCAGAGTCGAAGCTCTTCAGGAGCTGGGGGGCGGACATAATCGGAATGACTCTGGTTCCAGAGGTTAGCTTGGCCCGGGAGGTCGGCATATGCTACGCCACCCTGGCAACCGTGACAGACTATGACGTCTGGGCAGATAAGCCTGTGACTGCCCAGGAGGTCGTCCAGACCCTAAAGTCCAACGTCGAGAAGGTAAAGTCGCTCCTGGTGGAGGCAATCCCCCCCATCGCGAAGAATAGGGAATGCGACTGCGTGAAATCGATAGACAATGCCCTCGTCTGAGCCTCCTTTCAGAGGCCGAGCTCGCTCGAAACCCCCTTCATCCCCTCGAGGGCCAGGGCAAGAAATTCCTCCAGCGGTACGCCAACGCCCTCGCAGAGTGAAATGCGTGCCCTGTCGCACCCCTTTGCGAAATCCTTCGTCCGGTATTTCTTGGCCAGTGATTCTGGCTTCACATCGGCAAGCTTTTTTGAGGGCATCACCAGCGCCGTTGCCACCACGAGGCCCGATACGGCATCGCTGGCGACTAGGGCCTTCTTCGCAGGCGTGTCCAAGACAACGCCCGTGTTTTCATAGTTGTGGGCCATGATGGTCTGGATTGCCTCGCCGTCAACCACGCCCTCCAGCAGCTTCCTGGCGATCAGCGTGTGGTCCTGCAACCCGTTGCACTCTTCAAAGTCGATGTCGTGGAGAATGCCGATGTTTTCCCACCTGGCCTGGTCCTCGCCAAGCCTGGCGGCCATCGACCGCATCACTGCCCCTACCGCAACCATATGCTTCAGGTTGTTCTCCTTCTTCACATGCTCCTTCACAAGCCCTATCGCAGCATCCCTATCCATGTCCAGACCCAGCCAATAATTCATCAGTGACACGCGTCTTTTTATTGCTTACCGACGAAAGTGCATTGCAGTGAACGCTCTTTGGACAGCTTCATGAAGGCGGCTATCAAAGAGGCGAGGGCAGGGCTGGCCGAAGGGGGAATCCCCATCGGCTCGGTGCTGGCAAGGGGAAGCAGGATTGTAGGCCGAGGACACAACATGAGGGTGCAGCTGAACGACCCAATCCTCCATGCGGAAATCCAATGCCTTAGGAATGCAGGTCGGATCGGGAGCTATGGCCAGACAACCCTCTATTCAACGCTGATGCCCTGCCACCTCTGCGCAGGTGCAGTTATCCAGTTCAGGATACCGAGGCTTGTGGTCGGGGAGGACGAGACCTTCTCCGGCGCCAGGGATCTCCTGCTTTCCCAGGGCGTCGAGGTGGTTGACCTGGACTTGGAGGAGTGCAAGGTGATGATGCGAGACTTCATCAGGAAGAACCCCCTGCTTTGGGGGGAGGACATAGGGCAGCTATGATTGTTGCTCTCGCCTAGCAGCTGGGCATTGCAATGAATGACGGAAAAAACCTAACTACCGTTTGAATTGAACTTCT